>CAZYWO010000016.1:12157-28446 GCA_964651095.1 uncultured Oscillospiraceae bacterium | reverse complement strand
AAAGATTGATGGTGAAGATTATGCAGTTAAACCTATGAAATGCCCCGGTTCGATGCTTGTATATAAGCGTAAAGTGTGGTCATACAAGGAATTCCCTATAAGGTGCGGCGAGCTTGGACAGGTACACAGACACGAGCTTTCAGGCGCTCTGCACGGACTTATGAGAGTAAGAACTTTCACTCAAGACGATGCTCATATTTTCATGCTTCCTGAACAGGTAAATGAAGAAATAAAAGGCGTTGCCAAGTTCTGTGACGATGTATATAAGATGTTCGGTTTTGAATATCACGTTGAACTTTCAACAAGACCTGAAGATTCCATGGGAACCGACGAAGAATGGGAAATGGCTGAAAACGCTTTAAGAGCTGCTATTGAAGAAATGGGCGTGCCTTTTGTTATAAACGAAGGAGACGGCGCTTTCTACGGACCTAAACTGGACTTCCACCTTCAAGATTCTCTGGGAAGAACTTGGCAGTGCGGTACAATTCAGTTAGACATGCAGATGCCTCAAAGATTTGATTTGACATACATCGGACCTGATAACGAAAAGCACAGACCTATAATGATTCACCGTGTAATTTTTGGTTCTATAGAAAGATTTATCGGTATCTTAACGGAACATTGTGCCGGAAAATTCCCTCTCTGGCTGGCTCCTGTACAGGTTAAACTGCTGACTGTAACGGAAAAATTTGCGCCTTATGCTGAAGAAGTGGCAGCTAAACTTGAGGAAGCAGGTCTTAGAGTTGAACTTGACCTTAGAAATGAAAAGATAGGATATAAGCTGAGAGAAGCAAGAAATGAAAGAGTAAGTTATATCTGTGTTATCGGTGAAAGAGAAGCTGAAGCCGGAACTCTTTCAGTGCGTTCAAGCAAAGTAGGGGAACTGGGCGAAATGTCAGTTGCAGACTTTACTGAAAAACTTCTTTTAGAGATAGAATCAAAGGCTATGTAATGTAAATTTTAAACTAAGCGTAGTAAACTTGAGTATAGCAGAAAATAAATGAGCAAGACAAGGTCATCGTACTGTATACTGTACAGGCAGAACGGTGACCTTTGGCTTTTTTTGTCGAAATTGTCGAAAAATGTTGGAAGAAAATGTGAAAAAAATCTGCATAAAATGTCATAATAAGGTGGAAGAAGGCTAAATAAGTCGTATGATGATGGAGACTGGAGGCGGTAGGGATGAATGACAATCGCATCAAAGACAAAGAAAACATCAAAGGCAAGGACAAGTATTTACCTTTTGTAAACCGGGAGCAATGCAGTAAAATTCCGCTGAGTGAAATTTTACGAATAGAGCAGTCGAGCAGAATAGTAATTATAGTCACCGAAGGGGCAACCTTAAGGAAATATGGCAAATTGCAGGATATTGAGGAATACTTAGACGAGAGGTTTTATCACTGCCTTAAAAAGATGATTATCAATTTTCAACAGGTAAGTTCCATGAAGGATCAGACGATTTACTTTAAAAATGGCGATAAAATATATTTGGGAAGACAAAATTTTGTAAGAACTAAACAATCTTTTGCAATTTATATAAAAAATCCTTGCAATTTCAACGATTTTATAGTATAGTATTGAAGTGATATGTGCAAAAGAACCCATATCATAAAAATAAAGAATTTACACACCGCCTTATTAGAGATGGTTGCTGCGTTTCCCTGATATAAGGGAGCCGAATATGTCATAACCGGCAGCAAAAATTGCACGGGCAGGTATGACGGGCAGGCAGTATTTTTGCTAAGGTGCGGTGGAAGGAAAAACCAGGAGGAATTAAAAATGGCAGTAATTTCAATGAAACAATTACTTGAAGCAGGTGTACATTTTGGACATCAGACCAGAAGATGGAACCCTAAGATGGCTCCTTATATCTTCACAGAAAGAAACGGAATTTACATTATCGACTTACAGAAAACTGTAAAGAAAATTGATGAAGCATACGACTTCATGAAGACTGTTGGCGAAAGCGGCAAGCCGGTTCTTTTCGTAGGAACTAAGAAACAGGCTCAGCAGGCTATCGTTGACGAAGCTAACAGATGCGGAATGTACTATGTAAGCGAAAGATGGCTTGGCGGTATGCTTACAAACCATAAGACAATCGCTACAAGAATTAAGAGACTTAACGACATTAACAGAATGGAAGAAGACGGAACTTTCGACAAGCTTTCAAAGAAAGAAGTTATTAAGTTAAGAGCCGAAGCTGAAAAGTTAGAAAAATTCTTAGGCGGTATCAAGGAAATGAAGGGAATGCCTGGAGCATTATTCATCGTTGACCCTAAGAAAGAAAGAATCGCAGTTAAGGAAGCAAGAATTTTAGGTATTCCTATCGTAGGTATTGTAGATACTAACTGTGACCCTGATGATGTGGATTATGTAATCCCTGCAAACGATGATGCTATCAGAGCAGTAAAATTAATCGCAGGCAGAATGGCAGACGCTATCATTGAAGCAAATCAAGGCGAAAGCTTTGACGAGGGAACTCCTGCCGAAGAAGAAGCTGCTGAAACAGAAGCTGAGGTTGAAGCTGAAGCTGAAGCTGAAGTTGAAGCTGCAACAGAAGAATAATACTAAAGGTAAATTTTAGGAGGAAAATAAAATGGCTGTAACTGCTCAGTTAGTTAAAGAATTAAGAGAAATGACCGGCGCAGGCATGATGGACTGCAAAAAGGTTTTAGTAGAAACAGACGGCGACATGGATAAAGCTGTTGAACTGTTAAGAGAAAGAGGAATAGCAAAGGCTGCTAAGAAGGCAGGAAGAATAGCTGCCGAGGGTTTAGTAAGAGTTGCTTTTTCTGACGACCATAAGGCTGCATCTGTTATTGAAGTAAACTCTGAAACAGATTTCGTGGCTAAGAATGAAGAATTTGTTGAGTTTGTAGGGAAGTTAGCTCAGATGGCTATAACCGCTGAAAACGATTGCATGGACTGCTTCAAGGCAATGCCATACGAAGGAGAAGGCAGTGTTGCTGACGCTCTTAACAATAAGATTGCTAAGATCGGTGAAAATATGAATATCAGAAGATTTCACAAGATGGCTACTCCGGGCGTTGTTTATACAGGATATATCCACGGTGCAGGAAGCATTGGCGTAATCGTTGGTATTGAAACTGAAGCTACAGCAGATGAAATCGCTGTATGCGCTAAAGACGTTGCGATGCAAGTTGCTTCAATGAATCCTAAATTCGTTGACGAGTCCCAGGTAGATGCCGCTTGGCTTGAATCCGAAAAGGAAATTGCTAAACAGCAGCTATTAAACGAAGGCAAGCCTGAAGCTATGCTGGAAAGAATCATTCCTGGCAAGGTAAAAGCTATCCTTAAGGAAGTATGCCTCGTTGACCAGAAATTCGTTAAGAACGGCGATTTAACAGTTGCTCAGTATGTTGAAAGCGTTGCTAAGGAGATAGGCAAGCCGATGAAAGTCGTTGAAATGGTTAGATATGAAGTAGGCGAAGGTATCGAAAAGAAAGAAGAAAACTTTGCTGAAGAAGTAGCTAAGCAGATGAACGCTTAATCAATGAGTTTTGGATTTACGCTGAAAATGTGCGTATAACCTTTACTAATAAGTAATTTAGGAGGCAGAGAAAAATCTGCCTCTTTTTTAGTGCAAATATTTTGCATTCACACTCGTGAATCCAGATAATTTTTAAGTTTTTATTAATTTATTTCATATCATAAGCGACGAGAGCAATTTGAGTTCCTTTTTTAGCGCTGAGTTTATCCTGCGCTTCTGAAATAATTTTTAAATCCTCCGAATTCAGAGCAGCATAGTTTTTTTCCATAGTTAATCACCTCCCATAGAATAGTTTGCGCTGACTGAATCTATAATATTTTGGAAATTTTTTTAAAAAAATTGTAAAGAATTGTTGAAAAATATTAAAAAAATAAAAATGTAACTTAAGTTAATACATGCAATAACTTAAGTTACATTGAATTATGCCTTTCAAGATGGTTAAATGAAGATGGAAGTTATTCCTCATATTCATTGAGAAAGGAAGATTTATTATGGGTAAAAGGATTCCTATTTGGCAATGCATACTTGTAATGGTAGCAATGCTCGCCCTACTTATGTGGGCTATTTTAAAGGATGAGGGAGGCCAAGCTCATATTGCGCTTATTTTAGCAGGCGCTATTGCAGCCCTTATTGCTTGTCTTAACGGCTGGAAATGGAATTATCTTGAACAAGGTGTTTTAGCAGCTATTAACAGAACGATGCATGCATGCCTGATTCTTATGGTAGTAGGTATGATGCTCGGTTCATGGGCATCAGGTGGAACAATTCCTACTATGATGTACTATGGAATTAAGGTTATTGCGCCTTCGATTTTCTTATTCACCGCATGCTTGCTATGTTCTATTGTATCTTTAGCTACAGGCTCATCATGGTCAACGGCAGGTTCAATGGGTGTAGCGCTTATCGGCGTTGGTACTGCATTGGGATTTCCGATGCACATTATATTTCCAACCACGAAAGTGATTTATGCAGTTATATTAAAGGAGTTGCCGAAGAAAACGGACATGAATATTTTGAAGATGAAGCAGGCAACTTGATAGTATACGTAAAGGCAACTGAAGGATATGAGGATGTTCCGGCTTTCTTGCTGCAAGCCCACATGGACATGGTGGCAGCCAAAGAGGAGGGATCCAATCATAATTTCCTTACAGACCCCATAAGCCTTCATCTGGTAGACGATCGTTATCTGTATGCTGACGGAACTACCCTTGGAGCCGACAACGCAGTGGGCATGATGAACATGCTTGCCTTGATGGAAGATAAGACGGTTGTTCATCCTCCTTTAGAAATGCTGTTTACAGTATGCGAAGAAAATGGTCTTATAGGAATAAGAAAAGTTGATTTTTCTAAGATTAGCGCCAGAAGAATGATAAACATGGATTGCGGCGATCCTGATGTAATGTGTGTTTCAACAGCAGGCGCTGCGCAATGCTTAGTTAAACTGCCGTTAACGCTTACCGATATTTCCAAGGAATTACAATTGATGGAAGTAAACGTAGGAGGACTTCTCGGCGGTCATGCAGGTCTTATGCTAGATCAGGGACATTACAGTGCAGTTACAGCTATGGGGAGAATCCTGTGCGCACTGGGAAGCAGTGTTCCATATAATGTAGTATATATAAATTGCAACCGAATCAGCGGTATCGCGACTGAAATGAAAGCTGTGATTGCAGTAAGGCAAGATAAAGTTCACGCCGCTGCTGAAGCAATTTCCCAGATAGAAAAGAAAATTAAGTCAGAATATGCAGATTCAGAAACCGGATTTTTTGTTTCTGTTAAAGAATATAAAGGAAATGAATATTCTCAAATGGCTGATGATATTTCATCTAAAAATGCAGCAAACCTGCTTTATTTAATGCCGTACGGAGTAATAAAAAGAGATTGGAAAGAAAAAGAAACTATTTTATGCTCCAACAATACTATGGAAGTATTGTTTAATGAAGGCTGCATGCAGATGGATATGATGGTAAGGGCGCCAGAAGATATTGCCAAAGAAGATGTGGTTTCAAGAATAGGAACTTTATCTGATTTATGTAAAGCTGAGTTAATTGTAACAGACAGTTTTGCAGGATGGCCTTATCGCAGCGATTCCACTCTTCAAAATTTATGCCATGAAACATATTTTGAATTAACCGGTGAAAAATTAAAGGTTGAAAAACACAATAGCTGCGCTGAAACAGGGGTTATTGCAGGGGCGATTCCTGAAATGGACATTGTGGCTCTTGCACCTTTGGGCAGGGGCGCTCATACTCCTAAAGAACATCTCGATATGGCTACAGTCGAACCATTCTGGTAGTTCCTTGTATTGCTACTTAAAAACATGTGCCTGCAATAGTTCTGTTTTAAATAGCTTTGCAAAGCGCCGCGTGGCTGGCAAAGTTTCCTAAGACGCTGCGTGGCTTGGCAAACCGAGACATTGATTTGCTGTGGGTCATGTTGGCTATTGTTAAATAAAATGAAAAAATGTACAACAGTTTTGAAAAAAACTGTTGTACATTTTTTGAGACTATCGACCGGTTACTAACCTATTATTTACAAGAGATTTTTACGAACCATATTTTATACCATTTCCCGTAAACGCTTTACACTACACCATGTCCCATAAACATTTTTTGCACTACGCAGCTCTCATAAACATTTTACGCTGCGCTCCCTTTCATATATTTGAACTAAGTATTTTCCCATAAATTTGACAAAAAAAAGACAATTTCCCTCTGTACAAAATCCTTTCATGGTGTTATATTAGTATGTGGATAGCATTAGAACGAGCTGTACCACATAGATTACATATTTTTTATTGGGATTTGCAGGCTGCATCCAATAGGAGCGGTACTGAAAAAAAGAGCGCGCTTTGTACTGTCACTGGCAAGCAGGAGGTGATGAGTATGAAAGCAGGATTTATTGGAGCCGGAAAGGTCGGCTTTTCACTTGGAAAATATCTTGCAGAAGGCGGAATAACTTTATCGGGTTATTACAGCCTAAATCCGGAATCTGCCAAGGAAGCGGCAGCGTTTACCGGAAGTAAGTATTACGAAGATTTAGCTGGTATTACAGAAGATAGTGACACCCTTTTCATCACTGTACCCGATGGGGCGATAGGGGATGTTTGGGAAAACATGCGTAATCTGCCAATAAAAGATAAAAATATATGTCATTGCAGCGGTTCTGTTTCGTCGGCCGCTTTTTTTAATGCTGAAAAGCGGGGGGCATGCGCATATTCGATACACCCTCTTCAAGCTGTTAGTGACAAATATAATTCCTATAAAAAACTCTCCTACGCATATTTTGCTATCGAGGGAAGCTTAAAAAATTTGAACAGGATTAAAAGATGCTTTGAGCAGCTAGGGAATAAAGTCACAACCATACCTGAAGATAAAAAAGATTTATATCACTGTGCTGCGGTCATGGTAAGCAATCAGATGATTGCCCTTGCTGATATAGGCGCAGAAATGCTTACAGAATGTGGTTTTGAAAGAAGCGACGCAGAAAAAGCGTTAGCGCCGCTTATAATGGGAAATGCAGATTCGATAGCACAAATAGGGTGTATAGACGCCTTGACAGGACCTGTGGAACGAGGCGATGCGGACACTGTGAAAGGACATCTTAAAGCCCTTGAGGCCCTTGCATTGTCAGAAAAAAGCAGAGACAAGACAAATGTCTCCAACAAACTAAACGAACAATTGGAGATCTATAGGCTGTTATCCAGACGTCTGGTTCATGTCGCTGAAAGAAAACATCCTGACAGAGATTACAAAGAAATAAAAAAGGAGCTGGAAAAATGAAAAATACCATAACTACAATAAAACAACAAAAAAAAGACGGAGATAAAATTACCATGCTTACAGCATACGACTATTCAGTAGCCAAACTGATGGATGAATCGGGGGTAAACATGCTGCTTGTAGGAGATTCTTTAGGAATGGTGATGCTTGGATATGAGGATACAATATCAGTAACAATGGAAGACATGATACATCATACGGCAGCAGTATCAAGAGGCGCTCAAAATGCCCTTGTAGTGGGAGACATGCCGTTTATGTCATATCAGACTTCCGTATATGATGCAGTATATAATGCAGGTCGTCTGATGAAAGAAGGAAGATGCAATGCTGTGAAACTGGAGGGAGGCGCTGCTGTTTGCCCTCAAATCAAGGCGATTACAGAAGCCCAAATACCAGTGATGGGACATATCGGTCTGACACCTCAGGCAATAAACGCCTTGGGCGGATTTAAAGTTCAAGGAAAATCAGAGGAAGCAGCCAGAAGGCTCATCGACGAAGCAAAAGCACTAGAAGACGCAGGAGCATTTGCAATGGTTGTAGAGTGTGTACCTGCTAAACTTGCAAAACTTATTTCTGAGGCAGTAGAAATTCCGATTATAGGTATAGGTGCAGGCGCAGGTTGTGACGGACAAGTATTGGTATATCAAGACATGCTTGCAATGTTCTCAGATTTTAAACCTAAGTTTGTTAAACATTTTGCAGATGCAGGAAAGGTAATGAAAGAAGGCTTTGCTGCTTATATCAAGGAAGTAAAGGAAGGAACTTTCCCTGCGGAAGAACATTCATATAAAATTGATGACTAAGTTATAGAGAAATTATATTAAAAGACGAGGTACGAGGCGAGGTATGAAATGAAGATTATAAAGACGATTGAAGAAGTTAGGAACGAAGTCAAAGAGTGGAGAAAACAGGGCTTGACAGTAGGGCTTGTGCCGACTATGGGCTTTCTCCATGAGGGACATAAGAGCCTTATAGACAGAGCGGTTGCCGAAAACGATAGAGTTGTAGTAAGCGATTTTGTTAATCCTACTCAGTTTGGAGTAGGAGAGGATTTAGAAAGCTATCCAAGGGACATAGAAAGAGATGCAGCATTGTGTGAATCCGCAGGTGCCGATGTGATTTTTTATCCGGAAGCAGAAGAAATGTATAAAGACGGCGCGTGTACCATGGTAGATATGATCGGAACTACTCTTACGACCGAGCTTTGCGGAAAAACCAGACCCATTCATTTTAGAGGCGTGTGTACCGTAGTTGCTAAATTATTTAATATCGTCGCTCCCGATAGAGCCTATTTCGGTCAAAAAGACGCTCAGCAGCTTGCTGTAATAAAAAGAATGGTAAGAGACCTTAATTTTGACATTCAGATAGTGGGGTGCCCTATTATAAGAGAAAAAGACGGTCTTGCAAAAAGTTCGCGAAACACATATTTAAACGCTGAAGAGCGCGAAGCGGCTTTGGTGCTGAGCCAAGCTGTTAATATAGGGGAAACCCTGGCGGCAAATGGAGAGAAAAACGCTGCAAAGATTGTGGAAACTATGACAGAACATATAGAGAAAGAACCGCTTGCAAAGATTGATTACGTCAAGGCGGTCGATGCTCAGACTATAGAGCCGGTAGATGAAATAAAAGGTAGCGTGCTGGTGGCTATGGCAGTGTATGTCGGTAAAACCAGATTAATCGACAATTTTATTTATGAAGATAATACGGGGGACAAATAAAATGTATTTACAAATGCTCAAAGGAAAAATTCACAGAGCCACAGTGGTTCAGGCAGAACTGGATTATGTGGGGAGCATTACCATTGACAAGGATTTGCTCGATGCTTCCGGAATTTTAGAATATGAGAAAGTTCAGATTGTAGATATAAATAACGGCAGCAGATTTGAAACTTATACCATCGCAGGCGAACCGGGCAGCGGTATGATTTGCCTTAACGGGGCAGCAGCAAGGTGCGTTCAAAAAGGCGATAAGATAATCATAATGTGCTATTGCCAGATTAAGCCGGAGGAAATAAAGGATAATCCTCCTAAAGTTGTCTTTGTAGATGATGACAATAAGATAAGTAGAATTACAAGATATGAAAAGCATGGCAAACTTGAAGACATGTAAGCCTTATAAATACAAAGGTCATACGTATAATCCGTAAAACAAATAAAACTATCCGTTTGGCTCGATTCTATATTCCATCCGACTAGTATAAAATAAGATACAAGGAGGAGCGATGGAATATGGCCAATGAACGAGCGATAGAGATTGGCGCTAGGATTCAGGAAATCAGAAAGAATCTAGGGCTAAATCAGAATCAATTTGCTGAAAAACTATCATTATCACAGAACCAGATTTCACGTTTAGAAAACGGTACCAATATGGTAACCACCGAGTTCGTGCTGAAGCTATATGACCTTTATGACATTGACCCCAGCTCTGTTTTGATCGGAAAAAGTGTACGAAATCTGGACTATGAGATGGAAAGATTCATTTCATGGTATGAAAGTTTAGACGATTCAAAAGCCAAGGACAGCGCTTGCCGAGTTTGCGAAGGTCTGATGGATTTTGTTATGCTCAAATAGATTAGAAGAATATATTTTTTTCTTACATATTAATCAATGAGATTAGGAATATAACGTTAACAGAAGCAGACATGATGTTTTGCTTCTGTTTTTTATAGATGACTTTTTAAACTCGGTACGGATAATCTGTTGCATTTTCGCGTTGTAATATAAATGATTTGTCTTGAATGATTAAAATTTTTAGCATAAATATGATAAAAAAATATATAAAATGATTATAATTTCTATATATTATTTTATCATAAAATATAGCGTTGTAGATATGATAAAAAAATAACAATATAATGTGAACTCTTTTTGGATACTATTTAAATTATATTATTTTTCTTTAAATAATCCTTAAAACGAATAAAACTATCCGCCTTGTTCAATTCTATATTTTATCTGGCTGGTATAAAATAATGTACAAGTAAGGAGTAATGAACATGGCAAATGAACGGGCGATAGAAATTGGAGCAAGGCTCCAAGCGGTTAGAAAAAACCTACATCTGAATCAGGAAGAGTTTGCTGAAAAGCTATCGTTATCCCAAAATCAGATCTCGCGTTTAGAAAATGGAACTAATATGGTAACTACAGAATTTGTGCTAAATTTGTACGATATCTTTGGCATAGATCCAAGTTGCCTTTTAATTGGAAAGAGTGCGCGAGGTCTGGAGTTTGAGATGGAAAAATTCATCTCATGGTATGAGAGTTTAGGTGATTCTGAAGCTAAAGGCAGCGCTTGCCGTGTTTGTGAAAGTTTGATGGATTTTGTAGCTATTAAATAAATCTAACAGAATTATAATAGAAGCAGATGGAGAGTTTTGCTTCTATTTTTGTTTTTTCGTATAAAAAAGTTGTTAATAATATATTTTTTCCCTTTTTGTTTTCCGACTGTGGTACAATAACATAGAACCTATTAAAAAAAGAATTGGGAGGTACCTCGACATGGGATTTAAGTCAGATATCGAAATTGCACAGGCGTGTAAAAAGAAGAAAATCACGGAAATTGCAAAGACTGTCGGTATTGATGAGAAATATCTGGAACAGTATGGCAGCTATAAGGCAAAAGTAGATTATTCGCTCCTTAAAGATAAATCAGGAGAACCTGACGCTAAACTGATTTTAGTCACAGCAATTAATCCTACACCTGCGGGAGAAGGAAAAACTACTACGACAGTAGGTCTTGCAGACGGTCTTTGGAAGATTGGCAAGAAGGCGGTAGTAGCTCTGCGTGAACCGTCTCTTGGTCCTGTTTTCGGTGTAAAAGGCGGAGCGGCAGGAGGCGGTTATGCTCAAGTTGTTCCTATGGAAGATATTAATCTTCACTTTACAGGTGATTTTCACGCAATAGGCGCAGCGAATAACTTGCTTGCAGCCATGCTCGATAACCATATTCAGCAGGGAAATAGTTTGAACATCGACCCAAGGAAGATAACATGGAAAAGAGCTGTAGACATGAACGATAGGCAGCTTAGAAACATTGTTGACGGACTGGGCGGTAAAGTAAACGGTACGCCTAGAGAAGATGGTTTTGATATTACAGTAGCATCGGAAGTTATGGCAGTACTATGTCTTGCAAGCGATATAACCGATTTAAAGGATAGATTGGCTCGCATTATCGTTGCTTATACTTATGATGATAAACCTGTAACCGCAGGACAGCTTAAAGCCCAAGGCGCGATGGCAGCCCTTTTAAAAGATGCTTTAAAGCCAAATCTGGTGCAGACATTGGAAGGTACACCGGCTTTTATACACGGAGGTCCTTTTGCTAACATAGCTCATGGATGTAACTCAGTTACCGCTACCAAGATGGCGATGAAATTGGGCGACTATGCAGTTACAGAGGCAGGGTTCGGCGCAGATTTGGGGGCAGAAAAATTTATCGACATAAAGTGCAGAATGGCAGGACTTCAGCCGTCGGCAGTAGTAATAGTTGCCACCGTGCGTGCATTAAAACATCATGGAGGAGCGGCTAAAGGCGATTTAAACAATGAAAACCTCGATGCCCTTGAAAAAGGTATTCCAAACCTTTTACAGCACGTTGAAAACATTAAAAATGTATTCAATTTGCCTTGCATAGTTGCTATAAACGCATTTCCAACGGATACGGCGGCAGAACTTAAGCTGGTAGAAGATAAGTGTATAGAGCTGGGTGTAAACGTGGCATTATCCCAGGTATGGGCTAAAGGCGGTGAAGGAGGAAAAGCGTTAGCGCAGGCAGTAGTAGAACTTTGTGAGCAACCAAACGACTTTAAATTCTGCTATGATACAGATACAACCATTATGGAAAAGCTCAATGCAATTGCAATGAAAGTTTACCGCGCAGACGGTGTTCAGCTTGTAGGAAACGCAGTTAAACAAATTAAACAACTCGAAGAACTGGGCTTTGGCAATCTGCCAATCTGTATGGCAAAAACCCAATATAGTTTTTCAGATGATCAGACTAAACTTGGAGCGCCAAGAAACTTTACTGTTCAGGTGAGAAACCTTAAGGTGTCTGCCGGCGCAGGTTTTATCGTTGCTTTAACAGGTGATATTATGACTATGCCAGGTTTGCCTAAAGTACCTGCTGCCGAAAAAATAGATGTTGACGAAAACGGTATAATTACCGGTTTATTCTAGGTATTACTCCATTTTATACATCAGATGGGAGACACCTTAGCAAAAATTACATAATTTTTATGTCAGAGTAAGGACAGCGCGTTAAGTGCCAACGGATGGGATGTTGCCGTTGGACGAAGAAGCAAGTGCTTCGCGGTGCTGTGCCTGCGTCCGCTGCTGCAAGAAAGAAGCAATTCCTTCCTGTAGCAACATTACAGGAAGGAGTTTTATTATGAAAAAAATAAACACAAAAATGCTGGTAACAGCAGCTATTTTGATTGCACTGAACATCGTGCTATCAAGATTTTTATCTATTAATGCATGGAACATAAAAATAGGCTTTACATTTATAAGTTTATTTGTTGCCGCATATTTTTACGGTCCGGTGCTTGCTGCCATAGTTGCGGGACTCGGTGATTTTTTAGGAGCAACACTGTTTCCTATAGGCGCATATTTTGCTGGCTTTACACTTACCGCCGTACTTACGGGTTTGCTCTTTGGATTTTTACTATATAAGAAGCAAACGGCGATACGTGTAATATGCGCAGTATTAATAGATCAGTTTATACTGGGACTGTTCCTTAATACATATTGGATTTCTGTTTTGTACGGCGCTTCATTTAAAGCTTTGTTTATGACAAGGATTTTCCAGAGCATGATTATGACGGTTGTTCAAATTGTGACAATCGGTGTTTTGACAAAAATGCTAGCGCGTACCAAGCGAGAAGTGTTACGCCAGTAAAATGTAAAGTTGATAAATATTAAGATACTGCTAAAATTTCGCTAAATCTATGTTAAAAAAAAAGTGAAGTGTACACGAGGTATGAAAGTTTTGTTATAATCTTAATCGTTGAAGTTTCGGCATATATTTGCCAAAGAAGCTGGAGGAATGAAAAAATGATCGCACAAGTTGTTGCTGCCGGAATTTTTATAATAATGTTTATCCTTATAATTATGGATAAAATACAGCGCCACATAATTACGCTTTCCTGCGGAGCCGCTACATTGATACTGGTGTTCGGAATATGTATGAAAAGCATTCAGGCTATTAACCAGACTTTGAGTTTGGGGAAGATTTTTACCCTTGAATTTTGGTATAATTCAGGAAAGCTCTCTGAAAATTCTTCGGGCGTTAACTGGTCTACCATTATTTTTATCGCTGGAATGATGATTATGGTAGAAGGTATGAGCAGAGTAGGATTTTTTAGATGGCTTTGTATGGCAATCGCTAAATTGGTAAGATATAAACCGATTCCGATTCTTATAGCGTTTATGCTGGTTTCAGCGGTATTATCCATGTTTATTGACAGTATTACCGTTATACTCTTTTTAGCCGCAGTAACTGTCGAACTTGCAAAAATTGTGCATTTTGATCCAAGACCTGTGGTGGTAGCGGAGATTTTTTGTGCTAATCTGGGAGGCTCAGCTACCATGTGCGGTGATCCGCCAAATATAATCCTTGGAACATCTTTAGGATATTCTTTTACAGATTTCCTAACCAATACAGGCGCCATTGCCGGAATCTCAATGGTAGTGGTTATAATATATTTTTACTTATGCTTTCGCCGGAAATTATCTACTGTCATATCGGACGGAGACACTAATAAAAGACATGTTGTTGGTACAGTTGTCACAGGTGCAGTAGCTTTTAACAAAGAGACGTCTCCAGTTATGATTTCTGATCTTAAAGGATTTTATATGAGCGCCGTTATATTTGCTCTTGCCGTGGTTCTGCTCATTACCCACGCACAAACAGGTCTGACCGTGGCCTTGATTGGAGTAATCATTGCAGCTCTCACTTTGTTGGCAGCAGGGAAGGGCGCTATACAAATTATAAAACGTGCTGATTATAAGACGCTGCTCTTTTTCATCGGTCTTTTTATAGTAGTCGGCGGTCTGGAGCAGACTGGCACGCTGGAAATAATTGCCGCATTCATAGGAAAAGTCAGCGGGGGAAATGTAATACTCATAGTAGGAATTATAATCTGGATTTCAGGTTTGGCAAGTGCATTTGTGGATAATATTCCTTTTGCAGCCACAATGATTCCGATAATCAGGAGTTTATCAACTCTTAACGGTGTAGATTTATCGGTGCTTGCATGGGCATTGGCTATGGGTACGGATATAGGCGGCAGCGCTACTCCTATAGGGGCTTCTGCCAATGTTGTGGGTATATCGATGTTAAACCAGAAGGGTTATCGCGTAACGTGGGGCAGATATTGCCTGTACATGGTGCCTGCTAGTATAATTGTTTTGGCAATTTCAACCGTATATATATGGTTAAGGTATTTTTAATAATTTTAAAATGTTTAAGTAATTTAGGGTGCAATTTTAATTGCGCCCTTTATATTGTTATGTTACAATAATAATCGCGTGACTTTAAGTAAATAAATATTGTAACATTGGAGGAATTATGGTTTTAAAGAATTTTATAAGTGCATGGAACAAGATAAGCTTGGTAAAACAGATTATTATCGGCTTGCTTATCGGAATTATTTTAGCGCTGACATTTCCAAAACAGCTTTCAGCAATAACCATTCTGGGAGATTTGTTTGTGGGCGCACTGAAGGCGATTGCTCCTGTTCTGGTATTTTTCCTAGTTATGGCTGCAATTTCTCAGCATAAAGCAGGTCAAAAGACAAACATGAAGTCAATCATCATATTATATTTGGTTGGAACTTTTATGGCCGGTACCCTTGCTGTAATCACCAGTTTTACCTTTAAACTTAAACTGATTTTACCACAGGTGGACCCTAGCGACGTTGTTCCTCCAGAAGGTATTTTACAGGTACTACGCACACTGCTTTTCAACATAGTGTCCAATCCCGTAAACGCGCTTCTGGAGGCCAATTATATCGGAATTCTTACATGGTCCATTATTTTCGGCATTGCCCTCAGACATTCTAAAGATACAACAAAGGATTTTCTTTTAGACATTTCAAATGCTGTTTCCCAAGCGGTAAGATGGATTATAAGACTTGCTCCTCTTGGCGTTATGGGTCTGGTATTTAACTCGATAGCCACAAGCGGACTTGAAACATTGCTTGAATATGCTAAATTAATTTTCCTGTTGGTAGGAACTATGGCTTTAGACGCTCTTATAGTTAATCCTATTATAGTATATATCGGAACTCGAAAGAATCCATATCCTTTGGTTTTAAAATGCCTTAAAGACAGTGGAATTACCGCTTTCTTTACGAGAAGCTCAGCCGCTAACATCCCTGTAAATATGAGGCTCTGCGATGAACTTGGACTTAATAAGGACACCTATTCAATATCTATTCCTTTAGGAGCAACGATCAATATGGGCGGAGCGGCCATTACAATTTCCATACTGACATTGGCAGCTACTAATACTCTAGGCGTTGAAGTGGATTTTGCAAGCGCAGTTATTCTTTGTTTACTTTCCGCAATCAGCGCATGTGGAGCTTCCGGTGTTGCGGGAGGTTCTCTGCTTTTGATTCCTCTTGCATGCTCTCTGTTTGGAATTTCCAACGATATAGCCATGCAGGTTGTAGGAGTGGGTTTTATAATAGGCGTTATTCAAGATTCCTGCGAAACTGCAATAAATTCATCGACTGACGTATTATTTACTGCAACGGCAGAATACGCGGCAAGAAGGAAACAGAAAAAGTAGAAAGTTGAAGATTGCCCTTGGGATAAAATAATCCCAAGGGTTTAAAATTATTTAAATATTTCAATTGTAAATGGCGGACAAAAGATATATAATAGCTGTGAAATTAAGAAAACTAAAGCACACAAATTTTGATTAAAGAAATCTGGTTGATAAAATGAGATTGATTAAAGGCAAAGAAACGCATAAAGCAAAGTACGAAATTGACA
>CAZYWO010000016.1:0-12147 GCA_964651095.1 uncultured Oscillospiraceae bacterium | reverse complement strand
ATGGTCAATGGACCATTTTTAAAAAAGATGCTGATGTTTTCGTTTCCTCTTATAGCATCCAGCATTTTGCAGCTTTTATTTAATGCAGCGGATATTATTATAGTAGGAAGATGGGCGGGAGACAATTCTCTTGCGGCGGTAGGTTCCAACACTTCGCTGATAAATTTGATGGTGAATTTATTTGTAGGACTTTCCATCGGCGCAAACGTATTGACAGCAAGATATTTCGGGGCGCAGAAGGACAAGGAGCTTAACGAAACGCTGCATACTTCAATATTGCTCAGTCTTGTCAGCGGTGTCATAATCGGAGCTATAGGCATCATATTTGCTGAACCTATTCTTAGAATGATGAAATCGCCTGAAAATGTGCTTAGACTTGCGGCGATTTATCTTAGAATATATTTTATAGGTATGCCTGCCATGATGGTTTATAACTTCGGAAGCGCTATTTTGAGGGCGAAAGGCGATACACAAAGACCTCTTTATTATCTTGCTTTTGCCGGAGTGATCAATGTAGCGCTGAATCTTATTTTTGTAATAAAGTTTAAGATGGATGTTGCAGGTGTGGCGACCGCTACTTCCATTTCCCAATGCATCTCGGCAGGTCTTATCATAAGATGCCTCAGTAAAGAAGAAGGCGGCTTTAAATTTGAATTTAAGAAGTTAAAGATACATAAACAAAGATTGATATCCATAATGCAGATTGGGCTCCCCGCAGGATTTCAGGGGCTGCTCTTTTCCATTTCAAACGTTATAATCCAGTCTGCAATCAATTCTTTCGGAGATATTGTAATGGCAGGAAGCGCTGCTGCTGCCAACATAGAAGGATTTGTATATTTCAGCATGAACGCATTTTATCAGGCGGCAATCTCGTTTACAAGTCAGAATGTGGGAGCAGGCCGGTATGAACGCGTAAAACCTATAATGGCAAAATCCATTGCATGTGCCGCAGTGACAGGCTTAGTAATGGGTGTTACCGCATATATTTTTGGACCTACGCTTTTAGGAATTTATTCCAACACTCAACAGGTCATCGACCAGGGAATGATTAGATTGGCATTGATTTGCATGCCTTATGCTCTGTGTGGAGTTATGGACGTTATCGTAGGCGTACTGAGGGGGCTGGGATATTCAATAGTGCCGATGGTGGTTTCATTGGTGGGAGTATGCGTTTCCAGAATTTTGTGGATTGCCACGCTCTTTCAGATGCCGGATTTTCATAGTGTTGATTTTGTCTATGTTTCCTATCCTGTAACGTGGACTTTGACTACATTGGTTCATTTATCCTGTTTCTTCTGGATTATGGAACATAAAATAAAACCTATCATGGAAGCAAGGAAGAATGAGGACACATCTCAGTCATTGGACAATTCCAATATACCTAATCAGGTAGAAAACCCAATCTAAAAAACTGCGCATTTTATGCCGTTTAATTTAATATGGTAGAAGTAGCAAAAATTTCAGCAATTTATGAAAAGGAGCGAAAAATGGAGAGAATAAAAATTGGAATTCTCGGCTACGGAAACCTGGGGAAGGGTGTAGAGTGTGCCATTAAACAAAACGACGATATGGAGCTTGCAGGTGTTTTTACTCGCAGAAATCCAAAGGACATAAAGATAATGACAGAAGGAGTGAAAGTGTTTTCAGCCGACGCGTTGGATTCTCACTGCGGAATTGATAAAGCAGGTTTAAGGCCTGATATTGACGTACTTATTGCCTGCGGCGGAAGCGCAACCGATCTGCCTGTTCAGACACCCAGATATGCAAAACTGTATAATATAGTTGACAGCTATGATAACCACAACAAAATTCCGCAGCACTTTGCAGCAGTAGATAAAGCAGCGTCGGAAGGAGGAAAGATTGGAATTATTTCATGCGGCTGGGATCCGGGACTTTTTTCTTTGAACAGAGCTATAGCTACTTCTGTTTTGCCCTCCGGTGAAAATTACACGTTTTGGGGAATCGGTGTGAGCCAAGGCCATTCCGATGCTATTCGCAGAATTAAAGGCGTAAAGGATGCGCGTCAGTATACAATTCCTATAGATGCTGCGGTTAAAGCTGTGCGCAGCGGTGAAAATCCTGTGCTTACTGCGGGCGATAAACATATAAGAGAGTGTTTCGTAGTGGCGGAAGAAGGAGCTGATAATGAACGTATAACGAAGGAAATCGTTACAATGCCTGATTATTTTGATGAATATTCCACATCAGTACATTTTATCAGTGAGGAAGAAATGACCGCAAACCACAGCGGATTGCCACATGGAGGCATGGTCATTCGTTCTGGAAAAACAGGATGGGAAGAATCGAACACATCGGTTTACGAATTTAAACTTAAACTTGATTCCAACCCTGAGTTTTGCACAGGAGTATTAATCGCTTATGCGAGAGCTGCATACCACATGAATCGCCGAGGGGATAAAGGTTGCAAGACAGTTTTTGATATACCTGTAAGTTATCTTTTTGGCGGAACCCGGCAGGAACTTCTAAAACTGCTGTGATATGATGAAAAAATAAGGACGATTAGACGATTAAAAGCGCCTCATGTGGAGGCGCTTTGTTGTTTACTTGAGTTTTTTGATTTATTCAGTCTTTTTTAAATCATCTAAAATTGCCATACAGCCTAGAACCTCCATAAGGATTCCCGTTTTCATGGAATCCTCTTTAGGGTTAAATTTCTCGCTGTGAAGAGGAAAATTCATCTTCTGATCATCGTGAGCAACCCCAAGATTGAAATATAATGAAGGCACCTTTTGGCAAAAATATGCAAAATCATCTGTGCCTAGACTTGGTACGGAACTTTCTATAACTCTTGTATCACCAAGTACATTTTTTCCGACAGCATTTATAATATCGTATACGTGAGCATCGTTTTCGAGAGGAGGGTTGCAATCCTCCAGATAAACGCTGCATTGGCAGCCCATGCCCTCTGCAACGGAATGAGCCATTGAGGAAACCTTGTCTTTAAGAAAATCTATTTCGGAAAGGGTCAGCGCACGGATAATGCCGGTGCACACAGTCTTTCCAGCTATAATGTTTCTTTGGCTTCCTCCGTTTATTGTTCCGATGGTAACGATTCCGCTGTCTGTGGGAGCAATGTTCCTTGAAATAATAGATTGAAGAGCGCATATAACGGTACTCGCAGCAAGAATTGAATCGACGCCTGTTTCAGGATGTGCGCCGTGACAGGTTTTTCCGTATATCTCCAAGTTGACCTCTGCTGAAGCCGCATTCATTACGCCTTTAATCATCTGTATGCTGCCGCAAGGGATAAAAGGGTTAACGTGCATACCTAAAACTGCACAAACGTGGGGGTTATTAAGGCAACCCTCCTCAATCATTTTCTCGGCTCCGCCCACAGTTTCCTCGGCAGGCTGAAAGAGCAGCCTTATATTGCCCTTAAGAGAATCTTTCATATTTGAAAGGACCATGGCTGCCCCAAGAAGAATTGCAGTATGTATGTCGTGACCGCAGGCATGCATTTTGCCGCAGGATGATGAAGCGTAGGGAAGCCCTGTTTCCTCATGAATCGGAAGGGCGTCTATATCAGCGCGAATGGCAACGGTCATGTCGGTTTTATCCGGGTGGTTTCCGTATATGGTTCCCATAACGCCGTTTTCCGCAATGGAGCTGCTTTCGATCCCCATTTCACTTAAGGTTTTTATAATGAAAGCGGCTGTCCGGGATTCTTCCTGGCTCAATTCAGGATTGCGGTGTATGTGACGCCTTATATCGAGCATCTGAGGATAAATTTTTTCTATTTCATCGTTTAATTGGTTAACAAACTTCCGATTAGAAAAATTCATATCTAAAAAATCAAATTCCATTTTTAAATGACCTCCCATAAAGACTGGTAAATTGATAATAAAGAGTATATAATTTATTTGAATAAAAAACAACAGAAATATTATGAAATATCGGTGTTGTATTTCTATTTTTTGTGGTATACTATCATCAATTTAACAAACACAGGGAGGATATAACAATGAGAAAAATCGTAGCGACCCAAAAGGCCCCTGCAGCAGTTGGCCCTTATGCACAGGCAAATATATTGGATAATTTAGTATTGACATCAGGTCAGATCGGTCTTGACCCTAAGACAGGCGAAATGGTAGAGGGAATCGAAGCCCAGACTAGAAGAGTTCTCGACAACCTTAAAGCTGTTTTAGAAGAAGCAGGAAGCAGTCTTGACAAAGTAGTAAAGACGACATGCTTCTTAGCTGATATAGGAGATTTCGCTACTGTAAATGAAATATATGCAGGATATTTTCAAGGCGGACAGCTCCCTTCTCGTTCGGCTGTTCAGGTTGCAGCACTGCCGAAGGGCGCGCTTATTGAAATTGAAGTTATTGCATATATTTAATTATCTTGAATGTTCAGCCATCGGTTGGGATTAATTATAGCCTATTATCTATCTTGGCGATGGCCGGCATAAAACAATAATAAATTATAAAGAGATATTTAAAAAAAGGGCTGCTGCTTAAGCAGCCTTTTGTAAGGTTATTGAGATTTGTATTGGGAAATAAATAGCTGAAATGAAAAAAAGAGACTTTAATAAACCTATTTTCAATATATTTTTATCATATTTCGGTAAACATAAAAACCTTTTTATTCTGGATATGATCTGTGCTTTTACTGTGGCAGCCATAGATGTGGCGTTTCCTTTGGTGAGCAGATACGCCATGTATGAATTGCTGCCCGGGAAACTATATGAGACATTTTTTACACTGATGGCTGTTGTGGTAGTTGCTTTCTTAGTAAGAGCAGGCTTAAACTATATTATTACTTATTGGGGGCATACCTTCGGCATACGAGTGGAAGCCGATATAAGACAAGACCTGTACAGACACTTTCAGGAACTTGATTTTGACTTTTTTGATCAAAACAGAACCGGAAAACTGATGAACCGCCTGACAGGCGATTTATTTGAGATTACCGAACTGGCTCATCACGGCCCGGAGGATCTGCTGATTTCTACAGTAACTATTGTAGGAGCATTGATAGTGATGTTTACAATGGAATGGAGATTGGCTCTGGTTGTGCTTGCAATCGTGCCGATTTTTGTCGTTGTTGTAATCATGTGTAAAAATAGTATGATTAATTCTTCGGCTCTTGTTAAACAAAAGATGGCAAATATAAACGCAGACATCGAGTCAACCATCTCAGGCATGAAAACCTCCAAGGCATTTGACAACTGGGCGGTAGACTATGAGAGATTTGAACGTTCCAATGAGATGTATAAAGGTTCTAAATCCGGATACTACAAAGCGATGGGGCGTTTTAACGCATCGCTGGAATTTTTTATATGTTTCCTACAGATTGCAGTTATCACTTGCGGTGGCTGGATAATTATGGGCGATAAACTCAATTATATAGATTTAATAACTTTTAATCTGTATATTACAACTTTCGTGACGCCGGTAAGAAAACTCGCTGCTTTCACCGAGATTTTTACAAACGGATTGGCAGGACTTAAACGATTTGTTGAAATCATGAGAATCGAGCCCAGCATAAAGGAAGAACCTGATGCTCCGGAGCTGGATGAAGTTAAGGGCGAGCTTGTGCTGGACGATGTACATTTCAGTTACAGAGAAAATACCGAGGTGCTTCACGGAGTTTCGCTGAATATAAAAGCGGGAGAAAGCATTGCTATCGTAGGTCATTCAGGAGGCGGCAAAAGTACTTTGTGTCAGCTTATACCAAGATTTTACGACGTGGAAAGCGGTAGCATTTACATAGACGGCAACGATATTCGCAAGGTATCTAAAAGCTCTCTTAGGAGAAACATAGGTATAGTTCAGCAGGATGTTTTCCTGTTTGCCGACACGATTTACGAAAATATTCGTTACGGCAAACCTGACGCAACCTTTGAGGAAGTTATAACTGCCGCTAAACAGGCAGAAATTTACGATGATATAATGAAGATGGAAGATGGTTTCGACACGTATGTGGGTGAAAGGGGTACCCTTCTTTCAGGAGGTCAGAAACAACGAATTTCCATCGCTCGAATTTTCCTTAAAAATCCGCCTATCCTCATTCTTGATGAGGCTACTTCTGCTCTTGACAGCGTTACCGAAGCGCACATTCAAAAGGCGTTTGGCAGGTTGTCTGAAGGACGCACTACCTTAATTATTGCTCACAGATTGGCAACGATTAAGAATGTCGACAGAATTGTAGTAGTAGAAGGCGGAAAAATCCAAGAGGAGGGCACTCATGCCCAGTTAATTGAAAAGAACGGAATGTATGCCCAGTTATATAAAACTCAGTCGCTGCAAGGCGTATAACGCGGCATGTAAATTATGAGGGAGGGTTTGAGTATTGTAACTGAAAAGCTTATTTTTTAGACATAAACACTAAAAGCTTATAAAAAAGAAAGAAATTTGATTATGAATTACAAAATCGTTGGAGAACCTTTGCCTGCTGTTATATGTGATGTTGAGGCAGGTGAAACACTGATTACTGAAAGCGGCGCCATGAGCTGGATGTCGCCTAACATGAAGATGGAAACCACCAGCGGAGGCGGTATCGGCAAGATGTTTGGCCGTATGCTGTCAGGCGAAACATTATTTTTGAATCGCTACACCGCACAAGGCGGAACAGGTCATATTGCATTTGCATCTTCATTTCCAGGCTCAATTCGCGTAGTTGAGATAGCTCCCGGCAGGGAAATAGTTGCTCAGAAGAGCGCTTTCTTAGCTTCGGAAGAAGGTGTAGAACTGTCAACATTCTTCCAAAAAAAATTAGGCGCCGGCTTATTTGGCGGCGAGGGATTTATCATGCAGAAGCTTTCCGGCAGAGGAATTGCTTTCGTTGAAATTGATGGATTTGCTGTGGAATATCAGTTGGATGCAGGACAGAGCATCGTTGTGGACACAGGTTATCTGGCAATGATGGATGCAACCTGCTCAATTGAAGTTGTGACAGTACCGGGAGTAAAAAATGCTCTTTTCGGAGGAGAGGGTATTTTCAATACCGTGGTAAAGGGTCCGGGTAAAGTGGTTCTGCAAACTATGCCGGCAAGCGCAGTTGCAGGTTCCATAATCCCATATATTCCTTCAGGAAAATAGAAGTATTCGATTCATGCAAATAAAAGCAAATAAAAAACTGGCAGGATATAAAATAATAAAATGAAAAACCGGGCTGCGGAAAGATTGTCACTTTGTTGATGGCATAAGCGGTATAGGAAACCGTGGCTCGGTTTTTATTAAGTTAAAAAAGGGTAACAAGAAATCCACCATTTGGCTAAAAATAGTGACTAAATTTAGATAATTGATGTATCGAAAAAAGATGATATACTGAAAGTAGAGTTAATTCTAAAATAAGTATTTATGGAAGTGGTAGGTACAAAAATGACATTTAAAACAGATATCGAAATTGCACAGGCGTGTAAAAAGAAGAAAATCACGGAAATTGCAAAAACTGCCGGTATTGATGAGAAATATTTAGAGCAATATGGCAGTTATAAGGCAAAAGTAGATTATGCGCTGCTAAAGGATAAAGCTGATAACCCTGACGGAAAATTAGTATTGGTAACTGCTATAACACCTACTCCGGCAGGAGAGGGCAAAACCACAACCTCAGTAGGGCTTGCTGACGGACTTAGGAAGATAGGAAAGAACGCTATAGTAGCGCTTCGTGAACCTTCGCTGGGTCCGGTATTTGGTGTAAAAGGCGGAGCAGCAGGAGGCGGTTATGCTCAAGTTGTTCCTATGGAAGACATTAATCTTCACTTTACAGGTGACTTTCACGCAATAGGCGCAGCCAATAACTTACTTGCAGCCATGCTCGACAACCATATTCAGCAGGGGAACGTACTGGGAATCGATACTAAGCAGATAACATGGAAAAGAGCTGTAGACATGAACGACAGGCAGCTTAGACATATAGTAGACGGACTTGGAGGAAAAGTGCAGGGTGTACCAAGAGAAGACGGCTTTGAGATCACCGTAGCTTCCGAGGTAATGGCAATCCTTTGCCTTGCATCGGATATTAAAGACCTTAAGGAAAGACTGGCAAGAATTATTGTAGCCTATACTTACGACGGCAAACCTGTTACAGCCCACGATCTCAAGGCAGAAGGAGCTATGGCAGCTCTCCTTAAGGATGCACTTAAACCAAATCTGGTACAGACACTTGAGGGGACTCCGGCATTTATCCATGGCGGACCGTTTGCAAATATCGCCCATGGCTGCAATTCCATTACGGCAACAAAAATGGCGTTAAAGCTTGGCGACTATGCAGTAACAGAGGCAGGCTTTGCAGCAGATCTGGGTGCTGAAAAATTCATGGATATTAAATGCCGTATGGCGGGATTTAAGCCTTCGGCAGTAGTCATTGTAGCTACTGTAAGAGCGCTTAAATACCATGGAGGCGTTGCAAAATCAGATCTTAACAAGGAAAATCTTGAGGCATTGGAGGCAGGTATTCCTAACCTTTTGCAGCACGTATCGAATATCAAGAATGTATTCGGACTACCGTGTGTAGTGGCAATCAACGCTTTTCCGACGGATACGGAAGCAGAATTGAAACTGGTAGAGGAAAAATGCAGAGAGCTTGGAGTAAACGTAGCTTTATCGCAAGTATGGGCAAAAGGCGGCGAAGGAGGTAAGGACTTGGCGGAAGAAGTGGTAAGATTGTGTGAAGAACCCAATAACTTTAAACAGTCTTATGAACTTGATTCGACTATCGAAGATAAGCTTGATGCAATTTGCAAAAAAATCTATCATGCAGACGGCGTGCAGTTTACGGCAAATGCAAAGAAACAGGCAGATCAGCTTGAAGCGCTGGGATTTGGAAAACTTCCAATATGTATGGCAAAAACTCAGTATTCATTTTCCGATGATGCCAGCCTTCTGGGAGCGCCAAAAGGCTTTACAATAACAGTAAGAAATCTTAAGGTATCGGCAGGAGCCGGATTTATAGTAGCTCTCACAGGAGATATTATGACTATGCCGGGACTTCCAAAGGTACCTGCGGCAGAAAAAATTGACGTAGATGAAAACGGTGTGATTACCGGTCTATT
This sequence comes from uncultured Oscillospiraceae bacterium, assembly GCA_964651095.1. Taxonomy (GTDB): domain Bacteria; phylum Bacillota; class Clostridia; order Peptostreptococcales; family Anaerovoracaceae; genus SUG1106. The sequence continues at coordinate 3,128 of CAZYWO010000016.1, read as the reverse complement.
CTAAGGGTTTCTAAGCTGTTGACTTAAGGAGAACAATATGATAGAAATGAATTTAGAGAATTTTCTCACTCAGATGGCTTCCTCCGCTCCTGTGCCGGGAGGCGGAGGGGCTTCAGCATTAGCCGGAGCAATAGGAGTTGCTCTTGGAAATATGGTCGGAAGCTTGACGACAGGCAAGAAAAAATATGCCCATGTGGAAACGGAAATAATTGAACTGAATCAAAAATCGGAAACTTTACGAAAAGAACTTTTGAAATTGGTCGAAAAAGATGCAGAGGTATTTGAACCTTTGTCCAAGGCTTACAGTATTCCTAAAGATGATCCTTTGAGAGATCAAATCATGGAAAAGGCTTTAAGAGAAGCTTCCGATGTTCCTCTGGCAATCATGGAAAAATGCTGTCAGGCAATAGATATTATAGCTGAATACGCTGACAAGGGGAGCAAGCTCGTCATATCCGATGCGGGATGTGCAGCAGCTATGGCAAAAGGCGCCTTAGAAAGTGCAGCTTTAAATGTATATATTAATACTAAAGCTATGAAGGACCAAGATATGGCTGCTACAATGAACGAAAGAGTTTCAAATATGCTGAACAAATATTGTAATAAGGCGGATCACATATACAATGAAGTTTCAAGGAGGCTAATAAATGGCTGATATTTTAAAGGGAGGGCCGGTAACAGAAAATCTTAATCGGAGAATGGCGTCAGAAGCCGTAAGACTCAGAGAAAGGAGCGTAGTTCCCACACTGGCAATTTTACGTGTAGGAGAGCGTTCCGATGACCTTTCATACGAAGCAGGCGCTATGAAACGCTGCCGTTCAGTAGGAGTGGAAGTGAAAAATGTTATACTCCCTAAAGATGTGGACAGCAAGACTTTCTTCGATACTGTTGAACAACTAAATAATGATTCTCATGTTCACGGAATACTCATGTTAAGACCCCTGCCTGAACAACTGGATGGAGAGAAGGCAAGACAGATGCTCAATCCTGAAAAAGATATTGACGGCTGTACAGACGCTTCTCTTGCAGGCGTTTTCACTAATACCGAATTAGGTTTTCCGCCTTGTACAGCTCAGGCAGCAATGGAGATTTTAGACTATTACGGTATTAACTGCACGGGCAAGAATGCAGTGGTCATAGGTCGCTCACTTGTAGTAGGACGTCCTGTATCCATGATGTTAATGCATAAAAACGCAACGGTAACCATCTGCCATACTAAAACGGCGAACATGGCAGAAGTCACTAAAGAGGCTGATATTCTCATCGTATGCTCAGGTAAAATGGAAAGCATAGGAAAAGAGTATTTAAGAGAAGGACAAACTGTAATAGATGTAGGTATAGGCTGGAATGAGGAAAAGGGAAAACTTTGCGGCGATGTGAAGTTTGATGAAGCGGAAAAAATAGTATCAGCCGTAACGCCTGTACCCGGAGGTGTAGGAACAGTTACTACAAGTGTGCTTGTTTCTCATGTAATAGAAGCAGCAAGGAGGGCTGTTAAGTGAAAATAAGGGGATTAAAAACCTTTTTATATGCCGTAATAGCAGGTCTGTGTATCGCCATGGGAGGAACTGTGTTCCTGTCCGTTGAGAATCGCGTACTTGGTGCAGTTCTTTTTACAGTAGGCCTATTTACTATTTGTACTTTTGGATTTAACCTGTATACGGGGAAAGTCTGTTATGTATTTGAAAATGATAAAGAATATGCGCTGAACGTTATCATAATTTGGTTTGGCAATCTTGCAGGCGCTTGGTGCGCAAGTATGCTGATTGGAGCTACCAGAATCGCTTCTATTTCAGAAGGAGCCGCAGCTCTTTGCCAGACGAAATTTGATGACAGTTTAGTTAGTATATTTATTCTGGCTGTTTTATGTAATCTGATGATCTTCATCGGTGTTGACGGTTTCAAAAATAATCCTCATGAACTGGGTAAGTACCTTTCTTTGTTCTTCGGAGTGATGGTATTTATCCTGTGTGGATTTGAGCATTGTATCGCCAACATGTTTTATATATCCATGGCCGGAATGTGGAGCGGGAAAGCATTAGTATTCCTGCTCGTTAATACGCTGGGTAACACGATAGGAGGATGGATTATCCCTCTTCTCAGAAAAATACCTTAGCAAAAATAAAATATATCTAGTGTCAGAGTAAGGACAGTGCGTTAAGTGCCAACGGATGGGATGTTGCCGTTGGACGAAGATGCGAAAGCTTCGCGGTACTGTGCCTGCGTCCGCTGCTGCAAGAAAGAAAAAATTCTTTCCTGTAGCAACAATTACAGGAAGGAGTTTTATTATGAAAAAATTAGACACGAAAATGCTGGTAACAGCAGCAATTTTAATTGCATTGAACATCATTTTATCGAGATTTTTATCTATCAATGCATGGAACATTAAAATAGGCTTTACATTTATAAGCGTATTTGTTGCGGCATATTTTTACGGTCCGGTATTTGCGGCTATAGTTGCGGGACTTGGTGATTTTTTAGGAGCAACATTGTTCCCGATAGGAGCCTATTTCCCGGCGCTTACATTAAGCTGTATTCTCACCGGACTTATCTTTGGAGTATTTCTTTACAAGAAACAAACGGCGATTCGTGTAATATGCGCTGTAGTACTCGATCAGTTTATAGTGAGTCTGCTCATTAATACATACTGGATTTCCGTTTTATATGGCGCATCTTTTGAAGCGTTGTTTATGACGAGAATATTCCAGTGCTTGGCTATGACGGCGATTCAGATTGTAACTATAAGCATTTTAGCTAAGATGTTAGCTCCTACAAGACAAAGAGTTTTACAGCAGTAAAACGCGGTAGTTTAATATGAGCAGAATCCTGACGACAGGCTTAAACTATAGAATACTTTAAAACACCTTAAATGCTGGCAAAATTTTGCCAGCATTTTTTTTACTGGCGGATTTCTACCATGACAATTTCGCCAGTTATATTTTTATTAAAGAAAAAAACGCGCTTAGACGTTGAAATTACTGGCTTACAATTTAAAAAACGGCTTGGCACGAATATTGCTTTTTATTTAGATGATATGAAAGGAGGGATTTAAGAAAATGCTAAACAGCGGTAAAAACGCAAGGGAATTTTATCCGTCAATTTTCAACGACGTGCTGGCGCCGGCTACT
>CAZYWO010000015.1:0-28997 GCA_964651095.1 uncultured Oscillospiraceae bacterium | reverse complement strand
AGCGATTGCAACTCTTACAGAGATTTTATTGACTTACAACTGTCGAAAACCCGCGTCGATATATACGGTACAAAGAAGCATTCACATAAAAAATGAAAATTTTGCTTGCAATTAAATAATTTTATAGTATAATTATTGAGTACGGTTATGCCCGTACAAATCTCTGCGACGAGAGAATCGTCGCCATATAGTCCACAGGGAGGTGAAAAAATGACTAAATATGAAGTTATGTTCATTATCAATCCTGCTTTAGAAGACGAAAAGAAAGATGCGACAGTAGAGACAGTTCAGTCCATTATTGCTGCTGATGGTGAAGTCGAAAAAGTGGATGTTTGGGGAATGAAAAAGCTTGCATATCCTATCGAAAAGAAGGAAGAAGGTTACTACGTTGTAATCGAATTTGCAGGCAATCCTACATTACCTTACGAACTTAACAGAAAGCTTAGAATTTCTGATAACGTAATGAGACACATCATCATCAATAAGGATGAAAAATAATAAGGTGGCAATATAGAGAATCTTTGATTCAATATATTTTCCAGCCGGATAACCGGACAAAATGGAGGGAAATATGAACAGCGTTGTACTAATTGGAAGATTGACCAGAGACCCGGAAGTAAGATATACATCAGGAACTCAGATGGCTGTATGCACTTTTACAGTTGCAATAGACAGACCGGTGAGAGCCGGAAGTGAGAAACAGACTGACTTTCCAAGGGTAACAGTATTTGGAAAACAGGCAGAGAACTGCGAAAGATTCCTTGCAAAAGGTAGACTTGTTGGAGTTCAGGGAAGACTACAAACAGGCAGTTATACCAATAAAGATGGTGCAACCGTTTACACCACCGATGTCGTAGCAGACAGAGTAGAATTTTTAGAATGGGGCGATAGATCGCAAAGTCAAACACAGAGGCAAAACGAAACAACATCGGGCTTTGACGATGCGCCGGCAGGATTTTCTGCAATCGATGAGGATATCCCGTTCTAAGAGAAAGGAGATAAAGAATCATGATGGAAAATAAAAGACGCGGCGGCGGAATGAGAAGAAAAAAAGTTTGCCAGTTCTGCGCTGATAAGACAGAAAGAATAGACTACAAGGATGTAGAAAAATTAAGAAGATATGTGACTGAAAGAGGCAAGATTTTACCTAAGAGAATTACAGGTACTTGCGCTATGCATCAGAGAGAAGTAACAACTGCTATTAAGAGAGCAAGAATTGTTGCATTACTTCCTTATGTTGCTGACTAATTCAGGTAATTAAATAACTTAACGGCTTTTTAAAGTTTGAAAGCCGGCGGCTGAAGATTAAATTATAATTAGTCAAATACCGCTAAATAAAGATTATAAATTAAAGCCCTTAAAATCATGAAAAAGGATTTAAGGGCTTTTTTATGTCTTTATTTTGTTTGTCGACTTCTTTATTACAAGAGAGCCGCAGATTTAAGTATAAATCAAATATTATTTCTAAGGAAAAAATAAAATTTACGTTATTTATCATTATGAGTCCAAGGAAAATCCTCATCAGGTGAAAGCAATTGGAAACATGTTTCCATGACCTTGAAAAAAGCATCAATCTGTTCACTGGAATAATATTGCGCAACCGTCTCGAAGAATTCCTCCGTATTACGTCTGTCATATTCCAGATGAAGTTTGTTAAGGTAGTTGCCTTCTTTGGTCACATATAAGCAACATTGTCTCATACCTGAATTTTGGTTAACCTTTTCTACAAGTTTTTTCTCATGGAGTTTTTTCACAATTTGAGAAATTGCACCTTTAGTTCTTGAGGTGAGTTTAGCAAGCTCCGTCACGGTGATACCCGGATTGTAATAAATTTTTTCAAGTACGTGCATCTCCACCGAGGTGTAGCGCTTACCGGTTCCGTAATCAATCTTTCTGCTATTACGGTCAGCATAACGCATAACATAATTGTGAATTAAGTCACTCTTTTTTTCTGCGGGCCAAGTTTCCCATATGTTTTCTTTATGTTGAATAATCATGTAATCTCCTATATAACTTAAACTATATAAAATAATATCATAGGAAAATTGGAAAATCCAGCGATTAATTGATTTATCTTTGTTTATCAACAAAATTGATAATATTAAAAAAGCAGTGTGGATTATTAAATATACACCACGCTGCTCTAATAAATTATTTCTTTTTTCTAAGTTCAAGGAGCATTGGAACCGTGTCAGTTTAAAATAAACGTTCTATATCCCAATCCGGCAGTTCACCGCGACCGAAGATTTCACGCTGACTGATTTGAGCCTTAACCGATTCCTCAGATTTTTTAAGAGCATCCTCATATCCATCAGGAGGAAGCACGACGACTCCATCTGCATCTCCGAAAACAATATCTCCGGGGTTTACAGCAGTTCCGGAACATACTATAGGAACCTGAACTTCGCCTGATACGCCCAGAATTACAGTAGTAACGCACGAGATACCTGTACAGAAAACCGGAATGGAAAGTTTTTTATTGCTACGGAATCTGTTGCAGGTCCGTCGATTACAAGTCCTGCCATTCCTCTTCCCTGTGCATAAGTGGCGACCATTTCACCGCAGCATGCAAAAGTATGATTGCCGCAACGATCGATGACAATTACCGAACCCTTTGGGGCTTTTGATATAGCATAATATATACCTGCTGAATCCCTGCCTGACAATCTAACGGTGTATGCAAGGCCAACCATCCTGCCTTCGCCGATATTGAGAGGTTTCATCTCAGGTCTCATATAACCTCCACCTATGTAATGACCCATGGTTGCGAGGTCGACAGCTCTAAAACGTTTAATTAGTTCTTCAGAAAGCATACATAACCTCCTTTTTTAATTTCATAAATAATAACTTGACAAAATCCATATCTTGGATTATTATTCACGTAAGGTGTTTAGTATCTAAACACCTTACGTATTAGGTATAACCTAACATAATCATTTTAAAAAGTCAACCCCGCTTTGAGTTGATTTTACGTAATATCACCATAATTTACAGTGAACTTCAGGTTGTTTACTAGGTTGATTTTTTAAGCAATGCGCAAACGCGCAAAAGAAAATTCTACAAAGGAGGAATTAAGATGAAAAAGTTATTTGTAATTTTCTTATCCCTGATATTAGTGTTTTCACTGATGACAGGATGTGGAAACGGCGACGACAAGAGCCAAACAGGTGAAGCTAAAGATACAATAACCATTGTTATCAATGCATGTTAAAGCCTTAACTGCATAAACTTTGTATAAAAATTAAAACATATTTGATTAACACGGATTTTTCTCCATCTCTATAAAAAAATCTGTATATGAAGGTTAAAAAAAGTTAAAAGGTCTGTAATTCCCCCATTAAGGCACCGTCTCAAAGTCCCTTTTTTCAACGGTCAGGCTCTTTTATAATTAAAAATAATTGTCAGAAAAAAGACAATTTAATAATTATTCACTATAAAGCGATAAAACATCACAGCGATAAAGCGCGAAAACAATTAAAGCTCTCCGTTGCCGAGTTTTAAGATAAAATGCATGAAAAAGGCTAAAAATAGCAGGTTTGGGACAAAAAAAGCTGGCATAATCAGCAAAAAAAGTTTATAATATTATACAAAGAAAGTTAATATGTAAAGCTGTATTTTTATGCAATGCAGTGAATAATAATAACGAAATGGAGAGAGAATTATGGCAGTTATTATTAATGGACACGACTTAACAGTAGAACAGGTTATCAGCGTGTGCAGAAACAATGAAAAAGTTGAATTGGCGCCTGAAGCCGTTGCTGCTGTTAAAAAGGCTAGAGATTACATTGAGAAAAAACTGGAGGAAAAAGCAGTTATATATGGCTTAACCACCGGTTTTGGAAAATTTTCCAATGTAGTAATTTCCCATGAGGAAACGGAAGAACTGCAAAGGAATTTGATTATCAGCCACACTTGTGCAATGGGAAATTCTTACCCTGTACAATATGTTAGGGCCGCCATGCTCTTAAGATGCAACGCCTTATCAAGAGGCAATTCGGGCATTAGACTTGAAACACTCCAGACATTAATAGATATGCTTAACAAAGGCGTTCACCCGGTTATCCCGGAAAAAGGATCACTGGGAGCGTCAGGCGACCTCGCTCCGTTATCACATATAGCTTTAGGTTTAATCGGCGAAGGAAAAGCAGAATATAAAGGCGAAATTGTCGATGCTAAGGAGGCTATGGCTAAAGAGGGCATTAAACCTATAGTTCTTGCAGCGAAAGAGGGGCTGGCGCTTAACAACGGCACTCAGATGATGACCGCTGTAGGTACGAATGTGCTTTGGGATGCGATGAACCTGCTTAAAGCTGCTGATATAGCATGCGCTTTGACAGGCGAAGCGCTTCATGCGATTAAGAAAGCCTATGATCATAAGGTACATGATTTAAGGGGACACACGGGACAGAAAGTAGTTGCAGAAAACCTGCGCACACTGCTTGAAAACTCAGGTAACGCACTTTTACTGCAACCTACCAAAGTTCAGGATCCGTACACTTTAAGGTGTGTACCTCAGATTCATGGCGCGTCAAGAGATGCCATAATGTATGCTTACGATATGGTATCAAAAGAAATCAACGCGGTTACAGACAATCCTTTAGTATTTCCTGATGAAGATGAAGTTATCAGCGGAGGTAATTTCCACGGACAGCCTATGGCGTTGACCTTTGACTTCCTTAAGATCGCTATATCGGAATTGGCAAATGTATCTGAAAGGAGACTGGAAAGATTGGTTAATCCTGCGCTGTCAGAAGGACTTCCTGCTTTTCTGACTAAACACGGCGGAGTTTGTTCCGGCTTTATGATTGCACAGTATGCGGCAGCATCCATGGTATCGGAGAATAAGGTTTACGACCACCCTGCGTGTGTTGACTCTATTCCATCGTCGGCAAATCAGGAGGATCACGTATCCATGGGAACAACTTCTGCGAGAACGGCAGCGATGGTGATGGATAACGCTCAGAAAGTTATCGGTATTGAAATCGCAGCAGCAGCACAGGCAATCTGGCTTAGACAGGAACAGGGAGAAGGCGGAATCGATAAACTGGCGCCTGCGACCAGAGCTGCTTATGATTATATAAGAAAATTTTCGAATCCAATAGAGCGAGATATAATCATGCACGACGAGTTGGTTAAATACGACGAAATGATTAAATCCGGCGAGATTGTAAAAGCAGTTGAAAAAGTAGTAGAGCTTAAATAGAAAAACCTAAATAAGGAGGCGTACACACTATGATAGATAACAATACCATTAAGGGAGCAATGACAATTCAGCTTGGAAACGAGTACCCGGAGTACCCCGTTTTTGAAGAAGATAAAAGAAGAGCGCCCGACCGAGGTTTCAGACTTACCAAGGCACAGACAAAGATTGCCTTAAAAAACGCATTAAGATATGTGCCTGAGGAGCTGCACGAAAAACTTGCGCCTGAATTTATGGAGGAGCTGACAACCAGAGGCAGAATTTACGCATATAGATACAGACCTGAAGGCAGAATTTATGGAAAGCCAATAGGAGAATATAAAGGTAAATGCCTTGCAGGAAAAGCCTTTCAAGTAATGATGGATAACAACCTTGACTTTGAAGTTGCCCTTTACCCATACGAACTGGTAACTTACGGGGAAACAGGTCAGGTTTGCCAAAATTGGCTGCAATACAGACTTATTAAAAAATACCTTGAGGAACTGACAGAAGATCAAACTTTGGTAGTTGAATCAGGACATCCTCTGGGACTTTTCCCATCTAAACCTACAGCTCCAAGAGTAATAATCACAAATTCCATGATGATTGGAATGTACGATAACTTAGACGACTGGGAAATCGCGGAAGAAATGGGTGTTGCAAACTATGGACAGATGACGGCAGGCGGATGGATGTACATAGGTCCGCAGGGTATCGTTCACGGCACTTTCAACACGATACTTAATGCAGGAAGAAAGGAACTGGGCGTTCCAGAGGACGGCGATCTGGCAGGATATGTTTTCGTATCGTCAGGACTTGGCGGAATGAGCGGCGCACAACCTAAAGCAGCGAACATTGCAAATGCAGTAGGTATCTTTGCCGAGGTAGATGCTTCCCGAATTAAGACCAGACACGATCAGGGCTGGGTTGATGTTGTTCTTGACGACCTTGACGAAATCTTTAGGCTGGCATCGGAGAAAAAGGCAGCTAAAGAAGGAATTTCTATCGCGTACCACGGCAACATTGTCGACCTGCTTGAAGCAGCAGTAGAGAAGAATTTCCATATAGATTTACTTTCCGATCAGACCTCGTGCCATAATGTGTACAATGGAGGATACTGCCCTGCTGGAATTAGCTTTGATGAGAGAACCCAGCTTCTCCACCATGACAGAGAGTTGTTTTGTGTAAAAGTAGATGAAACACTTCACAGACATTATTACGCAATTAAAGCTTTGACCGCCAAAGGAACTTATTTCTTTGACTATGGAAATTCATTTATGAAGGCTATGTATGACGCAGGCATTAAGGAAATTTCCAAAAATGGCTATGACGATAAAGACGGTTTTATCTGGCCGTCATACGTTGAAGACATTATGGGTCCTGTACTTTTCGATTACGGATATGGTCCGTTCAGATGGGTATGCTTATCAGGAAAACCTGAAGACCTTGACGCTACAGATAAGGCGGCAATGGATTGTATCGATCCGAAGAGAAGAGCCCAAGACAGAGATAACTGGGTATGGATTAGAGATGCCAAGAAAAATAAGTTGGTTGTAGGCACTCAAGCCCGAATTCTCTATCAGGATGCGGAAGGAAGAACCAGAATCGCACTTAAATTTAATGAGATGGTAAGGGAAGGTAAGATTGGCCCGGTAATGATGGGCAGAGACCACCACGATGTATCAGGTACAGATTCACCGTTCAGAGAAACTTCCAATATTAAGGATGGCTCCAACGTAATGGCGGATATGGCAGTACAGTGCTTTGCAGGAAACGCTGCCAGAGGCATGTCGCTGTGCGCACTTCATAACGGAGGCGGAGTAGGTATTGGAAAGGCCATAAACGGCGGTTTTGGACTTCTGCTTGACGGAAGTGAAAGAACTGATGAAATAATTAAATCTGCGATGATGTGGGATGTAATGGGAGGCGTTGCCAGAAGAAACTGGGCAAGAAATGAAAATGCCCTTTCTACATCGGTTGAGTACAACAAGAACTATGCAGGAAAAGGTCATATCACCATTCCTTTCATAGCAGACGACGAACTGGTTGATAAAGCAGTAGATAAATTCGTAAAATAATTAAGCATAAAATAACTTGTAGCAGTTGCAATTATCCACTGCGAAATGTAGCTATAGTAATCACAGGCTGCTGACCGAAAGGCGGCAGCCTGTAAATTTGAAACAGGAGAGCAAAATGGCAACATTACTTATTAAGAATATAGGAACTTTGCAGACCCCCGTGGGAAGCTATGCTCATAAGGGACAAGAGCAGGGAGAAAACTTAAAACTCCATAACGCGGCAATTTTGACAGAGAATGGCATTATCAAAGCCATTACCCATGACGGGCAGCTTCCTTGTGACGAATCTTCAGTAGATGTGGTGACAGATGCGGAAGGAAATCTGGTTACTCCGGGATTAGTAGAGGGACATACTCATCTGGTTTTCGGCGGATATAGACAGAACGAAATTCCACTTAAACTCAAAGGTGCAGGGTATCTGGATATTTTAAGAGCAGGCGGCGGAATAATGGACACCGTAAGAAAAACCAGAGAAGCCTCATTTGAGGAACTTTACAGCAAAACAGAAAGTTTTCTTGATGAAATGATGGGTCTGGGGGTTACCACCTGTGAAGCTAAGAGCGGATACGGAATAAACCTTGACACAGAAGTTAAAATGCTGGAAGTGCTTAAAAAACTCAATGATGATCACCCCATGGATGTGGTTTCCACTTTTATGCCAGCTCACGTGGTGGAACAGCAATGGAAAGGCAAAGAAAGCGAATTTATCAAACTTTGCTGTGAGGAATGGATGCCTTATATAAAAGAAAGAAACCTTGCTGAGTTTATAGACATATTTACCGAAGATTCAGTTTTCAATGCAGAGGAAAGCAAGATTTACCTACAAAGAGCTAAGGAACTGGGATACGGACTTAAAATTCATGCAGATGAAATAGAAGCTATAGGAGGCTCTGTTTTAGCCGGCGAAATGAAAGCCACGTCGGCAGAACACCTGATAGTAATAGACGATGCGGGAATGTCTTCACTGGCAAAAGGTGGTACGGTGGCAATGCTGCTGCCTGCAACATCTTTTTATTTGGGAGCTACTTTTGCCCCAGCAAGAAGAATGATCGACGAGTTTGGCATACCGGTGGCAATCGCCTCGGACTTCAACCCGGGTTCGTGTCCTTCTCTTAATTTGCAATTTGCCATGAATTTGGGATATCTAAAATACAGAATGACGCCGGAGGAAATTCTCACAGCGGTAACGATAAACGCAGCAGCGGGAATTAACAGAGAAGAGACAGTAGGCACGTTGGAACCGGGAAAACAGGCTGATATGGTAATCTGGAACGCTCCTGATATGGAAATGCTCTGTTACCGTTTTGGTTCCAATATGGCTCTTCAAACAATAAAGAAAGGAGTTTTGGTATAAAATGAAACTGGTAGAAATGACAGTAAAGGATTATCTTGAGCTTCTTAAATCCGATGCACCTGCTCCGGGAGGCGGTTCTGTGAGCGCACTTTCGGCAGCACAGGGTGTGGGACTTATAGCGATGGTGGCTGACCTTACAATCGGAAAAGAGAAATATGCAGATTATGAACAGGTTTGTAAGACAGCAAAGGAAAAAGCGTTAGCTCTTTATGAGGAATTAGTTGAGGGTATCGACAAGGACACAGAAGCTTTCAATAAGGTTTCAGCAGCATATAAGCTGCCTAAGGAGACTGAATCGGAAAAGGCGGCGAGAACGGCGGCAATCAGAGAAGCAAATCTGGGAGCTACGGAAGTGCCTTTCCATACTGTAAAGCTCTGCCTCGAAGGACTGAAAACAGCGGAAACTATTGTTGGCAAATCTAATCCCAATGCAGTATCTGACTTAGGCGTTGCAGCGCTCAATCTGCTTGCAGGCGTTAAGGGTGCATGGCTTAATGTGAAAATCAATTTGCCGGGGATAAAAGATGAGGCAGCCAAAGTAAGGTTTGAAGAAGGTTATAGGTTGGTTAAGGAAGCCGAGGAGCTGGCAACTGAAATTTGCAAAGAGGTATTAAATTTATTATAATTATAACAATATAAAAAGGGAGGACAATAAAATGGCTCAGATTATTGAAAGTATTCCTAATATTTCAGAAGGAAGAAATCAGGAAGTTATTGAAGCAGTTGTAGACCAAGTTAGAACCACACCGGGCTGTACGCTCTTAAATTATTCATCAGACCCAAATCATAACAGAACAGTAATTACATATATCGGGGATGCAAAGGGCGTTGAAGAGGCAAGTGTTAAATTAGCGAAGAAAGCGGTGGAACTCATCGATTTAACCAAACATACCGGAGAACATCCGAGAATGGGATGCGTTGACGTAATGCCTTTCGTTCCTATCAAGGATGCAACCAACCAGGAATGTGTTGAATTATCCAACAGGGTAGGAAAGAGAATCGCGGAAGAGGCAGACTTACCTGTTTTCCTGTATGAAATGTCCGCTGTTAAGGAGGCAAGAAAGAACCTTGCTACAATAAGAAAAGGCCAGTTTGAAGGTATGGCAGAAAAAGTAAAAGACCCGGAATGGGAACCGGATTTTGGAGGCGCCAGAATTCATCCTACAGGCGGTGTTGTTGCAGTAGGAGCCAGACCTCCTCTGGTAGCATACAACTTGAACCTTTCAACTTCCGACGTTCAGATTGCTAAAAATATCGCTGCCATTATCAGGGAAAAAGACGGAGGACTTAGATGCGTTAAGGCTATGGGCTTTATGCTTGAAGACAGAAACACTGCCCAAGTTTCTATAAATATGACGGACTACAGAGTAACTCCTCTGTATAGAGTAACAGAATTAGTTAAAGCAGAAGCTGCAAGATACGGGGTAAGAGTAATAGGAACTGAGATTATAGGCCTTTGTCCTATGCAAGCTTTAATTGATTCAGCAGAGTATTATTTGCAGATTGAAGACTTCGATTTTAACAAGCAGGTACTTGAAAATTATATTTTATAGTGTATAATAACATTGTGACAAATTAAACATACTATAATAAATGTAATAAAAATAAAGTAACTTTGGGAGTGATAAAATGACAGACAACAAGGACTTTTCCAACTCTTTCTCCCTTACAGACGAAATTGCCGATGTTGTTAGAGAAAGAATTCTAAAAGGCGAATATGAGATAGGTGAAAAAATAAAGGAAAATCAGATAGCGACAGAACTTAGAGTAAGCCGAACGCCTATAAGAGAGGCATTTAAGCTTTTGGAAAACGAAGGACTGATCGATTATATTCCTAACAGGGGATGTTTCGCTAAAGGATTTACCAAGCAGGATGTAGACGACATATACGCTGTAAGAGAAGCCTTGGAGGAGCTTGCCGTAAGATGGGCGGTTGCACGAATTACTCCTGAGGAAATTCTGGCTCTTGAGGAACAATGTGACCTTATGGAATTTTACACTAAGAAAAAGGACAGTAAAAAAGTACTTGAACTGAACACCTCTTTCCATGAGGTAATTTATGCTTCTGCCAGAAGCAGATTTTTGGCGCAGGTACTCAGGTCATATAAGGAGTACATTGAAAAAACGAGAAAATCCATTTTTTACGAACAGTCTTACTTAGAAGGAATATTAGTAGAACACAGGGCTATTCTGGACGCAATCAGAGAAAAGGATGTGGACAAGGCCGTAAACGCCATGTCAAAACACCTTGAAGCGTCGCAAGATAGAGCTGAATCTGTTTGGAATTTAAAATAAGTTTTAAAGTGGATTTAAAATAAAGACCTTAAAACGGTCGAACTATATTGATTTGGAGCTAACATGAAAGATAAAAAGAAACACACAGGCAGGAAAATCTTGTTTATGGCGGGAATTGCAGTTTGTCTGGCAGTGTTTCTTTTTTCGCTTTATAACATTGTAATTATACTCAAAGAGTACCGCGAAGCAGAAAAAATCTATGACGGAGCTGTCGAAGAATATACTCTTTCAAACGATGAATCCGCAGTTGACACCACTGATGACCTGCCGCAGATTGATTTTGACAGTCTGCTTAAGATAAACGACGATGTTATAGGATGGATATATATTGAAGGAACGGATGTAAATTATCCTGTACTAAAAGGTTCAAACAATTATGAATACCTATTTCAATCATATATGAAAAAGTATTTAACCGCCGGAAGCATCTTTATTGATTACAGATGTGATGAAAGTCTGGAGGATCTCCATACTGTAATATATGGACATAATATGAAAAACGGCGCTATGTTTGGTCAACTGGACAAGTATAAAAAAGAAAGTTATTTAAAGGAACATCCGTATGTATATATAATCAAGAAAGACGGAAGCTGGAACAAATACGAAATATTTTCAGCCTACGAGGCAGATATAGACGGAAAAACTTATGATTTGCCTATGGAAGATAAAGAAGATTATCAGCAACTTATTGATTTAATCAGCGAAGAGAATATTTTGGAAAAAGATATTGACCTATTGACCTTTGGAGAAAAGGGAAAAATTCTTACCCTTTCAACTTGTACCGAGGACAGCAGTAATACGAGCAGATTCGTTGTGAATTGCATGCTTATTGACGAAAAGAACTGAAAAAACAGTTCAATTGTAAATTTTGTTTATTTGAAATGAATCAAAAACGGAAAAAGGCTTCTCTTTTGAGAAGCCTTTTTCCTGAAAGTGTGTGTATATTCAATAAAAGAAGGAAAGTTTGCTAATTGTTCCTCATCCCCTAAGAACACTTTAATGATAACAAGCAAAAGTGAAGGATGAGTGATGTTTTTATAAAAACTTGTGATTATTTTACCACGCTACTGCTGAGAAGTCAATAAACTCCCATGCAATTTTATCGCCCTCTTCGATAATTTCTTCACCGGCGCCAAGCATTCCCATTTCTCCGTTTATTGTAAATACCCAGCCGGACATATCCGAATAATCTCCTTGGGTAAAGCCTGCGATTTCAGTTACATAGCCATTTTTAGAGTCTACAGAGATTGAAATATCGTGAGACATGCAGTAAAGCTGAGTTGCCTCAAGCACAGTAGAGCCTTCTTCTGCGATAAACGGGTCATCCTCAATAGGCGTAAACCCTTCCATGGTAATATCATCTTCCCCGTCGAGAAGTGAAAAGGTAAGGTTAGTTGGATTTACAATAGGCGTGTCTTCGTTTTTTGCCGGGCTGCCGCAAGATACCGCAGCAAAGGCAAGCGCCAATACCAATAAAACAGTTAAAATTTTCTTCATTTGATATATCCCTCCAGACTTATAATTGCTGAGAAGCCATCAAATTATACATTTCCATATCATTTTCTGCTTCCGCATCATAAACAATTTCTCCTCCCAAGACAGTTATTGCTGCATGAACCTTAGGAAGAACATTCACATCCAGCTCCAATGGGTTTTCATCAAATATTGCAAAGTCCGCTAATTTTCCGCTTTCAATTGAGCCAAGCTGGTTTTTCATTCCGATTACCTCTGCTGCCGTTATTGTTAAATGGTCGATAGCCTCCTCTGTTGAATTGACATTGCCCGACAGACTGCCGGCAGCAAGAACGTTGGTTCCCCATGTTTTGAAAGCTGTTTCCCAGTATAGATAATCAGCGGTTTCCTCTTTGGCAGCATCGCTGTCAGAAGCAATCACGAAAATATTTTTATATCCTTTACTGCGGATATGTTCCAAAGCTTCGTATGCCATGAGCAGGTCGCTGTGATTAATGGCTTCAAGGAAAATATCAAAGCCTCTGTCGCAAACCTGACTTAAGATTACATTTAGAGCATCTTGGCTGAATTGAACAGGAGAGTCTTCGTTATCCAGATAAAGATTCAGCATGTTGGCGTGAATGGTATTTCCCAGTTCGAGACAATTGGTCTTACGGGTCATAAGTCTGTGGACTATACCATTTGGAATAAGCGGGCGGTTAATATATAAAGAACCAAAAAATCTCTGTCTCATTTCTCCTTCATTAAATAAACCTATCAGAGAATCTTGATAAAGATTTTCAAGGTAATCCGGTGATTGCAGATTGAGAACTGAGGTAAATCCCTTGTCTGAAAGGGATTCAATTTCTTTTTTCACTTCCAGTTCAATTTCATCAAAGTCAAACGGAATGAGAAGGTTTAAAACATAACCGACGGTAATTGTATTTACCATTTCTTCTTCGGCAGTTTCAATTACGATGCGGTCTGCGGCCACATTAGTCCAGCAGTCTACACAGTTTTGACAGAGAAGTACCACGGGTCTGTCATCGCATGCCTGACTGAGAAGGTGAGAGGAAGGAGAAAATTCTATGTCCCAGCTATCGCTTCCTTCGCCATCAAACCGGTCTTCATCGTTAGGTTCATCTTCATTAAAGTTTTCTGAACCGGATGCTTCAACTTCTAAATCTCCGCCATTTACTTCTATGCCGATGGTTTCTTCCTCTAAAGAAGTATTTTCTTCATCATCTTCTGTTTCATCATCAGGTTTCAAGTCGTCTCTATAACCGTAACCGAAAATGATTTCCTTATCAGGGTTTTCCTCTGCCCAATCGGCAACTGCCTGAAGCACGTCATCCGTATTGCGGCAATCTGTCAAATCTATATATCTATCTTGAAAGACCTTGAGTACGGGACTTCTGTGTATATCGATAAAGCCCGGCAAAAGATACTTTCCGTCTAAATCTATAATCTTAGTATCCTTTCCGACGATGGTGCTCATGTCCTCAAAATTTCCCACCCCCATAATCTTTTCACCTTTGCAGGCTACCGCCTCAGCCCATGGAAGTTCAGGGTCTTGGGTAAAAACATGCCCATTGTGAAAGATTAAATCTGCGGTTTCAATTTTTTTAAATAATCCAAAAGCCATTGTCATCCTCCTGTTTTCTGGTTAAAATTATTTTACCACAAATTCATACGCTATGGTATACTAAAATGTATTAAATTGAGTAAAAGGAGGGAATCCAAATATGTATACTTTAGAAAAATTTGAAAAAGAAATCGGTATAGCCGAGTATATGAAAGAATACGTAAATGTCGAGGAGTTTCTCCAGTATTGTAAGGTCTGTCAGAATTACGATAAAGTCTGGTCATGTCCTCCTTTTATTTTCAGCGCGGAGGAGTACTGGAAAAAATATAAAACGCTTCATGTGTTAGGGTATAAAATAAATTTTGTGGCTCAGGTATCAAAGGAGCAGAGCCTTGAAATTATGTCGGAAGTAAAGAGAAAGATTACTCAGGAGCTTTTCGACATGGAGAAAGAGTTTGACGGATCAATATCGCTTTCGGCAGGAAGCTGTAGTGTATGTGGAAAAGGGAATTGTACTAAACCAAAAGGAGAGCCTTGCAGGCATCCGGATAAAATGCGTTATTCTATTGAAGCTCTCGGCGGCAACGTGGGTAAAACGGTGAGCCGGCTTTTAGGAATTGAGCTAGAATGGATTGAAGAGGGAAAAGTCCCCGATTATTTCGTATTGGTGGGCGGACTGCTAAAGAAAAATTAAAACCGGAAAAGGGACAAGGAGAACTTAAAAAGTAGAATGGACAAGATGAATGTAAGAGAACTGGAGAAAAGAATTGAACAATTGCTTTTAGAAGCTTCCCAAGGTGAGCTACACTCCCAAGGCGCGCCACATACTCAAGATGGGAAAACTTCTCAAGGCTCGAAATACCCTCAACCGACGAAAGCGCGCCGCATATCTGTAGCAATCGACGGTATGAGCTGTTCAGGCAAGAGCATGCTGGCATCAAGACTGGCCGAAAAATTTAACGGTCAAGTGGTTCATATGGATGATTTTTTCCTTCCCCAAAAGCTTCGTACCGAACAGAGACTTTCTGCTGCCGGAGAAAACGTTCATTATGAAAGGTTTGCTGAAGAAGTTGTACCTTTTTTGAAAAATAAAAAGGCTTTCAGTTATGGGAAATTTTGCTGCGGAAATATGGAGATTGTAGGAAACATAGAGATTGCAGATAAGCCGCTTTTAATAGTAGAAGGAGCATATTGCCTTCGACCGGAATTTCAGCCCTATTATGATTTAAAGGTTTGCATGACAATTTCTCCTGAACTCCAAAAGATACGCCTTTTTCAAAGAGAGGGCGTAACTCGCGCCAATACTTTCCTCAGCCGCTGGATACCTATGGAGAATAATTATTTAGAAAAATTTCAGATAACTGAGGCAAGTGATATCTTGATTGAAATCGTGGAATGATATATAATTATATAGTTATAAATGAAATAAATTTGAATTAGATTTTGCAGTAAATCATGCAATAAACCATTTCACTTTTACCAAAGGAGAAAAAATATATATGGAAAGAAGAATTGGAACAATATCACGCGGCTTACGCGGACCAATCATCAAGGAAGGTGATGATTTAAAGAAAATTGTGGTTGATACTCTCATGAATTGTCTGGATAACGGCGACTTTGAGATTGGCACAAAAGATGTTCTTGCAGTTACAGAGTCAATCCTTGCCCGCGCGCAAAAAAACTATGCAACCACAGAACAATTAGCAGAAGATGTGAAAACCAAATTGGGAGGAGAAACCGTTGGAGTTGTATTTCCAATTCTCAGCAGAAACAGATTTGCTATATGCCTGCGCGGAATCGCAAAGGGATGTAAAAAAGTGATTCTCATGCTCAGCTATCCAAGCGATGAGGTTGGCAACCATCTGTTGGATTTAGACTTGCTCGATGAAAAGGGTGTAAATCCTTACACGGATGTTCTCACACAGCAGCAGTTTGAGTCCATTTTTGGCAAATCACGCCATACTTTTACAGATATAGATTATGTAAATTATTATAAAGGAATAATTGAAGAAGAAGGCACTGAAGCTGAAATCATATTTGCAAATAACCCACGCAAGATTATAGATTATACAGACAAGGTTATCTGCGCAGATATTCACACTCGCAAGAGAACTAAGAGACTCATCACGGAAGCAGGCGGCAAGGTTGTTTTAGGCATGGATGAACTTCTTACAGCTCCTGTTAACGGTTCAGGATATAACCCGGAATATGGTATTCTCGGTTCAAACAAAGCCACAGAGGATACAATTAAGTTATTCCCTATCAATTGTCAGGAGTTCGTAGAGGCAGTTCAGGCAGATATTAAGGAAAGAACAGGAAAGACTGTTGAGGTCATGGTTTACGGAGACGGTGCATTTAAAGACCCTGTAGGTAAGATATGGGAACTTGCAGACCCTGTAGTTTCTCCGGGATATACAAGTGGACTTGTTGGACAACCTAACGAACTGAAATTAAAGTATCTGGCAGACAATGATTTTGCAGACCTTCGCGGAGATGAACTTAAGGCTGCGATTGAAAATGCAATACGCGAAAAAGATGATAACCTTGTAGGTCAAATGGCTACAGAGGGTACGACCCCAAGACGCTTGACAGATCTTTTGGGTTCCCTGTGCGACTTAACCTCCGGTTCAGGAGACAAAGGCACACCTTTCATTTACATTCAGGGATATTTCGACAACTATACAGACTAGTTTCGTCAATTCTGTAAACTTAAGCAGTTTAATAGCAAAGCTCCGCCAAATGGAGCTTTGCTTGTCATAAAAAAATCATCGGCATAGCCGATGTTTTTTTATTTATGGGCGTAGGGCAAAGGCAGTTCATATCGCAGCCCGCCTGCTTGGCTGGATTTGCTATATGTACTAACTCCTGTTAATGCAATTATTACATTTGAATATAAGCTATATAATCCGAAATTGACATGAGCGGCATATTCAAATCTTTCGCAGTAATTTCTGAAATTTTCCCTTGAGTACTCATTTCCTTTCCCGCCTGTTCCACTACATTCAACCACTTAGCAACGGTTTCGACAATTTCCGGCGTTCTGCTTTTTAACAGTTTGCCGCAATTACGGTAGATTTCAAGAGAAGGATTGCAACAAGCAACCGACGCACGCAGTACGTCAAAATTGTTTTCACCCGGAAAGCCACAATTTGAAATAATTACGAATTTTTGTGTTTCGGTTTTGGCGTCTTGTAAATCAAAATTCCCGTTTTCTTCTTTGATTCTGGGACATTTCAAGGGAGCCAGACGGTCTACAAAATTTTTAAGCAGTGTAGTCATATTCCATGTGTATATCGGAGTGGCAAAACATACAATATCTGATTCGTTGTATTTTTGCAGCAGTTGTGCCATATTATCCTGCATTGTGCATTTTCCGGGTGTCTTGAACCAGCAGGAAAAGCATCCCTGACATTGGTTAATATGATAATCTTTTAAAAAGATATTTTCTGTCTCTGCACCTGAAGATATTGCCCCTTTCAAAAAAGCGTCGGCAATGACATTAGTTGCACTATTGAATCCGGCAGGGCTTCCATTAAATACAGTTACTTTCATAATCTTCTCCTAAACTCGCTTCTTAAACAGTCCGTGATGATTGCAATACCAATACAGTATTCCGTGTCCTCGAATGAAAAAGCGCACTTCAATGTTGCTCTCCGGGTAGAGTTTTACAAATTCAAATCGTTCCCCGGTACAATATGCTATAAACGAAATATAGTGTTCTTTAGTCATCGGGTGCTGCGACGAGACGAAATATTCATCTTCGATTTTTTCGCATTTTATCTGATGTTTATCGTCAGCCTGCTCCGCCTCTAAAGGCGGCAGTGTAATGCCGCAACATGCAATCATTGCCGAACCGGTCGAATGAAAAACATTCCCGCAAATAGGGCAAACATATAGATTCGATTTCAAAATATTTGCTGAGCGATTAGCGTTTATTATTTGTTCACCTGATAATAATTCGGGGAGAGAAACTCGCAATATGTTAGCCAAAGGTTCAATCAGCGAAATATCGGGAAGACCTTTTCCCGTTTCCCATTTTGAGATTGCCTTATCGCTGACACAAAGTTTTTGCGCTAGTTGAAGTTGTGTCATTCCTTGCTTTTCACGCAGCATTTTAATTGTGGAACCTGTGATATAATTATTCATTACATAAACCTCCTTGCAAAAATTAGAATAACACCGCCTTTAATGATAGACAACCTACGCAGCGTAGAGTATGCAAGACTGTGGACTGTGGGCGTAAGGCAGAGGCAGTTTGTATTGCAGCCCGCCTGCCGATTCTCATAATCTTATGTTTTATCAGCTTTCTCTATATGCCTGAAGTTATAAAATACCATTGAAAGCGCCAAAACGCAGGCTGAAGCATCTGACACGGGACCTGCATACAAAATTCCGTTTATTCCGTTAAAAATTATCGGGAAGATCACGAGCATAGGAAGTAACAGAAAGCCTTGCCTTGAAAGGGAAATCAAAACACCCTGCTTCATGTTTCCGATACCTGTAAAATAGTTTACCGACAGAGGCTGAACCGTCTGGACAAATACAAACATCAAGTATATACGCATATATTTTGTGGCAAATTCATAGTACAGCTCTTCGCCGCTTCCAAAAATACCGACGATTTTCGTGGGGAATATCTGAAAAGCCAGAAATACAATAAACCCTACACCGAGGGCTGCCACCAGTGATTTTTTATATGTCTCCTTAACACGGTCGTAGTTCTTCGCGCCTAGATTAAATCCTCATATAGGCTGGCAGCCTTGTGCAAGACCTACGGAAAATGAAGATACGATACTGTTAAGTTTTGCCACCACACCCGAAACCGCCAAAGGAATATCTTCCCCGTATATTGAAATCATTCCATACGTTTTCAACATATTGTTCAGCGTGATATTGACTATCATCATGATAATTTGATTGATGAAGTTCGACAACCCCAGCTTCATGATTCTGACTAAATAGTTTAACCTGATTCCAAGCATTTTGAATGAGAAGTGGAAAGATTTCATATGAAAAAAATATGTTGCACATAGGATAAATGAGAATATTTGTCCTGTAATCGTTGCCAACGCCGCGCCTTTTATTCCCCAGCCAAATTTGAACATAAACAGCGCATCCAATAATACATTTAGAATTGCTCCGCTTACGTTGCAAAGCATGGAATATGTCGGACTGCCATCTGCACGAATCATATGGCTTCCACCGTTTGAAAAGAGAAAAAACGGCAGACCGATGTTCGTGATTGTGAGATAGGACAGCGCAAGCGGCATGGATGCTTCCGTTGCTCCGCAGATGACAAGTATCTGACGCTTAAATACAAAAACAACGAGCATTATGAAAATCCCAAGGACAACCATAAAGGTTATACCCGTTCCAAGAAACCGCTTTGCCTCATCCTCCTGCTTTTTACCCATTTGGATATTAAAATTAGCCGCCGTTCCGATTCCGGACATCTGTGCAAAGGCAGTTGTCAGCATTACCGTGGGGAATGCCACGTTTGTCGCCGCATTGCCCAGCATCCCCCACAATATTTCCGATAAAAATCTGGTCAGTAATATTATAGGCTGCTGTTACCAGCATACCGAGGATTGCAGGAATTGCATATTTTGCAATAAGTCTCGTCACTGGGGCTGTTCCGAGTGGATTTGCTATTTTTACAGAGTCGCTTTGCGTAATGGAAGTCATATTATTTCTTAGTCCTCCTCATTGCAGTGAGATTGTCTTCTATAACGGACAGAGATTCAGATAGAACACGAAGCTGTTCCTCCGACAGACCTTTTACGAGTTCATCGTTCAAACATAGAAGTTCCTTATGAAGCGAATCCTTAATATCAAATACAGCATCCGTTGGGTATACGCGGTTTTGCCTGCGGTCCTTATCGTCCTGCTTACGAATTAGATATCCCTTGTTTTCAAGTGAGCGTATTGCCCTTGTTGTGACAGCCTTATCAACTCCGATAAGCGCGGTTAACTCTTCCTGTGTTGCACCCTCGTTTTGCTGAATCGCCATAAAAAACGGTTCTTCCGTTGCTGTTATCTCAAATTTTGACAGCCTTTCTCCGATACAAAGCTGCATCTTTCTTGCCATAAAAATAATTCGTTTTGTAATGCTACCTTCCATATCGTTGCCTCCTTTTTTCGTATTATAGCGCACATTAGTTGACCCGTCAACTAATGCCGAATAGTTTTCAGTTTCAGCCTATCAAAGTTTCAGTATAGTTTATGTATTTTTGTTAAAAATTTATCTACAGCGCAATTTATCGCTGTATTTTTTGTAAAAATGCGATATACTTTAATTACAGCAATGCATTTCAGATATTTGTACCTAAAAAGTCGCATGACAAACAGAGCCCTTTGCGATTATACCCACATTTTAAATAAATCGTCATGCGGTATCTAACTGATTAACAACTATACAAAGAGATAGTGGGCGAAGCCTTTTTAAACCATTGACCGGCAGAAGGCATGTACCAATTCACAGTATCTTAAACAGTATAGCATAAGTCCTTGGAGAGGGACTGTAAACACTACTACTTTATATTGCAAGGAGGCATTTAAAATGTTAAAAATACCATGCACATCTAAAATTGATATAATGTCTTTATCAAACGAGCCCGCAGCTCGCTGCAAATCCGGAGATACGGTGATTTTCGAGACTATGGACTGTTTCGACGGAGCGGTAACTCGCGATGGTATTTATGACGCTGAGGGGACATCTCAAGGAAAATACATGGCTAATCCGTCGACCGGACCGTTATACGTAGAAGGAGCAGAGCCGGGAGACGCTCTTGAAGTAGAGATTCTTTCCATTAAAACGAGAGGATGGGGAGCTATGGGAACGGGTTTCGGCCAGCATGGGTTTGTAAATTATAAAGGTGATTACCAAATGCATACCTTTGAATTTGGTGATGGCTTCGTAAAGCTTGGAGGAAAGCGTATTCCTATAGAGCCTATGATAGGTGTAATAGGAGTAGCGCCTAAAGGCGAAGGAATAGTGACTGTAACACCTGATTCCCATGGAGGCAATATGGATTGCAACAGAATTGTAGAAGGCGCTAAGATACTTTTCCCAGTTGAAGCGGAAGGTGCATTGCTTGCAATGGGAGATCTGCATGCCCTTATGGGAGATGGAGAAGTTTTTGATTACGGACTAGAAACTGCCGGAGAAGTAACGGTACGTGTCAGCGTTGTTAAAAATGCAGGGCTGCTTCAGCCGACCCTTTTTGAAGGTGGAAAAGTGATGACAATTGCTTCAGCTCTTACATATGAGGAGGCAATTCGCCTTGCTTTGGAATCAATGTACGAACTGCTGCTGTCAAAGGGTTGGGAACGCACGGAAGCAGGGCTTTTGATGAGCATGAAATGCAATCTGGCTATATGTCAGATTGTAGACCCTCAAGTTACAGTAAGAGCTATGCTTGATAAGGGATTTTTTGAATAAAAAAGGAATATAATAAGAAAACCCAGACCATTAGGATTCTGGGTTTTTTAAAAAAATATAGTATTTATGAGGGATTGTGTCAAGATAGCCCCATAAATAAAATTGTATAACATTAAAGTGCGAAGCCGTATTGTCATTTAATTGGCAGCGATTATAGTTACCGCTGTAATCATGGCGCGCATATTATCTAAAAGTGATTTCCCCTGTTTCATGGTTCATACTGTCTATAATCGCCAGAGCTTCCAGTTGATAACCTAGATTTCTGATAAGAGTTCCGCCGCACTGAAAACCTTTTTCAATTGCAATCCCAATACCCTCAATACTTGCGCCTGATTGCCGCACAATGGAAATTAACCCTTGCAGCGCGCAGCCGTTGGCGAGAAAGTCGTCTATGATGAGAACTTTGTCTTTAGATGAGAGAAATTTTTTAGAAACGATAACCTGATTGGTGTTTTTATGCGTAAAGGACTCAACCTCTGCCACGTACGTATCACCTTCAATATTAATGCTTTTGGATTTTTTAGCGAAAACTACAGGCACATGAAAATGATTTGCTGCGATGCAGGCGATACCGATGCCTGAAGCTTCAATTGTGAGAATTTTATTTATTTTCTTTCCTGCAAACCTTTTCTTAAACTCCGCTCCAATTCGGTCAAAAAGCTCCACATCCATTTGATGATTGAGAAAGCTGTCGACTTTCAGTACATTGCCCTGTTTTACTATACCGTCTTTTATGATTCTTTCTTCTAAAAAATTCATTTTTTCTCCATTCAACTATAGCAATCCGCCGTTTTTATACATTTTACTATAATAAAATATTTGGTTCAACAAATTTTGACAATAGTAAAAAGAAATCGGAGCTAAAATTTATTTACAATCTGCTCTTCAGCATCATAAACCTTGGCAACTTGGCGAATAAAGTTGCATTACGCAGCAGAAAACCGTATAATTACAGTGAATAAAATTTGAAATTTCAGATAAGAGGAATATCAGCGTGAAAGAGAATATGAGTATAAAAGAGATTCTGCTGGATTTAGTTTCGGTGCGCAGCGATACGGGTACTGAAATGGAACTGGATATGGCAGATAAAATTGCAGAATATTTTTCCCATGACAAATATTTCAAGGAAAACCCTGACTGTTGGGGCAAGGATCAGATTGGCGATCACTTGGGAAGGACAACGGTCTGGGCGCTTAAACGAGGAAAAACCTCAAGAACACTTATACTCACAGGGCATTATGATGCAGTAGAAATTGAATGTTACGGTTCATTTAAACCCTTTGCCTTAAGCCCATATCAATTGGAGCAAGAGATTCTTGCCGCCGGCAGAGCTGACGAAAGGCTGCGCAGGGATATACAGAGCGGCGAGTGGCTTTTGGGTCGCGGTACAGCAGACATGAAAGGCGGTTTGGCGTTGGGAATCCATAAGATTTTGACCCATCCCAAGGACAGCGAAGCCGGAATTCTTTTCGTTGCAGTATGCGATGAAGAAAACATGTCGAAGGGGGCGAGATCCGCTTCGGAGACACTGCTTAAACTGCGTGAAAAGTTTGAACTTGAATATCAGGCGATTATAATTTTGGAACCTCAACTTTTGCTGGGCGCTGAGCCGTCGGAAGAATCAAAAGAATCAGAGAAATCAGAGGAAGAAAAAAAAGAAAACTTTGTTGTGTATAACGGAAGTATTGGCAAAATTTTGCCGACTATTGTAACAAGAGGCGTTCTTTCCCACTGCGGAGAACCTGTTAAAGGACTTAATGCCGCCCATTTGGCTGCGGAAATTGCTGGGCGTATCGACCTGAACTGCGAGCTGACGACAGAAGATTTGAATTTGTCCACTCAAGCTCCTATAGTTCAGATGATAAGAGATTTAAAAACCACTTACGACGTTTCCCTGCCCGAATATGCAGCTTTGACTGTGAACCTGCTATTTTTAGGAGCGGACAAGGTTTCAGCAATTATGGAAAAGATATTATACATCTGCCGTGAAGCAACCGATGCCGTAATGAGAAAATATGAAACTGCTTACGAATATTCACACATAAGAGGACTTATTTCTCACACAGAAAAAGTTGAAAAATATCCCATAATATTAGAACTGAACCAGTTGGAAGAAATGGCAGCAAAAAATATGTTCAAAAAAGTATATGATAGCACATCTTTAAAGAATATAACCTCATTCGATGAGCCTGCTGAATTTGCAGAGTTTGTTGAGTTTAAAGCACAGATGGGAGAAGAATTAAGAAAAAAGATAAACTGCGGCGAAATGACGTTGCAGACAGCCAGTGTGGAATATATTAAACGAATGATTGAAACTTCCGGCTATGACGGCGCCATGGTGGTAGTAGGTATATCGCCGCCTTATTATCCGTCAGTCTGCAATGAATACCTTGACCAAAGAGCCGGGCAGCAGCTCGAAATTGTGCGGCAGGTGATTGAAGAAAATTGCGATATGAAACTTAAAATCATGCCTTACTTTACAGGAATTGGAGACGCCAGCTACATGAGCTTTATTGACCCTTCGGTTGAAAGGAAAGTGATGAAAAACCTGACTTTGCCAAAATCTTGCTATGATATACCCTTTGAAGACATCGCCAAGATAAACACACCGTGCATGTATATCGGCCCTAGATGCTATGAAATTCATCAGTGGAGCGAACGGGTTTATATGCCGGACCTTGAGGAAACAGTTCCGCATATTATCGACGCCCTGCTTGCAGATAAGTAAATTGAATTGGCAATTGGCATCAGTTTTCCGCTAATATTAAAAGACAACATGAAAGAACAATGGAAATTAAGGTAAGAGAAAATGTACAATATTTTAATTATCGAAGACGATATGACTATAGCAGCGGCAATTAAAAGACATGTTGAGACATGGGGCTTTAAGGCATACTGCGTAAAAAATTTCCACAATATAATGGAAGAATTTGCACAGGTAACGCCTCACATAGTGCTGTTGGATATAACGCTACCCTTTTATAACGGATACCACTGGTGCAACGAAATACGAAAAGTATCAAAAGTTCCCATAGTTTTCATATCCTCGGCATCAGACAGCATGAATATTGTTATGGCAATGAATATGGGTGGAGACGACTTTATTTCAAAACCCTTTGATTTAAACGTGTTGATGGCAAAGATACAGGCAGTGCTGCGGAGAACTTATGATTTTGCCGGACAGTCGGAAATCATAGAACATCGCGGAGCCATTCTCAGCATCCACGATGCAAGCTTAACATACGAAGGTGTGAAAATAGATTTGACAAAAAACGAGTACCGTATTTTGCTTACGCTGCTTGAAAACAAAGGCTCCGTAGTCGAAAGGGAAACCCTGATGGAAAAACTGTGGGCTACCGACAGTTTTGTCGACGAAAATACTTTGACTGTGAATGTCACTCGCCTGCGCAAAAAATTAGAAGCCGCCGGTTTGAAAGATTTTATTGTCACGAAGAAAGGCATGGGTTATATTGTAGAATAAAAAGACATGTCTTGTTGGTATAAAGAATATGATGGGAGGCAGCGAAAAAATGTTTCTACAGTACATGAAAACCCATATCAAGAGCCTGATTCTTATGGCATTTTCAGCGACAGCGCTGACGGTGGTACTTCTTGTATATGATGTTGACTGGCGAGCGATGGCATACGGATATTCGGTGTGCATTTTTGTGGGAATTTTGCTGGCAATCTGGGACTTTAATAAGTATAAGGATAAACATCAACTTCTGCAATTTCTTGAAAAGGAAATTATCGAAACCATGGACAATCTGCCGCGACCTTCGGATTTAATAGAGGCGGATTATCAAAAAATCATCAAAGCCTCTTTTGACGATAGAATGAAACTGGCTTATGAAGACCGCCGTAAGTATGATGAGATGGTGGAATATTACACTGTATGGGCGCACCAGATAAAAACGCCGATAGCAGCACTCAGACTGATTTTACAGACTGAGGGAGAGAACGTGCCGGCAGGAAGAGAAATCTTAGACGAATTATTTAAAATTGAGCAGTACGTTGAAATGGTCCTTTGTTTTCTTAAACTTGACGGCGATGGCAGCGATTATGTCATTAAGGAATATGACCTTGACGATATAATAAGGCAAGCCGTGCGCAAATACGCTTCTCAATTTATAAGAGGGAAAAACCGGCTTATCTTTGAAGAAAGCGGAAAACGCGTATTAACCGATGAGAAATGGCTGTTGTTTGTAATAGAACAGATACTTTCCAACGCTTTGAAATATACCAAAGGTGGTGAAATCACCATAAGAGTTGAAGAACCGCTTACATTGGTAATAGGTGATACCGGTATTGGAATTGCGGCGGAAGATCTTCCGAGGATTTTTGAGAGAGGGTTTACAGGCTATAATGGTCGTTTAGATAAAAAATCCACAGGAATAGGACTTTATCTTTGCCGCAGAATTACAGGAAAAATGGGATATCGTATCAGCGCAGAGTCCCAGCCGGGGAGCGGAACCAATATAAAAATAGATTTATATAATAAATGGGCTGAGGACAATCTGAGCGAGTGACTATACTCCGGGAGAAATTTTAAGCTGCATGAACATTAAACTTACAAAAATGTAAGTTGAGAACAAGGAAATGTAAGCCAAATCAATGGAAAACCATTTCCTTTTTTAGTACAATTGACCCATAGAAAAAAGAAAGGGGTGGAGTCCCGCAGATGGGGAAATAAAATGACAATTATAGAAGTTAGCAATTTAAAAAAGATTTATACGACTCGGTTTGGAGGTGCAAAAGTACAGGCGCTTTCCAACGTATCGTTTACAGTAGAGGAAGGCGAGTTCGTCGCTATCATGGGCGAGTCGGGTTCGGGCAAAACTACTTTGCTCAATATTCTTGCATCTCTCGACAAACCGACCAGCGGCGAGGTTAAACTAAAGGGCCGCAAATTATCTGAAATAAGGGAAAAGGATATTGCGGCTTTTCGCCGGGACCATCTGGGCTTCGTATTTCAGGACTTCAATTTACTGGACAATTTTTCTGTGCAGGACAATATATTTTTACCGCTTGTTCTGGCAGGTAAGAAATATCCTGAAATGCACCATAGAATAAGACCGATCGCCTTGGGACTGGGAATATCGGATATCCTGCTTAAATATCCTTATGAGATTTCGGGAGGACAAAAACAAAGGACAGCAGTTGCCAGAGCTGTAATAACCCAGCCTGAGCTTATTTTAGCAGACGAGCCTACAGGAGCGCTGGATTCTAAGTCCTCAGATGAACTTCTTGATATTTTCCGGGAAATAAACAGGGAAGGTCAGACTATCCTAATGGTAACGCACTCGATCAAAGCGGCAAGCAAAGCGGGCAGAGTACTGTTTATAAAGGACGGCGAAGTTTTTCATCAGATTTATAGAGGCGCAGGTTCTGAAGAAGAAATGTTCCATAAGATTTCCGACGCCCTTACTATGCTTCAGGCAGGCGGTGAACGAAAATGAATAAAACGATGAACGGCGGATTTTTTCTAAAACTGGCAGCAACTAACATAAGAAAAAACAGGCGAATTTATGCCCCGTATATCGTAACATGCGTAGGCATGGTGATGATGTTTTATATAATCTTTAACCTATCCATGGATGAGGATGTGGCAGCTTTTCATAAGGGTGGTTATGTGCAGATGATCTTATGGCTTGGAATAAGAGTAGTGGGGCTTTTTGCAGTAATATTTCTATTTTACACCAATAGCTTTTTAATGAAGCGCAGGCAGACTGAACTGGGACTTTACAATGTGCTGGGAATGGGGAAGATGCATGTTGTTCAGGTTTTGGCGTGGGAAACAGTGATTGTTTGGACTGAAAGCATGGTATTAGGACTAATTTCCGGTATTATCTTCAGCAAATTGGCGCAAGTTGGGCTTATAAGGCTTCTTGGAGGCGGCATAAACTATAGCTTTTCCATAAACGGAAAAGTGGCAGCTCTAACAGCAGTTTTGTTCGCGGGGGTATTTGTATTAATATATATTAAAAGTATTTTTGACGTTTTCAGAATGAACACAATAGATTTACTGTACGGCGCCAGCAAAGGGGAGAAAGAGCCGAAGGCAAACTTTCTGCTGGCGTTGATTGGAATTTTGTGTCTAGGCGGCGGTTACTATATTGCTATGAAAGTGCCCGATCCGATTTCTGCAATTATGCTTTTCTTTGTGGCTGTAATATTGGTGATTATAGGAACATATTCCTGTATGATTTCAGGAAGTGTGACGATGCTGACAGCACTGAAACGAAATAAAAATTACTATTACAAAACTAATCACTTCATTTCCACATCATCAATGATTTTCCGAATGAAAAAACACGGAGCAGGTCTGGCAAGTATCTGCATACTTTCCACGATGGTGCTGGTGATGATTTCTTCTACGGCATGCCTTTATATAGGAGCAGAGGATATCAAGCAAGAAGCTTATCCCAGAGATATAGAAGTTCAGATTAAGCTTACGGGCAGCAATAAGCAGACTTTAGAGAAAGCGTCAAAAAATTTAGACAAGATTATAGAGACTGCAACAGAGAGGGTAGAAGCAACGGGAATTAAATCGATAAAATATGAATTATGCCAACTAAGGGGAAACGTCGAGGAAAGCAGGTTGATCTTAGACAGTTATAATGCAAATTCCTCCAAGGATATTGTTTTCATTACGGCAGAAGATTACAATAAAGCGACGGGAAATGATTTAAAGTTGGCAAATGATGAGGTTTTATTGAAATGTCAGGGCTTTAATTATAGTGAATCTACACTTTCCATAGGCGAAAAGGAATACAAAGTAAGAGGTGAAGCCACGGATTTGATAATGCGCGGAATAGATTCCGCGGACATTAGTTCCGTAATGTATATTGTAGTACCTTATAAAGAGACTATAATACGGTTAAACCATTATATAATGAAGCAGAGCGGTGATAATGTGGGCATAATTCCGAGCCTGATAAGCTATTGCGGTTTTAACGTATTAGGAACAGATGGAGTTCAGGGAAGTAATGATCTGATATATGAAGTACAGAACGCAATATTTGATGCAAAAAATGAAATGTATCAAGATGTTACTCTTTACGGAGAAAATCCGGAATTTTACAGTGAGTCATTCTCTGTAAGAACTGTGGCAGATGCTGATGAGATATTTGGACTTTACGGTGGACTTTTCTTCTTGGGAATAATGCTTAGTATTCTTTTTATCGTTGCAATGGTGCTTATAATGTACTATAAACAGATAAGCGAAGGGTATGACGACCAGAACAGATTTGCCATTTTAAGAAAAGTAGGAATGGCTAATGATGATGTGAAACGTTCCATAAGCTATCAAGTATTGACAGTATTTTTTGTGCCTCTTTTAGGAGCGGGACTTCACATGGCCTTCGCCTTTAGAATAATTGCTCTGATGATCAGAACTTTTGGAATTCATAATATATCGCTGCTTGCAATCACTACATTGGCGTCTTTCGGAATATTTGCAGTGCTTTATGTAGCAGCATATATGATTACATCAAGGGCATATTACAAGATGGTGTCGGCAGGCTGATAAGATTCTAAAGAAAAATAAAAGAAAAAGGGGGGATGTTTTAGGATGGTACATACATACTGATATGCTCCCTTCCAGGTAGACA
>CAZYWO010000014.1:0-29166 GCA_964651095.1 uncultured Oscillospiraceae bacterium | reverse complement strand
AAATGTTGAGACAGGCGATTTATTTTCGCCCACCCCAACATTTATTATAGAGCCTTATTTTAAGAGTTTGCCTGACAAGCTGAATCCTCCAAACACAATAAGGTCGACCACCACTATAGTGGCTCCTACCGGTGATGAAAGCATTATGGAAATGAGAATCCCAATAGCTGCGCTGATTACTGATACAACCGCAGAACAAACTATAACCTGCTTAAAAGTGCTGAAAACACGCATGGCTGATAAAGCAGGAAAGATAATCAGAGCAGACGTAAGAAGGGCGCCTACCAAATTCATGGCAAGTACGATTATTACCGCAGTTATTATTGCTATAAGAAGATTATAAGCCGAGGCGTTGATTCCGGTTGCGACAGCAAAATTTTCGTCAAAAGTCAAAGCGAAAATTTTGTTGTAAAAAATTATAAATACCAATATTACGAGCACCGACATAACCGCACAAATTATAATATCTTTTTCTGTCAACGTGAGGATTGAAGTTGAACCGAATAAGGTGCTGCACACGTCTCCTGATACATTAGCTGAAACTGAAAACATGTTGAGCAGTAAATAACCGGCGGCCATTGAACCCACCGAAAGCATGGCCAGAGCAGCGTCTCCTTTGACTTTGGCGTTTTGACCGCTTTTAAGCAGTAAAACAGCGCATACTACCGTAACAGGCAGTACAATTATTAGATCATTGCTTATTGAAAAAACTGCGGCTATTGCCATTGCACCGAAGGCTACATGGGAAAGACCGTCTCCGATGAACGAATACCTTTTAAGAACCAGAGTTACTCCCAAAAGAGATGAGCAAAGCGCAACTAAAATACCTGCGATAAACGCATAGCGAACAAATGAATAGGAAAGATATTCAGGAATTTTAGACAATACTTCTATAATACTGGTCATTTGAAATACCTCCTATTCTTATATGCACGCGTGCATAAGTCTGCTTCTTCAACGAATTTTGATAAGTCCTGGGGTTGATGACGAAAGGCAGTCTTAATTGGGCTTTGAATATATTCTTCTTTTGAACCGAAGAACTGGAGAGAGCTTCCGATGTGTAAGATATGGCTTGCGTACTTGACCGCAGATTCTATATCGTGGGACACCATAATAATCGTGGTACGGTACTCATGATTAAGTTCTTTAATTATTTGGTACATTTCAGAAGCTGCCACCGGGTCTAAGCCG
This sequence comes from uncultured Oscillospiraceae bacterium, assembly GCA_964651095.1. GTDB lineage: Bacteria > Bacillota > Clostridia > Peptostreptococcales > Anaerovoracaceae > SUG1106. The sequence continues at coordinate 27,975 of CAZYWO010000014.1, read as the reverse complement.
GAAACAGGCTCATCCAGCAAAAGCATTTTTCTGGTAGCGCACAAAGCGCGTGCCAAAAGAACTCTCTGCTGCTGTCCCCCTGAGAGGTCCCTGTAACATTTATTTTTTTTATCGGCGATGCCCAGCCGTTCCATGTTGGACTGGGCGAGAGCTTTCTGCCCGGCGGTGTAAAAGGGATTTAGCCCCGATGCGGCAAGGCAGCCTGAAAGAACTATTTCTCCCACAGATGCAGGGAAATCTTTCTGTACCGGAGTTTGCTGGGGCAGATAGCCTATTTCTGAGAAATTAAGTCCGTCTGATCGTATAATTTCTCCGCTTATGGGCGGTGTCAACCCTAAAAGTGTTTTTATCAGAGTAGACTTACCCGAACCGTTTTCTCCTACGATACACAGATAGTCGCCTTTATTGACTTGAAAATTTATATCTTGAGAAACGATTACTCCATCGTAGCCCAGACAAAGGTTTTTAGCAATCAGTTGTGACATGTTGCATCCTGCCTTTCATAATTAATAATTAGTGACAATAGCATGTTTCAGTGATTCCAGATTCTCTTCCATTGTTGAAATATATGTTTTACCTGCCTCTATCTCAGAAGCAGTAACAGACTGCATCGAGTCGAATACAAGAATCCGGACATTTTCCATACCTGAATTATTTATAATGGTTTGAGCCAGGTTAGGCTGAGATTTTTTCAGTATGGCTACTGATGAAAGGTTTAAATGATTTAGCTCTTCGGAAAGAGCAAGTATAGTTTCAAAACTTGCTTCTGTTTCGGCAGAACAACCGGAAAACGCCGCAATATGAGACAGTCCGTAGTCTTCAAGCATATACTTGAAAGGGTATCTGTCTGCAAAGAGTATTTCAGCATATGAAGCGTTGCTCACGGCTAATTCGTATTGTTCATCTAAAGATGTGATGCTGTCGATATATTTCTCCGCGTTTTCTTCATAATACTTCGCGTTTGGAAGGTCCATCTCACCTATGTGGGCGGCAAGTTCTCTTATGAAGGTCGGCGCCAATTTCAGGGAGAGCCAAAGGTGTTCGTCTATCTCATGGTCATGATCTTGATGATGCTCGTGTTCGTGTTCATCTTCATCATCATCGCTGTCGATGGAGTAACGGGAAGAAATTTCATTGTTGTGGCTGAAAATTTCCACTAGGGAAACTTCTTGCCTTTCAGCAGACGGAGAGGAAACGATGGCGTCTTTTATCCAAAACTGAGAATCTCCCCCTGTGTAGACTATAATTTGACAGTTTGCAATCTTTATCATATCGTCTACGGAAGGCTGGTAACTGTGCATGTCCACACCGCTGTCATTAAGGAGAGAAATCTCAAATTCCGACGGATTTTCTCCTATAATATTGCGTACCCAGTCATATTCAGCGAAGCCGGCGCAAAGTATAGAGGTTTGTTCTGATTGAACGGTCTTGCTTTGACATCCGCTTGCCAACATTGTTATAAATGCCAGCATAATAATCAAAGCCGGTATAAGAATTATTTTCTTTTTCATTTCTCAAAATTCCCTTTCCCGCAGTCCTGACAGCGACCAAAGAGCAACGTTTGGTTTAAATCAACATCAAAGTGATTAAGTTCCCTTATACGTTCAAGAAGCCTGTCGGAGTCTTCATCGCTCATGTGGAGAAGTTTACCGCAGCCGATGCATTTCATGTGAATGTGAAAATGGCAATTCTCACCTCCCATGATTTGGTATGACGACTTAGATGCGCCGCCCTTGGCGAAACATTTTACCAAGTTATCATCCATGAGTTTAGGCATAAGCCTGTAAATGGTACTCTTGCCGGGAGGATTGGCGAATTCAGGGTCTTTCTTTATTTCCTCGGCAATAGCGTCGATAGTATACGCGCTATCAGAATGTTTTTTCAAAAAATCTATTAAATCCTTTTTTTGATGTGTTTGATAAGTAGCCACGTTTTTCTCCTGATTTCTAAATAATCTATTTTAATTTTAAAACTGCAAATAGGGTAAAATAAAAATGAGAATGATTTTGAGAATCATTCTCAAATTATTATGAACTTATTATACACTTTTAGTGAAAAAAGTCAATAGCGTTTAAAGTTAAGTTTTTATTAATATTAGGCTTTGAGAAAATCATAAGATTAAATGCAATGAAAACTTATATTCCGATAGGACCGCTTATGGTGTGGCGGCACACGTGTATATATTGATTTTCGTCGGCGCAGGTTGCCCATTTTATAAGGGAAATGCGGCCTTTGTCTATTTCCAGACAAGTAATGGTATTGGGATGTACGCATGAACCTGTATTATAGTATCCCCACTGTCTTTCAGTAGGAGATAGGGCAGGGCGATGAGTATGACCGGCAATAATATTGGTTTGATTGGTTTGCGCCCAATTTCTCATACGCTGTTCTAAGACTTTCCCTTTTTGATAATTGCGCGCCGCGCTGGTAGGATCTTTAATACCTGCCAGTTCCAGCGGTTTCCACAGATAACGCACCATCCATCTTGCCAGTTTCCATCCCTGATTGTTAAGAGGGTCTACTTGATGACCATGAATCAGATGATAGCTTGCATTGCTGGCAGGGTTATGTATGATTATGGATTCATGGCAGACAGGCAATTCCTTTACATTGAATGAGCGGCTTCGCTTCACTATATCGTGATTTCCCCAAATCATATAGAATCTGCCGCTTAATTGAAATTTCATCAGCAATTGAAAAATATCTGCATGTATTTCTGCGATGTCTTCAAATTTTCGATTTTCCCAAAGCTCATCTCCGTCTCCCAGTTCAATATATGTGAAACCTGCGTTGAAATAATATCCGAGCGCAGCTTCGTAAATAGTTTTATTATTGAGAAAACTATCGTTCCAAGTACCGTTACCTCTATGGCAGTCGCTGAAAAGCACTATGCGCTGATGGACATCGGTGCTGATAATCGGTGCATTTTGGAGAGCCTTATCAATCTGTTTGTTATAAAAATTTTCGGAAAAACCCATAATAATACCTCCCGTGTCAATATATGCGGGAGGCAGGATACTTGCTATTTTTTACCGAATAAATGGTCGATGACCGCATTTGCCGAAGAATAGGCAAATTGAATGTTGTAGCCGCCGGTATCTCCATCAATATCAAGAGCCTCGCCTATAAAGTAGAGCCCTTTACAGACGGTGCTTTCCAATGTTTGCAGATTAACGTTTTCAAGGCTTACGCCGCCTTTAGTCGCCATGGCGTTATTGAATCCTCCCAATCCGCTGATGGAGTATGAGGCACATGCAAACCCTTGAGCCAAAGCAGTAATTTCACTGCCGGAAAGAGAGGATAGTTTTTTATCCTGAATTCCGGCCAGTTCCATAATTTTAAGGACAAAGCGTCTTGGAAGGTTATATTCATCCGCAAAAAATGTGCTTGTTTGTCTGTTGTTCCCACTGGAAATCTTTTTCATATGTGATATTATATCTTCTTTGGCACGTGGAAAAACGTAATTTATTTCTAACGTAAAACCTGTCTCCATATATCTGGAATTGTTGAGAATCACAGGCCCGGAAAGGTTTTTGTGAGTAAAAATCAGATCTCCGCACCCGTTTGAATTAATCGCATTTTTATCTTTAATCTTGCTTGAAGGTGCGCCGGGTTTTAAAATTTTTATGCCCACGTTGTGCAAACTGATTCCGCTCAGGTCAGAGAAAGGATAATTTTGCAAAAAAACAGGAACCAGCGAAGGCTTAGGTTTTTCTATTTTAATTCCCAGATTGCGAGCAAGAATCGGAAACAGGCTGCCGTCGGAGCCGGTGGAAGGGTAGGAACATCCGCCGCAGGCTACCACCAGATTGCGGCACGTCAATGATTTTTTTTCTGATGAACAATTGGAGGTTCTATTGTAAGTTGAACCGGTGCGGGCGGTTACTTCAAAACCTTGCTTTAAGCTTTTAATTTCAGTTACAGGCCAGTTTACACGAATTTGCACTCCATTATCTTTGCAAGCTGATAAAAGAGAATTTCGCACGTCATGGGAATTCATTGATTTAGGAAAGATTTTACCATCTTCTCGTTCCAATAAAGGTATGCCCAAAGATTCTAATAATTTGCAAAGCTCCATATTACTGTGTCTGTATAGAATACTTCTTATAGAAGGACCGTTTTTGCCGTAGCATAACAAAAACTTCTTAATTGAGCCGCCATGGGTAACATTGCATTGCCCGGAACCGCTCATAAGAAGTTTAGTTCCGATTTTATCGGTTTTTTCAAGTATTAATATATCTTTACCGACAGGCGCGCCGGCTCCAAAACAGAGACCGGCAGCGCCTGCGCCGATAATTATTGTATCATGGTATTCTACGTATTGATCATTTTCTGCATGTCTTGCATTACCATAAAGTATGGATTCTTTATAATTCGTTAATACGTTTTGCATAATAGTCATATCCTTCTTTTTCAAAGATGCCACCAAGCAGTTTCAAAGTATTTTTATCTGTTCCTCTTACAAAGAAGTTGACCTCTGACTGAGGCGCTGAGTAATACTGATTGCTAGTCTGTTCCTCGTCTGAAGCAGTGATAGTACCCTCGCTGCCCGGCTTCATGATGATACTTCCGCTTATATCCATATTAAAGGATAATATAGACGAAGATGATGTGACTATATCCGTTAAATCTTCCTGCAAGTATTCAAAACGATATGTTCTATTATAATAGTCTTTTCTTAAAGCTGCAAGAAACTCTTCAATTTCTTCAGGGTCATCTATTATTACAGTTACCTCGTTGTTCGCGGATATGCTTTTAGTATCCGCATTACCGACATAATCTGTGCCGGATTTTTCATAGGCTATTTCACGGTCGATCTCTTCATCGTAACTGTAATCGTAAGTATAAACCTGAATATAACTTACGTTTTCCACTTTGATGTTATCGGAAAGATTTCCTTTGTCTTTATATTCTTCACTGTTTAAGATATCGTTAATCATATTTATGGCAGTTTCGTCAGGCAAGATTCCAAAGTATCTCTGTATAGAACTGCCATTTTTGGTCGTATAGTGGAAATAAATAGTGCTGTATTTGTTGCTTTGAACAGTACCGTTGCTGTCACGGTAGATAAAGTAACCCTTAGAGGCAGCGTCTTGACTGTAGAGTTTATTATCTACAATGTACTGGTGCAGAGCAACTATTTTTTCGATGGTTTCCGGAGAACTTAGCTGATCGTTTTCTATAAAGTTTTCTTCAAAATTATAGTAGTAAAACATGTCATCCCACTCATATGTGTCACGATATACGAAATCTATATCGTCGACGTCAGGCACGCGTTTGGTAAACCCACTCAGATCGTAGATTGTAATACTTACGAATAGGCAGGCGAGAATCGCATATATGCCTAAAGAAATCAAGTTTTCCTTGTTTATAATCTTAATTGAACGTGCCAAAACTATTTTTACAACTATAAAGGACAGCAGGCTTCCGAACGCCATGCCCATTAGGAGAATGACTTTGGTATACACCAATTTGTAGAAAAAATATCCGAAAGCGCTCATCCCAACAAATACAACCAGCCATGTGATGATTTCTTCAAAAATGCGATACATCATAGAGTCGCCAACTCGCTCAAGTTTTGCTCTTGAATATGCAATAGATGCCAGAACGAGCATTATCAATCCCGCAGCCCCGAATATCAAAATGTTTTCTAACGGTAAAGACTCTCCGTAGTTACTTATTATCGAAAATATGGGGTTGGAGTTTATCATAAAATCTTCAATCGGTTCAGGTATGGAGTAAAAGCCTTCGAGAAAACTCTCGCAGAACATCATTGTTATCCATATAATCAGAGGTATTATGCCGAAGAAAACTCCCGAAAGCAGTACGTGCATAACGCTGTTTCCCACTAAGCTTCCCGCCAACACAAACATTCCATAAAAAAATGTGATTATTATAGCAGAAGTAACCATCCAGTATACGGTCGAGGTTGTCGTATGGTTCATCAGGCTGTATAACAGCGTCATGACGATAACAGGCATTATACACATAAGCCAGCCGGTAAGAATGTGAGAACAGAAGATTTTGTTTCTGCTGAAGGGCTGGGAGTGGAGGGCCGTTGCACGAACCGGATTATGAAGGAAGCCCATCATCATAACGGCAGATATGAGCGGCACAATAATCATCAGCAAGCAATAAGCAACATTATAGTTTCTTAAAGAATCTTCAAGGTACCATAGATTATTTGGCTCTGTCATAAGATTATTGTCCACCAGCAAAGGGAATATTCCCGCCATAAAGTATATAATAAAGGACAGGGCAGGCAGATACCAGTACATTTTCAGATTTTCCGATATAATGGCGGAAGAAAGACTGAAAATACGTTTATTTTTCATAAGTTTCACCTCCCAGTTTTTCCACAAAAATTTCCTCTATTGATGCAGGCATAAGTTCAAGCAAATCTCCCTCAAAAATCATCTTACCTTTTGCAATGATTCCAATGTAATTGCATACATCTTCCATTTCCTTTGCGTTATGAGATGAAATAAGAACGGTCATTTCTCTGTCAGCCACATCAGCCATGACGTAGCGCCAAAGTTTGCGGCGAACGATAGGATCCAGACCGTCTACCGGTTCATCCAGTATAAGATAATCGGGCATAGCTGCAAGAGCAAGACAAAAAGCCGATTGTTTTTTCATACCTTTTGAGAATTTACCTATATTTTTCTTTGGATTAAGCTGAAAATCGTCGATCATATCCTGAAAACGCTGCTGATTCCAGCAAGGGTAGATTTTGCTGTAGAAACTACCCATTTGATTCAAACTGTAGGTTCTGAAAAAGAAAAGGTCGTCGGGAATTACCTGAACTCGCGATTTAAGTTTTTCGTTATCAGATATTTCCTGATTATCAATTGTAATTGTACCTTCATCTTGAATCAGAAGTCCTGAAAGGTGTTTGATTATGGTTGTTTTTCCGGCTCCATTGAGCCCCATAAGACCGTAAATCGAACCTTTAGGCACGGTCAAACTGAAATTATCAAGAGCTTTATAACCTGCAAAGCTCTTAGATACATTTTCTATCTTAATCATTGATGAACCTCCTTTTTTCCATTATCTCTAAAGCAATTGCTTTGGCTTCTTCAAAGTCCAGACCAAGGAAAATGAATTCCTTAAATGCATCATCGAAAACAATCTTAGCTTTTTCCAGCGCGTAGTCGTCTACTTTAATCTGATTAACATCTGACACAAAGGTTCCCACGCCGCTGGTTGTATAGATATACCCCTGACGTTCCAGTTCACGATATGCTTTCTGCACTGTGTTTGGATTGACTGCAATAGTCTTGGAAAGTTCTCTGACCGACGGCAGCTTTTCCCCTACAGCTAATTTGCCGGTCATAATCAACTCTTTAAGATTGTCTGTTACCTGCTCATAGATAGATTTGCGACTTTTTAAATCGAGTTGAAACATCTATATAAATCCCCTTTCTCATGAAATTCGTTTGTTTGCCTGTTTACATATTTGTTTGCCCGGCAGATACTTACTGTTATTTAAACGATAAGCAAAAACTGCCTAACGACAGGTAAAAGTCAAATTTTGCGAATTTCTTGATTCATTGTATTAAGTGTACCATGAGACATAGTACACTGTCAACTGATTTTTAAAAATGTTAAGTGTGGTAAGTATGGGTAAAATTTTTAGTATTAATTTAATATAGACAGCTTGGAAGGGCAGCTCTGACATTCATTATCAGCACAAAATGATATCGCAAAACATCGGAAGAAGACATTGACACAGAACTTCTCAAATAATATAATTATAATTCAAAGATAAAGAAATAATATGTAATATACGCTGTAAAGGAGGTACTCATTTGGACAATTTAGAAAACAATAACGAAGAACAGAAAAATGAAAACCAAGTTCGGACAAGTGAAGAAAAATTAAACGATGTATCTGAAAAAAAAGTTCAGTATTATTCCAATGGTCAATTTGGAGATAATATTAATAAAAATACTGCGCCGGCGGCAAGAAAAAAGATGCCTACATGGGCAAAGGCTCTGATAATAATCGCTGCCGTAATTGTAGGAATAATAATTCTTACCACAAGCTGCAACAATTTTATTAATAACGTTAAAGATGAATTTGCTTATACCAGCAGCAATGAAGTTACTACTGATTTTGGATACGATTATATAGGTACTGTTCATGTGGAAGGGGAAATCAGCGAAAGCATTTCGGGAGAATATAATCATGAATATATTCTTAACTCCATTGACGCCATGATTGCCGACCCTGAAAACAAAGGTCTTATACTCTATGTGGATACTCCGGGAGGAAGTGTATTTGCATCTGATGAACTTTATTTTAAAATTAAAGAATATCAGGAAAAAACAGATCGGCCGGTTTACTCATCAATGCAGTCTATGGCAGCTTCAGGCGGATATTACATTTCAGCTCCTTGTGACAAAATTATTGCCAACAGAAATTGCTGGACTGGATCGATTGGCGTAACTATGGGAACACTTATCGATGTAAGCGGGCTTCTTGATAATCTTGGTATAAAAACTGAAACTATTACTTCCGGTGCAAATAAATCTATGGGAAGCAGTTATGAACCTATGACTGACGAGCAAAGAGAGATTTTCCAAAGCCTTGTAGATGAAGCTTATGAGCAGTTTGTAGGAATAGTGGCCGAAGGAAGAAATATGGATAAAGACGAGGTTATAAAACTTGCAGACGGCAGAATTTACACAGCAATGCAAGCAAAAGAAATCGGACTTGTAGATCAGATAGGCACTTATGAAGATGCCATTGAAGATATGAAGCAGACTTATGGTTTGCAAGACTGTAAAATTGAGGAGTTTTACACTATACCATCAACCGATCTCTTATCTTTATTCGGAAAGAGCGCCCAGAGCAGTGTAACTGATGCAGACGCTATTGAAGGGCTTTTAGATTTAAATGGAAAGTTTAAATTAAGCTATATTTCGGAGGTTCAGAAATAATTCTGTAATGAATAACAGAAGTATTGATGACGCTTATAATGAATATTGACATTATAAAAGTACAGATGTCATACAAAATGCCTCGCAAGAGGCATTTTGTTTTTTATCACAAAAAAAAAATGAATTTTTTAGAAAAATATTTAAAAATATATTGACAGTGTGACAATACTGTGATATTATTCCAATGTAACTTGAGGAAAGGAGAATTCAGCATGACTTTAAAGGCATTAGTAATTAGCTTAATTATTCTAATTAACATTATTCTAGACATCCTTGTCATTACCAATCTACTTAAGAATAGTGTTGATTGTGTTGCAAGCCGAAAAAGTTCATTTGGATTCTCGAATATATTTAGCGCTTAATTAAAAAATACCCATAATAAGTCTTCAAGTAAGCTGATAAATATAGTAATTCCTTAGATTGAACTTTCCAGCCTGTGCCAATCAATGAAGGCGACAGGTTTTTTTATGAGATTGGAAAGTTCAGTTGACAATTAAGGTTAGATAGCGTAGAATTTCAACGTATACATGCGTATATCAGCATATTAAAGAATCTATGTATTTAACCTTTAATTATAAATAATCTCTAACTTTTGCGGCGGTCAATGCATTTGAAAGATTACACACATCGAAAAAGTTAGGGAAACATGATAAATAAACAATATAAATTGAAAACAAAAGGAGGAAAGAAAAATGTTTAAGAAAAATTTTGCTAAGAAGTTTGTTGCTGTAGCTATGGCAGCAATGATGACTTTCTCAATGGCAGCCTGCGGTAGTGGAGACGATACTGAGGGAGGAGACGACGCTCAATTCATTATCGGAGGAATCGGACCTACAACAGGCGGCGCAGCTACATATGGCGAAGCTACTAAGAACGGCGCTGAACTTGCTGTAAAAGAAATTAACGCAGCAGGCGGTATCAACGGATATCAAATTAAGTTTGAGTGGCAGGATGACGAACACGACGCCGAAAAATCAGTTAACGCATATAACACATTAAAAGATAAAGGTATGCAGATACTGATGGGAACTGTAACAAGCGCACCTTGCACTGCAGTAGTTGCTAAGACAGCAGAAGATAACATGTTCCAGCTTACTCCTTCCGGTTCAGCAGTAGATTCCATTAAGGGAGACCACGCATTCAGAGTTTGCTTCTCTGACCCTAATCAGGGTATCGGAGCTGCTGACTACATGGCAGCTAACCTTACAGGAAAAACAGTTGCAGTAATCTATAATGCATCAGACGTATATTCATCAGGAATTTATGAAAAGTTTGCAGCACGTGCCGCAGAGCCAGGCGTTGAACTTTCTATCGTAGAAACGCAAGCTTTCACAAAAGATTCAGCAACAGATTTTACAGTTCAACTCCAGAAGATTAAAGCTTCTGGCGCAGAAGTTGTATTCCTTCCTATATATTATCAGGAAGCTGCTTTAATTCTTACACAGGCAGACAAGATGGGATTAGACGTACAGTTTTTCGGATGCGACGGTCTTGATGGTGTTATCGCTCAGCTTGGAGACGATGCTGAATTAGCAGAAGGCGTAATGCTTCTTACTCCATTCGCAGCAGACGCTGAAGATGAAAAGACTCAGACTTTCACAGCAGCATACAAGGCAGAATACAATGATTTAGTACCTACTCAGTTTGCAGCAGACGGTTATGATGCAATATACATTATCAAAGCTGCTGCCGAAAAAGCCGGCATCACTCCTGATATGAGCGTAAGCGATATCTGTGAAGCATTAAAAGCGGCTATGGTTGAAATCCAAGTTGACGGGGTAACAGGACCTATGACTTGGACAGCAGACGGAGAACCTACTAAGGAAGCAAGAGCTATGATTATTAAGGATGGAGCATATTCAGCGCTGTAAGCTGTAAGCGACATTGTTTTGAAAAATTTAAGGGGGAGGCCGGAGACTTTGGTCTCCCCTTGAAAATTTTAACGAGGTGTAAAAAATAATGACTTTTTTATCTTATCTTATAAGCGGTATTAGTCTGGGCAGTGTATATGCTCTGATAGCCTTAGGATATACGATGGTATATGGAATTGCTAAAATGCTGAATTTCGCCCACGGTGATGTAATCATGATTGGGGGTTTTGTTGTATTTACAGCAATTAGTTCAGCATCTACTTCAGCTCCTATTGCAATTATATGCGGAATTATAGTATGTACCATACTTGGCGTTGCAATAGAAAAAATCGCATATAAACCGCTGAGAAATGCAACTCCTCTTGCAGTACTCATTACTGCAATCGGTGTAAGTTATTTCCTTCAGAATCTGGCATTGATTATATTTGGTTCAGCAGCTCAGACTTTCCCTGATGTTCTTAAAGTTGACGATTGGAAAATCGCAGAGGGTCTTACTATTACCGGTGAGGCGGTTGTAACAATTTGCATTACATTATTAATTATGATAGCTTTAACATTATTCATCAACCACACTAAGACAGGTACTGCTATGCAGGCAGTATCGGAGGACAGAGGTGCGGCGCAGCTTATGGGAGTAAATGTTAACAATACCATTTCAGTAACTTTCGCTATCGGCTCAGCGCTGGCAGCAGTTGCCAGCGTGCTTCTTTGCGCATCATATCCGCAGATCAGCCCATATACAGGTGCGATGCCCGGAATAAAGGCTTTTACAGCGGCAGTATTTGGCGGTATAGGTTCGATCCCGGGAGCTATGATAGGCGGCATTGTGCTGGGTGTGATTGAAAACCTGAGCAAAGCCTATATATCTTCACAGCTTTCGGACGCGATAGTTTTCGGCGTTCTGATTATAGTTCTCATCTTGAAACCGACAGGTATTCTCGGCAAGAAGATGAATGAGAAAGTGTAGGTGCCGAGTATGAAGAATTTAAATAATGGTTTAAAAAACAGCAGTTTGAAAAACAGTAATATGAGTAAAACCACTAAAAACAATTTTATCACTTATGGTATTGTAGTTGTTTTGTTCTTGTTTTGCGTAATATATACGACCACTGGCATGGCTTCTTTCCTTTTTAAAGGATTATTAGTACCTATATGTGTAAACGTTATTTTAGCCATTTCCCTTAACCTTACAGTAGGAATTTTAGGTGAATTGAGCCTTGGACATGCAGGATTTATGTGTGTAGGCGCTTTTATAGGAAGCTTGTTTTCCATGATGACAATGGACTCCTTGGAGTCGGTATGGATTAGATTCCCTATGGCTCTAATTATCGGAGGAGTTTCCGCAGCAGTCATAGGTTTCCTTGTAGGAATTCCTGTTCTGAGGCTTAGAGGCGACTATCTTGCCATAGTAACGCTGGCTTTCGGTGAAATTATCAAGAATATAATGAACAATCTTTATATAGCTAAAGATGTTAACGGACTTCATATAGTTATAGGAATTGATGCGTATAATAAAATTCCTTTTGATGCGGCAAGCAAACAAGTTTATATTAACGGGGCAATGGGTATAACGGGAACCCCTAATGATTCAAACTATATCGTAGGGTTTATCCTTATTCTTATAACCTTGGTTGTTATCCTCAATCTGGTAAATTCCAGAACAGGAAGGGCGATCATGTCTATAAGAGACAACCGAATCGCAGCGGAATCCATAGGAATTAATATTACTAAACATAAACTTATAGCTTTTGTCTTATCTGCATTCTTTGCAGGCATGGCAGGCGTACTTTATTCACATAACCTTTCTTCTGTAATCGCCACTAAATTCGACTACAATTATTCAATACTGATTCTGGTATTCGTGGTTCTTGGTGGAATCGGCAGCATGAGAGGTTCTGTAATAGCGGCAATTATACTGACTGCACTTCCTGAACTTTTAAGAGGATTAAGCGATTATAGAATGTTGATTTATGCTATTATTCTTATTGCTATGATGATAGCCAACAACAATGATACGTTCCAGCAGTATATTCAGAAATGGACGGGCGGCTTTAAAATAGAAGGCGTTTCCGGTAAAAAAGAAAAGAAAGGGGTGAGTTAGATGGCAGTCATGCTTGAAGTCAAAAATTTGGGAATATCTTTTGGCGGGCTTAAAGCTGTCGATGGACTCAGCCTGGAAATAAACAAAGGTCAGCTTTACGGTCTCATCGGACCTAACGGGGCAGGTAAAACCACCGCATTCAATTTGCTGACGGGGGTGTATAAGCCAACGACGGGCAATTTTTTCCTTGACGGTGAAAAACTCACAGGTCACAGTACTATAGAAATTAACAAAAAGGGCATTGCCAGAACTTTCCAGAACATCAGGCTGTTTAAACAGCTCAGCGTGCTGGATAACGTAAAGGTAGGTCTGCACAACGATTATAAGTACAATACGGCAGAGGGAATTTTCAGATTACCTTCATATTTTAAGGTTGAAAAGCAGATGAATGAGAAGGCGATGGAACTTTTGGAAGTTTTTGGACTTGATGAAGAAAAGGATTTTCTTGCATCGAATTTGCCTTACGGTAAACAGAGAAAGCTGGAAATTGCAAGAGCCCTTGCGACTTCGCCTAAACTTCTGCTTCTCGACGAACCGGCTGCGGGAATGAACCCTAACGAAACTCAGGAACTTATGGATACCATAAGGTTTGTAAGAGACACTTTCGATATGACAATTTTGCTGATTGAACACGATATGAGGCTGGTTGCAGGTATTTGTGAAGAAATCACGGTTCTTAACTTTGGAACTGTGCTGGCGCAGGGCGAGACAAGCAAAGTTCTCAAAAACCCTGAAGTAGTTAAAGCATATCTCGGAGATTAGGAAAGGAGATTTATAATATGGCAATGTTAGAAGTAAGAGACTTGGAAGTCAATTACGGTTCCATCAATGCGATTAAAAAGATTTCCTTTGATGTAAACCAGGGAGAAGTTATAGCTCTTATAGGCGCCAACGGCGCAGGAAAAACCACAACACTGCATACCATCACCGGATTGCTTAAGGCAAAGTCAGGCAGTGTAATTTTTGAAGGCAAGGAATTATTAAAAACACCTCCTCATAAAATTGTAGAAATGGGTATGGCCCATGTTCCGGAGGGACGACGCATTTTCCAGCAGCTAACGGTATATAAGAATCTTACAATGGGCGCTTTCACAAGAAAGGATAAAAGCGACATTGAGGAAACCTTGAGAAAGGTTTATGAAAAATTTCCCCGTCTTGAAGAGAGAGCAAAACAAGTGGCAGGAACTCTTTCCGGCGGTGAGCAGCAGATGTTGGCAATGGGAAGAGCGCTTATGTCCAAACCTAAAATAGTTCTTATGGATGAACCTTCCATGGGGCTTTCACCTTTGTTCGTAGGTGAAGTGTTTAAGATTATCGAGGAGATCAGAGCTTCCGGCACTACAGTCCTTTTGGTAGAGCAGAACGCTAAAAAGGCTTTAGAAATAGCTGACAGAGCTTACGTTCTGGAGACGGGAAAGATCGTTCTGGAAGGCGATGCTAAAGAACTTATGAATACTGATTCAGTTAAGAAAGCATATTTGGGTGAATAAAATTGAAAGGAAGGACATTATGAATAGTTTTATTATAACTATTGCCAGAGGATATGGAAGCGGCGGCAAACAGATTGCCAAGCGTCTTGCGAAAGCTCTGGACATAAAGTATTATGACAGAGACCTTATCAGATTAGTCTCGGAGCATACAGGGATAAATGAGGCGTTGTTTAATCTGGCTGACGAAACTCACAAGAAGAAAAATCCGTTTAGGAAGTATGTTCCCGGACAAATTGCGTCGCCTGACAGTAATGAATTCCTTTCAAGGGAAAATCTTTTCAATTTGCAGGCTGATTTCATCAGACAACTAGCCGAAAAAGATGAACCGTGTATTATCGTAGGAAGATGTGCGCATCATATTCTAAAAGATAATCCTAACGTGGTTAAAGTATTTATCCACGCTGATTCAGAGAGCTGCATCAAGAACGTTATGGAATATAACGGCGTCGATGATGAAGAAGCGAAGAAACTCATTGAAAAGTACGACAGAGAAAGAGCCCAGTACCACAAATATTTTACCAATATGGAGTGGAATGACGCAAGAAATTACGACGTTTGCCTAAACACCAGCAAAGTCGATTTTGATAAATGCGTAAAAATGATAGTTGATTATCTGAGAATTAAACAAGATCTCAGTGAATAATTCTACGTTTGTTTAAATTTAAAACCGAAAAGCAGGCTGTATTTAGCAGCCTGCTTTTCCATGTTTTTGTAAAGGTCATGACGATCATTACGATGCCTCGTATTGTGACCTCGCATATAAAACATTTCAAATCTTCACACCGACTAAAAAACTGACATACTTTCAAGTAAAAACACTTGACACCAACGTGGAGTTATGTTATAGTAACAGAAGTTAAAAAGGGCGTAAAGTTATTTTACTTTACAACAGGAGAAAACCGTGGAAAGAAGTATCGTTGGAAGTATTGAAAGTATTGAAAAGACAAGCCTTCTGTTTGATTTTTACGGGAGTCTTTTAACCGCAAGACAGAGGGAAGTGATGGAATTTTACCATGAGGAAAATCTTTCTCTCGCAGAGATCGCTGAAGAATACGGTATTTCACGTCAGGCGGTACACGATACATTAAAAAAGGCAGAAAACGCACTCAGCCAATACGAACAAAAGCTGGGGCTTGTGGAAAAACTAATGAAATCAAGACGCGCAATCGCTGAAATAGATGAAAAAATCGATCAATTGGCAACTGAGGCTTTTAATGAAAGCAGCGCGAAAAAACTGGAAGAAATCAAGAGCATTATCAATAAATTAGAGGAATAAATCTATTATGGCATTTGAGAATTTATCAGAAAAATTACAGGGAACTTTTAAAAAGCTCCGCGGCAAGGGAGTTCTGACGGAAGGTGACATAAACGAAGCAATGCGCGAAGTCAAGCTTGCTCTTTTAGAAGCTGACGTCAATTTTAAGGTTGTAAAAGAATTCGTTGCGCAGGTCAAGGAAAAAGCCATGAATTCTCAGGTTCTTGAGAGCCTTACTCCAGGTCAGCAGGTGATAAAGATTGTAAATGAACAACTTATCGAACTGATGGGAGGAACAGGCAGTAAACTGACTTATTCTCCAAGCGGCTTTACAGTACTGATGATGGTAGGATTGCAAGGTACAGGTAAGACGACCACCTGCGGCAAACTGGCAAATTATTTAAAGAAAAATGGCAAGAAACCCATGATGGCTGCCTGCGACATATACAGACCGGCGGCTATCGATCAGCTTGAAGTCGTGGGAAGAACAGTTGATGTTCCTGTTTTTACTGACCGAGGCAATATGATTGCAGAAGATATTGCACTTAAAGCCCGTAAGGAAGCCGAAAGAAGGGGTTTCGATGTCCTTATCGTGGATACGGCGGGTCGTTTACAGATCGATGAAGAACTTATGGAGGAACTGGTAAGAGTTAAGAAGGCAGTTAAGCCTCATGAAATTCTGCTGGTAGTAGATGCTCTTACAGGTCAAGACGCTGTAAATGCAGCGGAAGGGTTTAATGAAAAACTGGGAATTGACGGCATTGTCATGACTAAGATGGACGGCGATGCAAGAGGCGGCGCCGCACTCTCCGCGAAGAAAGTAACCGGTAAACCTGTTAAGTTTATAGGTATGGGAGAAAAGTTTGACGCTCTTGAACCTTTTCATCCTGAAAGAATGGCAAGCAGAATCCTTGGAATGGGAGATATGCTTTCATTAATAGAAAAAGCGCAGGAAAACTTTGATGAGGCAAAGGCGGCAAAGCTTGAGAAAAAGCTTCGTAAAAATGAATTCACTTTGGAAGACTTCTTGGATCAGATGGGTGAAGTTCAGAAAATGGGAGGTATAGGCAAGATGCTGGAAATGCTTCCGGGAATGAACTCTAAGTCTGTCAGCGATTCCGAGATAGAAAAAAGTGAAAAGGAATTTAAACAAATGGAAGCAATTATATGTTCCATGACTTTGGAAGAACGCCGAAATCCATCTTTGCTTAATGCCAGCAGGCGCAGGAGAATCGCTGCCGGATGCGGACAGCCGGTAAGCAAAATAAACAGTCTGATCAAAAAGTATGAGGACACAAAAAAGTTGATGAAACAATTCAACAACCCAAACTTTATGAAAAAAAATACAAGATTTAAAGGATTATTTTAAGGAGGAATTTTAAAAATGGTTAAAATCAGATTAAAGAGAATGGGCGCACACAAACAGCCTTTTTACAGAGTAGTGGTTGCGGATTCAAGAGCCCCAAGAGACGGTAAGTTCATCGAAGAAATAGGTTACTACAATCCGATGACAGATCCTAAGGACATTAAGATTGACGCGGAAAAAGCTAAAAAATGGTTGGGAAACGGCGCACAGCCTACAGAAACTGTAAAAGCTTTGTTTAAAAAATCTGGAATTATCGAATAATAAGGAAACGGTGAAAACTAATGACTAAATTGGTTGAAGCAATTGCTAAGTCACTTGTAGACAACCCGGAAGGCGTAGTGGTTACAGAAACCGACGGCCGTCAAGGAACAGTTATTCAGTTAAGAGTTGCTCCGGACGATATGGGTAAAGTTATAGGTAAGCAGGGAAGAATCGCAAAAGCGCTGCGTACCGTTGTTAAGGCTGCGGCCATAAAAGAAAATAAAAAGGTGACAGTAGAAATCGTTAAAGAGTAATGATTTGATTGCATATTAAAAATAGGCACATGATTCAAATAAAAGAACATGTGCCTGCATTTGTATCTGGGAGAATTTACGTGGAAAAAATTAAAATAGGAAAGATTGTGAATGCAGCAGCCCTGCGCGGCGAAGTTAAAGTATATCACTATTCCGACTACAAGGAAAGATTTGAAGAACTTTCACAAATTTTAGTAGCGAAAAATAAACAATTTGCAGAATATATAATTCAGAATGTACGTTATCAAAAAAATATGGTAATACTCAAACTTAAAGGCGTCGACGATCGAAACGGCGCCGAAGCTCTGAAAGACTGCGACATATATATCACAGAAAAAGACTTAAGGAAACTGCCGGAGGATACTTTTTATGTTAAAGATCTGATCGGATGCACTGTATACGATCGGGAATCATCGAGCATTATAGGTGAAATTACCGACGTACTTCAAAATTCAGCTCAAGACATTTACCAAGTTAAAACAAATTCAGGTAAATTGGTGCTGATACCAGCCGTAGGCGAGTTTATAAAAGAAGTAAACATTCAAGAAAGAAGCGTTAAAGTCAGCCTTATTCCGGGCTTTATTGACAACGCCATTGAAGCATAAAACAGAAAAGGAACTTTAAACAGTGAAGATAAATGTTTTGACACTTTTTCCGGAAATGTTTACTGCCGTAACTGAAAGCAGTATTTTAGGAAAAGCCGGAGAAAAAGGTATTTTAGACATTAATTTGATAAATATCAGAGATTTCAGCACGAATAAGCATAAAAAAGCCGACGATTATCCCTTTGGCGGAGGCGTAGGTATGGTTATGCTGGCACAGCCCATTTTTGATGCGCTGAAATCCATAGACGCCAAGGGAAAGAAAATTTTGTACATGTCTCCCAGAGGAAGAGTTCTAAATCAGGAAAAAATAACAGAACTTGCAGCGATGGATGAAGTGGTAATTCTTTGCGGTCATTATGAGGGAGTAGATCAAAGAGTATTAGATTATTGGGAAATGGAAGAAATATCTATAGGCGACTATATCCTTACCGGAGGCGAGCTTCCGGCAATGGTTTTGATAGATTCAGTTTCAAGATTTATTCCCAACGTTCTGAGTACTAGGGAATCAGCTACGGAAGAATCCATATATTCCGGATTGCTTGAGTACAATCAGTATACTAAACCAAGGGAATATGAAGGTATGGAGGTACCGGAAGTTTTGTTTAACGGAAATCACAAACTCATCCATTTATGGCAACTCCGCAATTCTTTAGAGCTTACCAGAGAACGAAGACCTGACCTTTTTGAGGAATATCTTTCCAAAGGGAAAAAATTGTCGAAAGATGAAAAAAAAATACTTGATGAAATAGTATTAAAACCTTAACGGACTTATTGTAACCCCCAACATTTTGTGGTATTATAAGAAGATGAAGAAGACAAAAAATAATAAAATCAGAATATGGATAGCTGCTTTTATAGTACTGTTTGTAATCTTATATTTGTGCATATATATCGTACCTACGGTTTCGGATATTTTCGTGACAACATACAGAGCCGAATATGGAACGCTGGAAATAGGCGAAGAAAGTGAATTCCTTGTTGTAAGAGACGAAAAACTTTATACTTCCGAGAACAGCGGCGATGTGGACAGAGTGATTTCTGCCGGAGAGCTCATGCGAAAAAACAGTAAAATTGTAACCGTGGGAACTACCGCTTATTATTCACAGTCACGCGGAATAATAAGCTATTACTACGATGGACTGGAGACGGTATACATTCCAGATGGAATGGAAACAATTACTGAAAGCGCTTTAAATACTAAAGATGAACAAGGAGAGGAAAAAAATCCTGTTAAAAACTGTGTAGAGGAAAGTGCTCAGCCAGGCAGTCCAATCTTTAAAGTAGTAGATAATAAAATGTGGTACATAATATGCTGGCTTACAGACGATCAAATTGAAGGATTTGAAGTGGACAAGTCAATCAGTGTGAAATTCAGTGATGAAACTTATTTGCAGATGGTAGTATCCCAGATTAATCCTCAAGGGGAAAAAAATCAGATTATTTTGTCATGCGACAGATATTATAAAGATTTTGACAAAATAAGAACAGGTACTTGTAAGCTGATTAAATCCAACAAAAGCGGTCTCTTGCTTGAGACAGACAGCATTGTGGAAGAAGACGGACAGAAAGGCGTCTACGTAGTCAGCATACTTGGAACAAATAAATTTGTTCCTATAAAAATTTTATCCAGTCAAGGCGACGTTACAGTTGTAGAAAAAAATCTTTTCACCGATTCTGAGGGTAATCAGGTGGAAACCGTCGAAAGCTACGACGAAATTTTGAGAATAAAAAAAGTTGCTGATGACCAGGATGAAGAAAATCAAAAACAAACTGAAGATAAAACAGAAGAAACAAAAGGAAGTGAGCAGGATGCCAATTAAAGAAAACATTGCATATGTGAATCAACTCAAGAAAGAAGCTGCCAAACGCTCAGGAAGAAGCGGCGACGATGTGCTTCTGGTGGCTGTTACTAAACTTCACGATGTAGATGAAATAAACGAAGCCATCGATTGCGGAATCACCGATATCGGCGAGAACAAGGTGCAGGAAATTATGAATAAATATGATCGGGTTAAACCTGCCAGATGGCATCTGATTGGTCATCTGCAGACTAACAAGGTCAAGTATATAATAGATAAGGTTGATATGATACATTCGGTAGATTCTTTGAGACTTGCCCAGGAAATCGACAAGAGAGCCGGGCAGCATAATCTTACCATGGATATATTGATTCAGGTAAATTCAGCTATGGAGGAGAGTAAGTTCGGGATCACCACCGAGGAAACAGGTCAGCTAATTGAAGACATTCTTAGGCAATGCCCCAATGTAAAAATCAGAGGGCTTATGTGTATAGCTCCTTTTGAGGACAATCCGGAAGATGCAGCAATATATTTCAAACAGGTAAAAGACTTGTACGACCAATACGGAAAAATTGAACATTCCAATCTGGATTTTAAATACCTGTCCATGGGTATGTCAAATGATTTTGAGGTTGCGATAGAGGCAGGTTCCAATCTTATCAGAGTGGGTACGATGATTTTTGGAGCCAGAGATTATTCTAAAAAACAAGGTGAATAGAGGAAGACAGGAGGATAACATGGGATTTTCAGACACTTTTAAAAAACTGGTAGGTATTGAGGAAATTGACGATGATTTTACTGAAGAAGAGGTAAGATCCATGAAGGAAGAAATTCGCAGCGAGGAAAGAAAATCTGTGAGCAGTTTTCAGCCCAGAGGCGCCGAATCTGTAAAGGCAGTTCCGCTGGAAAAAAGGATATCTATTGCGGGAACCAACGCCTTTAAGTTGATTGTAATAGAACCTAAAAGCTTTGATGAATGCCCTAAATTGGTGGATAGTTTAAAGGGCAGGAGACCTGTCATTATCAATCTTGAAAAGATTGAAACGGAAACGGCTAAGAAGATTTTCGACTTTCTTAGCGGCGCTACATACGCTCTTAACGGAAATGTTCAAAAAGTAGCCAACAATATTTTTATTTTTGCACCTGAAAGTGTCGATATTGCTGCAAATCAAGAGGAAAGAGGGTTTGAATTCAGCGGAAATAAAAATCCGTGGAGATAGGAGGACCGATGAAGTCAATTTTAATTTATGCCATATATATGTTTGCGGAGATAATCAGTTCAGCTATACTTATCAGAGCGATTTTGAGCTGGTTTGCAAGGGATCCGTACAGCCCTATAGGCAAAATATATGGCGCGCTGATTAATTTCACGGAGCCTATTGTGGCTCCTTGCCGTAAACTGCTCAGCAGGTTTAACACCGGAATGATGGATTTTTCCCTATTTCTTGCGCTTATATTGCTGCAGGTAATAACTAATGTTCTGGTAAGGATCGTGGCTATAATATTTTAATTTGGATTAAGGATTGGGAGGAAGAGAAAAGTGATTACACCTGCGGATATTGAAAACAAAGAATTTTCAAGAGCAAAAAAGGGATATAACGAAGAAGAAGTTGACGAATTTTTAGATTTAATCATTTTAGACATGGAAAAGCTCATAAGGGAGAATAAACAGCTTAAAAATGAGCTGAGTAAGGCTCATGTGCAGGTTGACAAGCACATGTCCACTGAAACATCAGTGTATGAGACTTTAGAGTCAGCAAGATCTCTGATGAATGATATTGCTGCCAGCGCTGAGAGACGCGCAGACATTCTTCTTAAGAACGCAGAACTGGAGGCTAATCTCATCACAAGAGAAGCCAGAGAGTCAATCTCCAAATATACAGATGAGGGAAACAGGCTCAAAGGCAGAGTGGAGACGCTTAAAGAAAGATATAAGAAAATGCTTGAAGCCGAGCTGGAGAGACTGGACTTTGGAAGTACGGATTTTCTTGCCGATTTTGAAAATGATTTCGTTCCGGCTTCAATGGCGGCTACAGATGGAGTTACCCATGTAGCAAATCCGACTGATGATTCTTTAAATAATTTAGAGCCTAAAGCTAAGAACATAACCGAAGAGGCAGATGTATCGCCATCCGAAAAACAGACTAAAACGGATAATCAGACAGTAGAAGAAACCGATAAGGCCCAAGACTTAACAAGGACTATGGTACACGTTAGATGAAAAAATTCCGGTATTTGATTATTGCATTAATTTTGATACTTGACTATCTGCTTAAGTTTCTCATTCGTGAGACTATGTACTGTGGACAGAGTGTAGAAATAATCGAGGATTTTTTCAGCATTACTTATGTGCAGAATAGAGGGGCTGCGTTCAGCCTGTTTTCCGGCAGAGAAATATTGATTATTCTTGTGCCGGCGCTTGCACTGTGTTTTGCTGTGTGGTATATGGAAAACCATAAGGATGACCATTGGACATTGCTTTTAGCCATGGAACTTATAATTTCGGGCGGGTTTGGAAATCTGATCGACAGACTGCGTTTCGGCTTTGTGACGGATATGTTTGATTTCAATTTTTGGCCGGTCTTTAATGTAGCCGATATTGCTATATGTGTTGGATGTGGATTTTTAGTTTTGTTTATGTTTGTATTCGACAAATCTGATAAAAAGAAACATCGAAAAATACATAGGTGAAGATAATGAGCCAACAGGAAAAATATACATTTTTAATAGATAAAGAATTTCAAAGCACTAGAATTGATTTAGTGCTTTCTTTGCTATTACCTGAAACTTCCCGAAGTTTTCTTCAAAAAATCATTGAAAGCGGAGGATTAAAAATAAACGACCAAATCTGTACATCGAAAAAGTATAAGGCAATTTGCGGCGATAATGTGGAAATAACTATTCCTGAGCCTAAAGTTCTTAAAGTAGAAGCAGAAGACATACCTTTAGATATCGTGTATGAAGACGACGATGTGCTTGTAGTAAATAAACCGAAAGGGATGGTAGTTCATCCGGCGGCAGGAAATTATACAGGAACTCTGGTTAATGCAATTATGTATCATTGCGGCAACAGACTTTCGTCCATTAACGGAATTATAAGACCGGGAATTGTGCACAGAATCGACAAAGATACCAGCGGACTTTTAATGATTGCAAAAAATGATAAGGCGCACGAATCATTGTCCAACCAACTGGCAGTCCATTCCATAACCAGAAAATATGTGGCCTTGGTACATAACAACTTTTTGGAAGATGAAGGAACCGTTGACGCACCCATAGGCCGAGATCCTAAAAACCGCCTGCGTCAAGCGGTTAATAGGGAAAATTCAAAAAGAGCGGTGACTCATTGGAAAGTTCTCGAAAGGTTTGGGCGCTATACTCTAATCGAAGCTCGCCTTGAGACCGGAAGAACCCATCAGATAAGAGTGCATATGGCTTACCTTAACCATCCTCTGGTGGGAGATATGGTTTACGGGCCTAAAAAACCTGCACTGACAGAAGAAGGGCAGATGCTCCACGCTAAGGTACTCGGGTTTGTACACCCTGCCACAGGAGAATATATGGAATTTGAAAGACCCATACCCGAAGATTTTGATAAGATACTTGAAAAACTGAGGAGGTAGTTTTTTGAAGAAAAGTTTTAAACCGGGAGCCATGCTCGCTCCTGTTCCCGCTGTAATGGTTTCCTGTGGTGAGGGAGAAGAAAAAAACATCATAACTATAGCTTGGACAGGGATTATAAATTCAAATCCGCCTATGACGTATATTTCTGTTAGACCTTCAAGGTATTCTCATGATATTATTGAAAAAAACCGGGAGTTTGTAATCAATTTAACTACCGAGCAGCTAACCTTTGCTACAGACTATTGCGGCGTAAAGTCGGGCAGAGATGTGAACAAGTTTAATGAAATGCAGCTTACTCCTACAGAGGGAGATATAGTAAGGTGCCCCATGATTGAAGAATCTCCCGTCAATTTGGAATGTCGTGTTACAGAAATTAAACGCTTTAACAGCCATGATATGTTCATTGCAGAGATTGCAGCGATTCATGTGGATGAGAAGTTGGTGGATGAAAAAGGCAGGATCAATCTTGGTGAGGCAGGGATTCTGTCATATGTACACGGAGAGTATTTCGGAATTAGAAAATCTCCTCTTGGAAAATTCGGTTACTCCGTTATGAAACCTAAAACAAAAAAACGCATAAACAGGGAAAAGCATGCCGAAAGAATTGAAAAAAACAGGCAAAAAAGGAAAGGGAGGTAAAACCTCCCCTATTTTCCTATGAGGCTATTAACTGCATAGTATTGTTGTGTTTATAAAGGGAAAGTGCTTGAACACGTCATTTAATTTTAATTTGGAATTTTTCGATTTAAACGCCGAGTTATTTTAATTGATTTTTTAAATCTTAGCTTTGTGACTTAATATAATCAATGCAGTCTTCACATACATAGCCTCCTTTAAACGCAATATTGTGATATATGTTCCCACACAGGAAACAACAATAACAAGTTCGTCTCATGGTATAAAACCTCCTTTTTCTGATTATCTAAGCCAAAGCTAAGAATGTAAGAAAATAGTAACACAATTTTTGGAGAAATAAATAGAAAAAGGGGAAAAATGTAAAAAATAAGTCGGTTTATGTAATATTTTGGTCATTTTTTGTAATTATCATTTTGAAAGGAGTTTAAAATGTATCAATTATTTGATTTGGAAGGAAGAAATTTTAAAATTGCAGGCTATCATTTTCCTTGTGAAAATCCTGAAAAGGTGGTTGTACTGATTCATGGAATTGGTGAACACGCAGGAAGATTTTCAAGAGTAGCAGAATATTTTAACAAGGAAAAGATCGCTGTTGTATCGATGGATTTACGCGGACATGGACGCACGGAAGGTGTAAGAGGCCACTGTGCGCCAAGAGAAGAAGTTTTAAAAGACATAGATGCTTTGATTGAACACGCTCAGAAATTATATCCGAATATTCCAATAGTTATGTATGGACACAGCATGGGCGGAAATATCACTCTTGATTACAGAGCAAGGGGAGGACATAACGATATACCTTGCGGATACATAATTTCAGCGCCTTGGATTAGGCTGGTGCGTCCTGTAACGGGAACGTTGTATCAGGCTGTAAAACTCATGTCCAAGATTGCTCCTAAGATGACTATCAAACAGGCCTTTCCGGAAGACCAGCTTGGCAACGTAGAATATGTAAGACCATATAATTCCGATCCGATGGTCCATGCTAATGTTTCCATGTTATGTGCATTTCAGGGATTTACCATAGGAACTGCTCTGGAAAAGGGAACTAACGAGGACAACGGCAGAGCCCGTAAAACTCCTTGCCTTTTAATGCACGGTACAGAGGATAAAATCTGTTCGATAGAGGGAAGCAGGGAGTTTGCCAAACTTCAGGATAAGGAAGCCTTTACCCTTGTGGAGTGGGAAGGATATTACCATGAAATCCATAATGGAGGGCCGAAGGGTCAGACAGGAGAGGAAGTCATTAAGAAAGCCATTGAGTTTATAAAGAGCTTATAGGCATAATGGTTAAAAAAGGGAATGTTTTAAAATAAGGGGGAGAAAATGAAAAAAATTGTAAGTGTGGCGGTATGTTTAATAATGGTGTTTGCAGTTTGCGGCTGCGGTAATGGGGAAACGCAGTCAGATGATTCACAATCTAAAGATATTACATTAAAAATATCTGATAGGGAAGAAGATGTTGAATATATGAAAAAATCTGATCTTTCTGTTTTTGGAATCGACGATTCAGAGAGTCTAAGCATGGAATCAGAGCTTAATCTGAATTTTACTGAATTTAATGCGTCTGAAGACGGTGAAATCATTGATGTAGGAGGAACAGGAAAACTTGTTCTTGGAGATAATACTTATGATTTTACCATTGAAGACGGAGAAATGAACAGAGTGGAAGTCAGCGATGATAACAGGCTCTATGAAAGCATTTTGGAAGGTAATGCGGATGTGAACGGAAAAATGCTCGAAATAAGCATTGACTTTGTAGCATCTGAAGATTTTTCACAGGCAGTAGCTACGGTATCAGGCGGCGATACTAACATTTTCTTCGGAGATATTTTCAACGATTATCTGGAATACTTCAATATGATCTTGCAGCAAATGGAGTAAAGCATATAATGTAAATAAAAATATAAAAAATGTAAATGAAGATATAAAATATGTCATTAAAGACGCCTCCCAATGGGAAGGCGTCTTTAACATTTATTCAGTATTCTGTTTTTTTACATTAGGTAGGGCAGGATTTACCCAAACAGTTCTATTGTTAGTAAATATTACCATTCCGGGCTTAGCACCGGCAGGTTTTTTTACATATTTAACGGGAACATAGTCCACCGGAACGTTTTCGGATATTCGGCCTTTACTATGATAAGCGGCGATAGCAGCAGCTTCAAATATGGAAACTTCATCAAGCTCATTGCCGCCGCTCTGCACGATTACGTGTGAACCGGGGATATCTTTGGTGTGCAGCCAGAGGTCTTTACTGCCTGCAATTTTAGTGGTGAGGAAGTCGTTCTCCTTGTTATTTCTACCTACCAGCACGCTCATACCGTTTGAAAGAACATATTTGTGCGGCATAGGTTTATATTTCTTTTCGCGGAAACCGCCTGTCTGTTTTCGCCGCCTTACATATCCTGTTTCAACAAGTTCATTTCTCAAACTTTCTATTTCGTTTACATCGTCGGTATTTTCCAGATAGGAGAGAACCGACTCAAGGTAACTGATTTCCGCATCGTTTTCTTCAAGTTGTATTTGCTTTTCCTTAACGGCGGTTTTAGATTTACCGTATTTTTTAAAGTATTGCTGGGCATTTTTTGACGGCGATAGTTTGACATCTAAAGGTATGGTTAGGGTAGAACCGTCGTAATAATTTATCACTTCAACCGCTTTCATCCCCGGTTTTACCAGATGAATATTGGCGGTAAGAAGTTCGCCGTATAGCCTTAAATCTTCCGAGTTTTCAGCCTTTAGAATATCCTCGGAAAGACGTTTTTTCTTTAGATACATTTTATCCAGCGAGGCGGATACGGACTTAATCAAGTCGTGAGACTTCTGGCGACCCTGATTGGAGGATTCTTTTTTGCTAAAGTAATATTCCAGCGCGCCGCTCATATTACTGAAGCCTACAACCTTGCAATTTTTTTCAAGTTCGGTAAGGGGAACCGGATAAAAATCAATGGGATTTTCGTCATGGTCAAGATAAACGAAAGATCCATCTGAAACGCTGTTTTCCACTTCTTCTTTCACGCTGCAAAAATATTCCCAGCGCTGCTCTCCTTCGTAGAGTGCAAGTTCATCAGCAAAAGCAGGAGCGATTCCGCCAACGGTGCGAAGAATTGTCTTTCCATCTTTAGGAAGGGCTGTGAGCTGCTGATACGTGATTTCTTTAAATGGAATTTTATCTTGCCGGGGCGGATATTGATAAATCATGCCGGGAAGTATTTGTCTTACGCGATTTACGTCAAAAGAAACTCTTTTAATTGAGTCGATGATTTTACCGCTGGAAATATCTATTAAAACAATATTGCTGTGCTTACCCATGATTTCAAAAATTAATTTTTTTGAGACGGAGAAGCCCAATTCATTGAGAGTTTCTACAGAAATTTCAATAATGCGTTCCGAACCGTTTTGCTCTACTCCGATTATACGCCCACCTTGCAGGTGCTTGCGAAGCAGCATACAAAACGCCAGAGGCGCAGGGGGATTGACCGGGTTATCTTCAATAAAATGAACTCTTGCATGTGCGGAGCCAGAAGACGCAAAAAGTTTACAATTACCGGTTTTAGTGTGTATATTAAAGACTAGTTCGTCAGTTTCAGGCTGATAAACTTTTTCGATTTTACCCATATATATTTTATCCTTAAGTTGGCGCGCTACGGCGCATGTAACTATTCCATCGTAAGCCATTGTTTTTCCTCTGTAAAAGTATTCGCAGTTATCGCAAAGAAAGTCGTTTGTGTATTTATGTACCAGCAGGTACGTCTTTCATTATAC
>CAZYWO010000013.1:0-29803 GCA_964651095.1 uncultured Oscillospiraceae bacterium | reverse complement strand
TGAGACAGGCGATTTATTTTCGCCCACCCCAACATTTATTATAGAGCCCTTTTTTAATAACAAAGAAGCAGTCTAACATCTAGAATTATAGTGTTAAACTGCTTCTTTTATTTTGCAATCCTGTTTATCAGTCGTTAGGTTGGTTTGTTTTCAAAACTTCCTTATCGGCATTTATCAAAGGACTTGCCCTATTTTTTTAATTCAATTAAATAAGCGTATCAGAGAACATATATTGAATTATAAATCGTTATTTCTAATATTAACATTAGAAATATTCGTCTTACTTATTATATGCCGAGAGATATAATGAAGTAAATTTAAAAGCAATATTAAGATATATAAATGAGCTAAAAGAGAGGTGAAAGAAAATGTCCTACGAAAAAGTAAAAAACTATTTTGACAGAGTCGGTCTTGGAGATAGAGTTGTTGTGAGAGAGGATATTGGCGATACAGTGGAACATGCCGCAAAGGCTATTGGATGTGAACCGGCAAGGATTGCTAAAACAATGTCGTTCTTAGTTAAAGACCAACCGATTTTAATTGTGATGGCAGGTGATGCTAAGGTGGATAATACCAAATATAAAGCCTATTTCCACTAGAAAGCTATAATGATACCGTCAAATCAGATGGAGGAGATAATCGGTCATTTACCCGGCGCTGTTTGTCCTTTTGCTTTAAATGAGGGTGTTCAGGTATATATGGATGATTCATTAAAGCGATTTAATATTCTTTATACAGCAGGAGGAAGTTTGAACAGCACAATAAAATTATCTCTTGAGGAATTGGTGGAACATGCCTCACCTGTAGAATGGATAGATGTTTGCAAGGGTTGGCTTGCCAATGAATAATTTTTAAACAGTTTAAAATTAATTTTAAGATATAAGAAAGGCAGATATTATATGAATACCATGGAAAATTTACTTTATAAAGCATATTCCCCGGCAGAATTTAAGAAGAGCGGACATAAAATAGTGGATATGCTGGCGGAAGAACTTGAGAAATCCCAAGCTGAGAAACCGGACAAAACAATTACGTGGCTATCGCCTGAAGCACAATATAAATTTTGGAACGATGATTTTTATGATGAGAATAAAACACAATTGCCTGAACTTATGAAAGATGTTTTTTCCCACCCAATTAATTTTCATAATAAAGGCTATGTAGGTCATCAAGTTGCAGTAACGCTGCCTGCTACTGCGCTTACTTCTGCTGTGATCGGTTATCTTAATAACTGTACAACCGTATACGAACTTGGAATGGCGGGAAATGCCATGGAAAAGGTGATAATCAAACATCTGGCGGAAAAATTCGGATACGATAGTAGGGCTACTGGATTTGTAACATCCGGAGGCTCCATGGGAAACCTTACTGCCCTTGTAACTGCCCGAACCTCCTTGGGAATAGCAGAGGAGGATTATCACAAGCTGGCGATTATGGTATCCTGCGAAGCGCATTACAGCGTAGAGCGTGCAGCAAAGATTATGGGAATTAAAAATGAAAATATTATTAAGATTCCGGTTGATGAGAAGTTCAGTGTCCGCACCGATTTATTGGAAGATTTGTATAGACAAGCAGTTTCAGAGGGAAAAATTGTGTTTTGTATTGTCGGTTGTGCTTGCACAACCTCCGTCGGAGCGCACGATGATTTGGAAGGGATTTCAGACTTTGCAAAAAAGCATAAGTTATGGTTTCATGTAGATGGAACCCATGGCGGAGCAGCAATTTTCTCCAACAAATATAAATATTTATTGAAGGGAATTGAAAGATCGGATTCTCTGATTATAGATTTTCATAAAATGATGCTTACGCCGCCTCTTTCCACCGCAATTATTTTTAATGCAGGAAATAAAGAAATCAGCGCATTTTCTCCTAAAGCCGCGTATTTATGGCAGGATCAGCTTTCAGAGGAATGGTATAACTCGGCGAAACACACATTGGAATGTACCAAACCGATTACTATTCTTCATACCTATGCGATTATGCGCATGTATGGAGATGAGATTTATCGTCAAAATGTAGATACTCTCTATGACTTGGGTAAACAGTTTGCTGAAATGATAGAAAACCGAAAAGAGCTGGAGCTGGCTCTTAAGCCAAGCAGCAACATAGTATGCTTTAGATACATAGCGGGTGGAACGGATTGCGATGAAATAAATAAAAAAATTGCAGAAAAACTTCTTCAAGAAGGAACATATTATGTGGTAAGTACAGAAGTAGGGGGTAAATTCTATCTGCGGATTACATTGATGAATCCTCTTACAGATAAAAAATGTTTAGACGGCTTACTTGAAAAGATATGTCGTTTAGGCGATACTGAACTAGCGATAATGCAAAAGCAATTTTAACGAGATTATTGATGATCTGATAAACCGTAGATGGATGAAAGCATTATTGAACCGCCGTGCGTCTAAGGCATGTCCGGTGATGCGAGAGGAGGCTATGAGTTAGCCCTCTCTTTATTTTCTCTAATTTAAGGGCCGGCTGATTGCTCCCGTTATATTCTACTTATAAATCCGCTAAAAGGTTAATGTATTTTTTTAATAATTTTATGCATTAACAGTTTAATACTTTAATAGTTTAATTCATTATAACTTTAGCAATTTAATGTATAAAAATACAATAACTTTACAATTTAGTATTTTAATCCTAATTTTTTTTAATCCTACTTTTTAATATTAAATCTTTTTAATCCTAAATCTTTTTAATTATAAACCTTTGCCTCAGCAGGAGAGGGCGTGCTGTTTTGCGCATTAAAAAGCCGAAACCCGTTATCTCACAATACCTTAACAGGTTTCGGCTTTATCTGCCTAAATTATTCATTTTAAATATCTCCTTTTACAGCTTTTAATTTTAATAACTAAGTCTTAAATAAGTCTTTAAAATGACCAACCTTTGTTACACACTATTTTATGCTATATCGAAGAAGTTGACTGTGTATTCTATCTTTTTAGTCCCAACGCCGTTTATGGTAACCTTGAAAGTATTCCCCGCGTTGTATTCACTAATGTTAGGTCTGAAAATGATGCAGCCTTTTTGACCGTATCCGTTGTTGTTAACGTAGAAGACTCCGTCGGAACTCTTAGAATTGAATTCCCATGTTTTGTTATCGTTAAGCCTTGTCAGCGTTACCGAAACTTTTTTTTCGTTGAGGGTCTTTCCGAAGGAAATGCTCCAAGGCGAGTCCGAAGTGAAGTAGGAAACTGGCATATTTTGTGCAGGCCATGCAACTTGATAATTTGTTTTTACATTACTCTTTTCATCAAATATGTACATCGCGCTGTAAGTTCCCTTAGAACCTGAAACTGCGCCAAACCCGGTACTTCCCATAGCTGGATTTAATATCCACCTTCTATGACCCAGTGTGGAAATGTTACCGCTGCTGCTGTCGCTCATCCATGTGTTGATGATAGTCCATTCCAGACTGCAATTTTGCCATGATGCCCACGCTATGTTAGAAGATCCTGCCCCGGAGCTGCCTTTCTTTGCAAGAGTTTTGCTCATCTTGGAAGGTATGGCGGGAGTATGAGATAGGCTGCCGTTAGCGTAACTGATTATTGATGCAGCCTGAGCCAGTTCATTGTAACTGCCTTTGAGCGTTACGTTTGAGGAAATGCCTGCTATGTATCTGATGTTATTAATCAGATTAAGAGCTGAGTGGGTGTCAGTACTGGAAAGAACCCCCGCTTGATAGGAACCGCTTAGAACGGGATTCTTGTCAAAGGAAATCCGGTAAGAGGGACTATCAAAATCCATATTGGCAGGATGGGCGTTTATGTAATCAATAATTTCCTGCTGGGAATGATACTTAACATTTAAACTCCCTGAACTACCTAAAGCTTCCGTTTTTGAGAAAGCTATAAATAGTATAACTATCAATGCAAAAATAAATAATCTCTGAGCTAATTTTAATAAATTAGTCTTCATAATATCACCTCACTATCCTTCTTTTAAATTGTGGCAAATAGTGCATTGATGGAAAAATATTCTGTTGTTATTTTAATTATACACCTTGTGAAAAAAAAATCAAGATAAATTTTTAAAAAAATTATAGAATAAAGATACAGACCTATAAAAACTACAGGAGGAATAATAAAAATGAATGGCAGTAAGTATGGATATGTCCGTGTTTCAAGCAGGGATCAGAATGAGGAGAGGCAATTGGAAGCGTTGCAAAAATATGGCATAAGCCAGAAAAATATATTTATAGAAAAGCAGTCAGGAAAAGATTTTAACAGACCTGTCTATGCCAAAATGATAAAAAAAATTAAATCCGGAGATTTATTAGTAATAAAAAGCATAGATCGGCTGGGGAGAAATTATCAGGAAATACAGGGGCAATGGCAGTTTCTGACGAAAAAGAAAGGCATAGATATATGCGTGCTGGATATGCCTCTTCTGAATACACGAACGGAACGAGACGATTTAACGTCAATATTTATAGCGGATATGGTGCTTCAAATTCTTTCTTATGTAGCGGAAACGGAAAGAGCGGCAATCAAACAGAGACAGGCAGAAGGAATAGCAGTGGCAAAAGCTAAAGGCATGAAATTCGGCAGACGTGAAATACCTATTCCGGATAATTTTATTCAGGTAAGGGATGAGTGGAAAAACGGAAAATATAATTCAAGAGAGCAGGTATTGAATGACTTTTGCTTTAAAGTGTAACATATGTTTGACAAACCTACAACTTTTTTATGCAACTTTGTAGACTTTTTTAAATAAGTGTGCTAAAATAAAAAAACGAATATTGGATAATATTTGTAGATATTCACAAAGAAAAACAACCAAAAATCTCAAATTTTTAGATTTTGGTTAAAACCGTATGTAAAATACGTTGCGCAAGAAAGTCTACTTTGATGGATTGTGCATTATTTAAAACCTCGGTAAAAAGCGTAAAATGAAGTTATTTGCAGAATTGGCAAAACGCATGATGGAAGTTGTTTGCAGCCCATGGCAAATAAGCGCAAGTTAGAAGAATAAAAAACTGTTGGAAGATGCTTGCAATGCGCTTGCAATAAATTTGTGATGCAATTGTAAGACATTTCTATTATTAGGACATTTGCAATATTTATTTAATATTAAATCGATAGTAAGAAAGAAATTGGGGGAAAAAGATGAAAAAGATTCAACACGTTAAAAAGATAGTGGCTATTTTATTAATAGTAGTCATGTGTCTGACATTAATCGATGCGTCTGCTTTTTCAGTATCGCAGGGAATAGTAATTGAATTTGATCCTCTTGACGATAATTCAAACGTAGCGGAGAGTGTAGAAACGCCTATGGGGGAAGCGGGCTTTTGGCATTTGTATGCTACAATTTCGTCGTCGTCATCAAATTTGGGCGCCGGCATCAAAATTAAATTACCTGATAATACTGTGAAGAACGCAGACAACTATGAAACTTACTTTACAGAATTTCCGGGAGGTACAAATACCTATACGGCAAATAATACAACCTATACTTTGTTGACAGAGGAAGGAAAGCTTTACCTTACATTTAATCTTCAACAGGGATCGACTATACAACATAACTTTAGTATCGTTTATCCCAACGGCATTACTGAACCGTTGGATGTTACAGTGAATACAAGCGATATTGAAGTTATTCCAACTTCAGAATTACCGGCAGGCTATCCTGTGGAAATTAACGGAGGCGGTACTATGCACTTTACCGCTGATTTTGGCTGGGATGATTTGACATTAAGTCAAACGGATGACGCTGTAGCTGTAAGAAACGGTCTTGTTGCAAAAGACATAACATATACCATAACTAATGCTTCTTTCAATACTGATGAATCGGGAGAAATATATACCGATAATTACACTGTAAGCGAAACGATAACGCTGCCTGATTATCTTACCTTTCCGGAAGGAACCGTAACATATAGTATAGTGAACGGCAAGTGGGCAATATCGGTAAACGGTACGGCAATAGCAGAAATAACGCCTGAATCGCCGCTTTCAACGAGTAAAGTTACTTTGAGCGATCTGGCAGTATCCGATGATCGAAAGACTTTATCTTTCAATCTAAATGTAGAAAATAAAAATACGCAAGAAGGTAACGCGGCTGAAGTGGAAGTTCCTAACTTTAAAGTAACGCTGATAGGCGCGGGTATAACTGCGCCGTCGGAAGATATAAAAGCTTATTATGACGAAGGCGGAACACCGTTATATATAACTAATAATGCCGTATTTACTGCTATTCCACTTTTCGGTGATAAAGTGACGAGCGAAGCCACAGTGAAAACTGCAATTGATGACCCGCAGCTTTCATTTTCTGTTACAAAGGCAAGCTCCAATCCATATATTGAGCCGGGAGCAGAGATAGAATATACTATTAAGATAAAAAATCAATCTGAATTTGATATCAGTAATAAGGAGTTTACCATTTCCGACGATCTTTCGACTTATGTAACATATGTTTCGGGCAGCGCAAAGTTGTCGGGATACAATGCTGACGGAAGCACAATGGAAAAGGAAATTGCAGATAGCAATTTCAGCGGAAATAAATTGTCGTATACTGATACATTATATATTCCTCAAGACCAAGAAGTAAATATAACATTTAAAGTACGCGTAAACGACAACATGGCGGATGGATCGCTTATAAGTAATGTTGCGACAGTGACAGCAGATAATATTGCTAAATCATCTAATACTGTTTTGGATGCATATTACTCCGGAGAAGTCGTAAGAACAATTAAAAAATCGGCAAGTATGCTGGGCGGAAAAAACGTTACAGCCGGTAATACGGCGGTTTACGAAATTGTATTTAGCAATGCCAGCGGTCGTAAATTAGATTTTACGATTCTCGACGAGATGCCTGCGGGGCTTAATGCATTGGCAATAACTTCGGCGACAGTATATTATTCAAAAAATTCAATCTTTACAGATAGCGCAAGCAATACTGTGAAGACAGAAACATGGTATCCGGGAACAAGCGCAGGAAACGGAAAGTTTACTGTTGTCCAACAAGACGACGGTACATATCTTGTAAATTTTGGCACATTTGAAGATGTATACAAGGGAAGTTATCCTTATATTAAAATTCAATATAATGTAGAGATTTCTGAAATTGCAGAAGGAGAGAATCTGGTAAATACTACTTATATAGGAGAAGAATCGAGTAAAAGAGCAATAGCGACGCTCACAGGAGCAAAACGCGCGATAAACATAGCTATTTCAAAAAGAAGCGGTTCAAATCCTATAGCTGAGGGAAACGGAATTTATCGAATTCCTTATGAAATCACTCTTACCAATAAAGGAAGCGACTACGACTACGATGAAGACGGCTATCTGACGGTAACAGATATAATGAGCGGCGGACTTATGCCTGAGACTGTCCACAATAATTCAGGAACTATAACGGGAACTCTTAATACAGGCGGTCAGGAGACAGAAATTACCGGATCGTATGTTTATGATGCAGAAAAAGATACTTACACGATTACGTGGAAGGTAAACAGACTGGAGTATGAGAACGCCAGTGCGATACTTCAGACCGCAAAAATCAGCTATAACGGATATGTAGATGTATATAACGACATAAGCAGCATTAATAATTCTGCGGGAATAAACGGAAACTATTATGATACTACTATTCCTGCAAAAGTTGACCTTTCAATAGATAAAAAAATATATTCCATAAACGGCGTATTAACAGATAAAACTCAATATTATTCATCTCCTGTATATTCAGGCGATACAGTAGTATATGAACTTACCGTTTCCAATACGGGAAATCTGTCGGCTGTGAACTGTGTGCTTACAGATATTTTCCCGCTTATCGCACAGCAGGACGGATCAAACTATTATCAACTGTGGGATGAGCAGACGCAGACAGGAAACGTAAAGATAATAAGCGCTGAATTTAAATCAGGTATGGAGTTCAATAGTGAAGCATCTTTAGCCGAAGGAACTAATCTGAAATGGGAAAAAGTAGAAATATATGCCAATGATACTTTAACAATACTTGTCGAAGTGCAGTATCCGAAATCGACAGAATTCAACACAAGAGTTGTCGGTACGAAGTTGGATCAATCGACAGATTATAATACTTTTGAACTTAAATCCGACGATTATGGCGAATTTGAGGCGGAGGTTGAACACACTTTCACCAAGACTAAGCTATCCATATCTAAAACGGTAGATACAACTCAGACTCTCCAAAGCGGGGATACCGCGGTATTTACCTTGTCAGGTTTCGGAACTGAAAAACCTGTAGAGAACTATTATGTGGAAGATATTCTCGACGGAATATACAGTTTCACTAAAGTTACAGAACTTAACACCGGAGCATACAGCGGTATAGACAGTTATACCGTGACTTTGACATACGATCAAAAAGATTCTTCCGGAAAGAATTTGACTAAAGTATTCACCTATTCAGGAAGCGATGTGGGCGCCAAGCATACTCTGTCATCGTCGGATATTGCGCTTGATGGTTATCTGAATGCGAAAATACAATCAATAAAGTATAACTTCGGAAATGTGGATGAGCTGACGATAATTTCTGATCCTACAATAACCGTAGAAGCCATGGAGGGCTACAAAGGAAACGGCGCAAATAAGGCTACGGTTTATTATGATGGTGAAACGGCGACTGCTCAGAGTTCCATCAAAGCCGTAGAAGGAGAGCTTTTAAAGAAAACGGCGCTTTCGGCTGACGGAGCTATAGTTGACGAATCCGAATTACAGGCAGGAGACCCTGTAGTATTTAGAATTGAACTTAAGAACATAAGCGGCGATGTTATGAAGCTGGATAAAAGCAATCCGCTTAAAGACTATATGACCGTTAAAGGCGTGGAGGCAGGCTCATATAGTGTTTACTCTTTCCTGTTAAATAGCGACGGGAACATAGTAGACAGCGGAGACAATAAAGCCATGGTTGCCGTGGGAACTTCCGAAAGCGACCTATTGGAGATAACCGAAGCGGATATATCATCAGATACGGCTAAGGAGATAAACTTTGTGTACGGCTCATCGGAGGGACTTTTAGACGTGTTTAAAGCTGCCGATATACCTGCCGGTTATACTTTGATAATTCAGTATACCGTTACGTTGAGCGATGATTTTGCAGTCAACAGCCAGATAGAAAAAAATACGGGTAAAGATACGAATTGGGATATTGAAACCAAAGAAAATCTTTATATGATACATAATGCGGCTTCTTACACTTATGAAGGCGAAAATATATCTAAAGAAACAGGTTTCGGCTATCAGGTGGGTGAAAACAAGCTGAAAATGCAAAAACAAGTAAATGGGTTTACGTATATAAAACATGGAACTACGAGTCAAGGATATGTGTATACCCTTGATATTGACAGCGCTGATCTGTCTATTTTAACAAAACAGTATAATTATGAGTCGACCCAATATGGTAGCTTATATACATATGACGTAATAAGATATAGCATCGTAATAGCTAACGATATAAGCAGCGGAGAGGATCTGGTTGTCAATAACATTCAAGAGGTATTACCGGTTAATGCATTTAGGCAAACCACACGGACAGCATCCGGATTAACCGGAAAATATGCTTTTGATGGATATGCAT
Organism: uncultured Oscillospiraceae bacterium; assembly: GCA_964651095.1. Taxonomy (GTDB): domain Bacteria; phylum Bacillota; class Clostridia; order Peptostreptococcales; family Anaerovoracaceae; genus SUG1106. The sequence goes on along the minus strand of CAZYWO010000013.1, from coordinate 20,248 downwards.
ACCCTATTATATTCTTTACAAACGGTACCGGAGGTAACGATGGAGGTTATAATAATCAACCTTTATTCACAAGCAGTTCAAGTAATAACAGAAAAACAACCTCGTCTTCAACAACGGTTCCTTCATATCTTAATAAACTTGCCACTGTGGATGAAGGCTACACAGACGTGGAAGGCGAATTCATTATCAGCGTAACTAACCCTAGCAGCAGTAATCCGTATTTCACCATAAAAGATAAGGCTACTGGTAATGCGCTTACCTTAAAACCCGGAGAAGCATTCGCCTTTTCATACGGCATAATTATAGATTGTAGTGTTACAGATCCTCAGAAGTGGCTAAATACCGCTACTCTCAACATAGGAGCCTCAGAACGGGAATTTACCGTATCCGATGATATAAATATCGGCAGAGTGCCTTCTTCAGGTAATGCAAACGCTGCCAGAAACGAAGGCGACTGCGAGCAGATAAGTTCTACATCCTTCCGTTCCGAGGTTACAGTATATCCTGAAGCCACTACGCTTGGACTTTCAAAGACCAGCACAGGTAAATACAGCGGAACTTTCAGCAAAGATACTACTTTGAGCGATATAGCTGCATTAGATGAATCCTGCTATACACAGTTCACAGATGACAAAGGCGTGGGCTTTCTTGACGTGGTTGAGTGGACAATAGAAGTGCCAAAGACCGGGGCGAATGCCAGCGGAGTTAAACTTGTGGATAAATTGCCGTATCCATACAAGGTGATAACCGAGACCGACGAAGACGGCAAACTGTACGTAATGCAAAGATATGACGCTGATACAGATTCATGGATTAATGTAGAAGGTACAGTAGAAGATAATGAAGATGCCGGATTCGGAAAAACCTCGCAGACTATTACGGTTTCAAATCTTTCAATTACAGATAGCACAACGAAGTTTAGAATATTGGCTAGATATGATGGCTCCGGTGGAAAGTACTTAACCAGAAACTATAGCAATAACGTTGAACTAAGCGTAATCAGCGGCAGCACGACGAAGATCATCAACAGCGTTTTAGAAGGAACTCCAAAGAAAGACAGCAGTGGAGAAATTATAGGCATAACGGCATACGACTATGTTTACACTTCTGCCGGAACAGAAACTCAATCTGTTAAATCTGTCGCAAACGAAGATGGAGATACAGGTTCCGGGGATACCCCTGAAAACGATGGAAATATTGTGACCGTAGACGAGGCAGGCGATAAAATCACATACACCTTAAGTATAACTAACAACAGCCAAAGTTCGCTTAGCGAATTTGTTCTCATCGATAAATTGCCGCAGACGGGCGATACAGGTTCAATAGATACTTTTTCAAATAGAGAAAGTGAGTTTGACGTACAATTTGCGGAGCAAACGAATGTAACTGTTAAAGTAGGCGGAACGCTGTTAGATAGCGATCAGTATGAAGTTTCATACACTTCAGCAGACGCCGACGCTGCGTTTGGCGATGATGATTGGACAGGAGAAACAGGAGAATCTGATTGGGCTGGCGACGCTCAGGGAAACAATACTATCAGAATATCTTTAAAAGACGTTTCGATTGCGGCAGGAGCGAAGATCGAAGTTACTTTTGATGCGATAGTCGGGGAAGATGCCCAGCCGGATCAGATTGCGTGGAACTCATTCGGTTATGCATATAATTCGGCATTGATACAAAACCAGAGGATATACGCAGAACCTGCCAAGGTGGGCGTAAAGATTGCTTCTCGCACGATAAACGTTGAAAAAATATGGTTTGACGGCAGCGGAAAGAACAGACCTGAAAACCTTGAAATAAAAGTAACCGGAACAATAGACGGAAAAACGACTCCTGTATATGAAAAAACCTTTACAGACCTTGATTGGAGTATGACCGAGTCAAAGAGATGGGCTGCTTCCATATCGGGACTTCCTGTTAAATATGAAGGAAATACTATAGAATATACTCTGGAAGAAATAGTTCCCGATGGATATGTTCAGTTGGTAACCCCTGAATATGACTCGATAACAAATACTGTAACTTTTAAAAACTCAGTTACTACAAGCCTTTCAGGCGTAAAGACATGGATAGATGGCAAAACTGACCACGATGTGACCGGTTTATTAAGGCTGTTCAAATTAGTTTCCGGTTCTAAAGAGGAAATAACCGGTGTTTCACCGACTTGGACTGACGAAATTATAAGTGAAGGGCAGGAAAGCGATGGAATTAAGCATGTTCAGAGTTACACATATGAAAATCTTCCGCTTTATGATGAGAACGGAAACTTCATATTATACTCGGTAGAAGAAAACATCCCTTCCGGATATGAATCCACAAGGGAAGGAAACGATTTTACCAATACACTGCTTACTTCTGCTACAGTATCGAAGGAATGGAAGGATAATGACAGTCCTGGCAGACCTGAATCTGTTACAGTATATCTTCTTGCAAATGACGCTGTAATAGAAAACGTAACACTGGATGGTTCTATGGCAAGCGACGGAGATCCAAATGTCTGGGAATATACTTTTGAGAATCTGCCTGCATATAATGAAGATGGCAGCACAATAACTTATTCCGTAAGAGAATCCGGCAATCTTGAAGGCTATGTCTCCACTGTTCAGTCTGAGGAGACGCTGGAAGGCGTTAAACTCACCGTAAGCAACGTTATCAGCGGAACAATTTCAATTTCCGGACAAAAGAAGTGGATCGATGAAAATAATAAGTACGGCACCAGACCGGAAGAAGTTGAACTCTTAATTAAGCAAAACGGAAATGAATATGATACTGTCAAAATATCGGCTGACGATTTGTGGAGATTCACAGTCGGAGATCTGCCTCAATACGATGAAAACGGCAAGGAATATGTTTATTCCGTTGAAGAAGTTACCCGATTATCAAATTACGACTCGGAGGTTTCCGCGATTGTAGATGGAAAAGTTACCATAACCAATACACTTAAGACCTTCGACAGCATAACAGTGCCGCTGAGTGTAAATAAGGTTTTGGCAGGTATCGACGCTCCGGCGATTACGGCAGAGCAGTTCGCTTTCCAATTCGGCTTAGTAAACGGCGAAGGGGAGACGGTGTATTATACTGCATATAACGATGAAAACGGTAAAGTATCATATACGCCTACTATTACGGAACCGGGCGATTATGAAGTGACTATAAGCGAAGTTATCCCTTTGGGTACAGATTACACTTTACAATATGATGAAAGCGTTATAACCGCCAAATTTACCGTCGAACTGCAAGGAGGCAAGCTGGTAGCAAGCGGTCCTGAGTATTTTAACGAAAAAGACGAAAAAATTACTGACCCGCAGTTTACCAATACATATATAAAGAAGCAGCCTACGAGTGTGCCGATTGAGATCACTAAAATTCTTGAAGGCGCCAATTTGGGAGACTATCAGTTTAGTTTCACCCTTGAACCTGTTGACGGTACCTCTGGAGAATCTAAAACTGTAACCAGCGGTGAAGATGGAACCGTAAGCTTTGGTAGTATTCAGTTTGATGAACCGGGAACTTATTATTATCGTATAACAGAGAATGAAGGAAACGACAGTCAGATAGAATATAGCAGCGAATCCATTGATGTTACAATCAATGTTTATGCGGGAGCTGCCGATCATCTTCTGTATCAAATCACTTATTTTAAAGATGGAATTCAAACTCTTGATCCTACTTTAACTAACCAGTTTATCAGTTCAACAAGCCAATCGTTTAGCATAAATAAAGCGATTAAAAATGTTGTTGAGGGAGAAAGCGCTCTGTCTGTAAAAGATGGTCAGTTCGCTTTCAAAATGTATGAAAAAGACGGAATAACCCAAATTGGGGAAGAAGTCCTTAACGATGCGGATGGCGTTGTAACCTTCCCAGCCATTGAATTTACAGTATCCGGTACATATGAATATGTTATAAAAGAAAGTGGTATCAAAATATCTGATGTGAGCATACCTGACATCAGCAGCGATGTAGTAAATGTAAAAGTAACCGTAGAAAAGGATGGAAGTTCTTATAAAGTATCAGAAGTTTTATATTATCTCAACGGACAAGAAACTGAAAACCCTGTAATTACCAACACCTATACAAAACCTGAACCGGTGGAGGTACAGCTTAACGCAAGTAAGGAATATACCGGAGGAAGCCTTGCAGGAAACGATTTCAGCTTTACACTGACCGAGAAAGATAGTGATTCCGCAGCCCAGACAAAGAGCAACGTCGCAGACGGAAGCATAACCTTTGATGGAATAACCTTTACAGAGGAAGGAACGTACACGTATTACATAAAGGAGAATATTCCTACAGGAGATGCTTACAACCCAAGTATAACTTACGATAAAGGAACAGTAACAGCAACAATAGAAGTAACTAAGAGCGAAAGCGAAAACAAACTGATTGCTGACGTAAGCTATAAGTATACGGCAGAAGACGGAACGGATACGGCAGCAAAGAATAGCTTTACCAATGTGTATACTGAACCGGGAAGCGGAAGCGCAGAAATTAAGATAAACAAGGTGTTAGCAGGAAAGAGCCTTGCAGCAGGAGATTTCACCTTCCAGCTTGAAAACACAAGCGTACCTGCCGAAGCAGAGAAAGCAGACACGATAACGGCGACTAATGCTCAAGACGGCAGCGTAGTCTTTAATGTAAAAGCCTACAGCATAGAGGGTGAATATCTTTACACTATCAGCGAGGTAATTCCGACAGATAAAGACCCAAGCGTAGAATACTCAAATGAGAAAGTCTACGTTAAGGTTGAAGTACGTAAAAATGCCGCTAACCAGATGACAACCGAAGTAAGCTACAGCAAAACGGGAGGAGACTCTGAATATACTGAAGAAGTACAGAGCATCACCAACACATACACCGCGCCGACAACAGCACAGCTAAAGATTAAGAAACAGATTACTGGAGATGGCTGGCAGATAGGAGCGCCGCTTCTGACGGGACAGTACAGTTTCAGACTGACAGAAACTACAGAAGGAAATAATGAAGGAATTGAACTTACTGCAATAAACGGAAGCGCAACAAATGTAGCTGAAGTAATCTTTACTGAAATCGAATACACAGAGGAAGGAACGTACACTTACAAGATAAGTGAGATTGTTCCTGAAACGGGAAAAGCGGGAATCACATACAGCAATGAAGTGATAAACGCAACAGTGGAGGTAAGAAAAGACAGCACAAATCACAAGCTTGAAGTAGGGTCTGTAACATATACAGATGGAGCTGGAAATACGCTTGTAGAGCCTACGGTTACCAACACATACACGAAACCTGGTGACATAACGATAGAGCTTGAAGCTTCAAAGACGCTGACTGGCAAGACTTTGGAAGCAGGAGATTTCAGCTTTGAGCTTTACAATGCTGGAAATCCAGTAGGAAACGCGTCAAATGATGCGACCGGAAAGATAAGCTTTACAAACGTATCCGTAGGCCTTGGAACAAATATCTTTACAATTAAAGAGACAGCGGGAACAGATACAAGCATCACCTACGATACCAGCGAGTATACGGCAGTAGTAGTTACAAAAGCAGATGAAAACAACAATCTGGAAGTAGTCAGCACAACATACTATAGCTCATACACTGACGAAAATACAAATACAGCGATAACAGGAACGCCTGTATTTACCAACAACTATGCTGCGCCGGGTTCAACTGTGATTACCCTTGAGGCAGCTAAATCATATAATCTTAATCTTACAGGAGGTGAGTTCAGCTTCACGTTAACACCGAAGGATAATGCGCCGGGAAATGTGCAGACAAAGAGAAACGAAGCAGACGGAAGCGTGAAGTTTGATAATATTACAGTAAGCGGAGAAGGCACGTATACATATGTAATAAAGGAATCTGTGCCGACAACGGTAGATCCGGGAATTACATATGATAAGGACCAGTATGAAGCGACTGTAGTAGTAGCTAAGAAAGACGGAGCAAACGATCTTGAAGTAAAATCTGTAACTTACAAAAATATTACAGATGATGAAACATTAGCTGAAGGTAATATTCCAACCTTTGAGAATACATACAGTTCACCGACGGGAACAGGGGTTACATTGTCAGCGGTAAAGAAAATAGAAGATAAAGACGGTAATGAAATTGAAATTGGAGACCGCCAATTTACCTTTACTCTTGAAGATAAAGACGGAAACGTTCTTCAGACCAAGACTAACGACGCAAGCGGAACTGTAACTTTTGATTCGATTAATTATACGGGCAACGGTACATATGAATATGTTATAAAGGAAACAGCCAATAGCTGCGCCGATCCAAGCATTACCGAATACGATAGCAGCAATGTGAACGTAACTGTAACAGTAACGACAGATTCCCAGAATAACCTGACGGCAGAAGCAGTTTATTCTAAGGATGGAACAGCTTTAGCTGAAGGAAATATTCCTGAATTTACCAACACCTATACAAAACCTGAACCGGTGGAGGTACAGCTTAACGCAAGTAAGGAATATACCGGAGGAAGCCTTGCAGGAAACGATTTCAGCTTTACACTGACCGAGAAAGATAGTGATTCCGCAGCCCAGACAAAGAGCAACGTCGCAGACGGAAGCATAACCTTTGATGGAATAACCTTTACAGAGGAAGGAACGTACACGTATTACATAAAGGAGAATATTCCTACAGGAGATGCTTACAACCCAAGTATAACTTACGATAAAGGAACAGTAACAGCAACAATAGAAGTAACTAAGAGCGAAAGCGAAAACAAACTGATTGCTGACGTAAGCTATAAGTATACGGCAGAAGACGGAACGGATACGGCAGCAAAGAATAGCTTTACCAATGTGTATACTGAACCGGGAAGCGGAAGCGCAGAAATTAAGATAAACAAGGTGTTAGCAGGAAAGAGCCTTGCAGCAGGAGATTTCACCTTCCAGCTTGAAAACACAAGCGTACCTGCCGAAGCAGAGAAAGCAGACACGATAACGGCGACTAATGCTCAAGACGGCAGCGTAGTCTTTAATGTAAAAGCCTACAGCATAGAGGGTGAATATCTTTACACTATCAGCGAGGTAATTCCGACAGATAAAGACCCAAGCGTAGAATACTCAAATGAGAAAGTCTACGTTAAGGTTGAAGTACGTAAAAATGCCGCTAACCAGATGACAACCGAAGTAAGCTACAGCAAAACGGGAGGAGACTCTGAATATACTGAAGAAGTACAGAGCATCACCAACACATACACCGCGCCGACAACAGCACAGCTAAAGATTAAGAAACAGATTACTGGAGATGGCTGGCAGATAGGAGCGCCGCTTCTGACGGGACAGTACAGTTTCAGACTGACAGAAACTACAGAAGGAAATAATGAAGGAATTGAACTTACTGCAATAAACGGAAGCGCAACAAATGTAGCTGAAGTAATCTTTACTGAAATCGAATACACAGAGGAAGGAACGTACACTTACAAGATAAGTGAGATTGTTCCTGAAACGGGAAAAGCGGGAATCACATACAGCAATGAAGTGATAAACGCAACAGTGGAGGTAAGAAAAGACAGCACAAATCACAAGCTTGAAGTAGGGTCTGTAACATATACAGATGGAGCTGGAAATACGCTTGTAGAGCCTACGGTTACCAACACATACACGAAACCTGGTGACATAACGATAGAGCTTGAAGCTTCAAAGACGCTGACTGGCAAGACTTTGGAAGCAGGAGATTTCAGCTTTGAGCTTTACAATGCTGGAAATCCAGTAGGAAACGCGTCAAATGATGCGACCGGAAAGATAAGCTTTACAAACGTATCCGTAGGCCTTGGAACAAATATCTTTACAATTAAAGAGACAGCGGGAACAGATACAAGCATCACCTACGATACCAGCGAGTATACGGCAGTAGTAGTTACAAAAGCAGATGAAAACAACAATCTGGAAGTAGTCAGCACAACATACTATAGCTCATACACTGACGAAAATACAAATACAGCGATAACAGGAACGCCTGTATTTACCAACAACTATGCTGCGCCGGGTTCAACTGTGATTACCCTTGAGGCAGCTAAATCATATATAGATACTGCTGATAACAGTGAGAAATCACTGACCGATGGTCAATTTACATTCATTCTGTACAGCGACGCTGACAGAAGCAATGCTATAGGAGAAGCAGTATCAAACGATGCTGACGGCAAGATAACCTTCGGGGATATCGATATATCTGAGGCGGGAACTTATACCTACTATATAGGAGAAGTTATCCCTCAGTCAGGAGAGGATGACTTTGACCCTAGCATAACCTATGACGACGCGCTCTATAAGGCGACTGTAGTAGTAGATAAGAAAGAGGGAGAAAATAAACTTGAAGTAAAATCTGTAACCTACACTAAGTCTGATGGAACTTCCCTTGACGATGGATTGGATACACCTTTATTTAAAAATGAATATACGAAACCGGCGGATACATCGTTGAATCTAGGGGCACAGAAATCATATAATCTTTCGTTTAATGAAGATGAGTTTTCCTTTACTCTGACGCCGAAGGATAATGCGCCTGCCTCCGAAAAGGCGGATTCTGATAACACGGAAACCGTAGGTAATAAAACAGCTTCGGCTTCCGGAGACTCCTATACAGCAGATGTAGAATTTTCGGATATAACCTTTGATGAAGAAGGAACATTCACTTATGTTATAAGCGAGGCAGCCGGTTCCAATCCAAGTATCGAATATGACGAGGAAAGCATTACGGCAACGGTAGTTGTAAGCAAGGATAAAACGGAAAACAAACTTGTGGCAAAAGTTTCGTACCAAAAAGGCGACACGAAATCTGAGGATAAACTGACCTTTGAAAATACATATAATGAACCACAAGCTACAGAACAGACCGTAAGCGTTACGAAAAAATTTGTCGATGAGGATGGAAATCCTGTTAACTTTGGAGAAAATGTATTTAGATTTAGAATCGAAAGCGTCGATGGAGCGCCGCTGCCAAACACAACAGAAATTACTACAGATGGCAGCGATATAAGCGAGAAGAGTCTTTCATTTGATAGTATAGCATTTTCCCAAGACATTCCTGCGGAGGGAAAAGTATATGAGTACACCATATCTGAGGTCATTCCACAGGATGTGTCCGCGGGAAAAAATCCAAGCGTCGATTATGATGGACATAAAGTTACCGTCAAGATTAAGGTAACCAAAGACCAAAACAATAACCTTGTTGCAGCAGCTCCTGAATACTTTGACGAAAAGGGAGATAAGCTTACTGACGGAGCAGTATTTACCAACACATATACTGCGCCTGAAAAAACAGATATAACTTTGAAGTTTAATAAGAAGTATTATGAACTTACAGGAGATACTGAACAACCTAAAGCTCTTGCAGGAGACGATTTTGCATTTACGCTTACTCCGCAAAACGGAGCTCCTTCGTCAGAACAGGCAGATCAGCAGACGGGAATTGAGACCGTATGGAACGATGAAACGGGTGAAATTATATTCAGCAAGATAGAATTTACCGAAGATGTCGGCTCTGAAAGAAAGGTATACACATATATCGCAGCAGAGACTGACGCAGGATATGCGAGCATTACGTATGACGATAAACCTGTTACCGTGGAAGTAACCGTAAGTAAAGATGAAAATAATAAGTTACAAACTGAGGTTGTCTACAAGAAAGGAGAGCAGGTTATTACTGAAGAAGACGGACTTGGACTTTACTTTAAGAACGTCTACAAGGAACCTGAACCTGTTAAAGCCCACTTTGAGCTTTCTAAAATTTTAAATAATGCAAATCTTGAAGACCACGAATTTGAATTTACACTTACGCCTGTGAACGACGCTCCTGTCTCAGAAAAAGCCGACAGCGTCTCAGGAATTGAGACTGTGAAAAATTCCGGCGATGGCAAGATAGTGTTCAGCGATATTACTTTCAGTGAAGATGTGGATTCAAAGACATATACCTATATCATTGCCGAGACAAAAGGTTCAAATTCAAGTATCAGCTATGATGAAGATTCGATTACAGTGACGGTTGAGGTAACTAAAGGAGATGATAATACCTTAAAGACAAAAGTCAGCTATACGAAAGACGGCGTTGACGTAACGTCTGATCCTGAGTTTGTGAACACATATACGCCTCCTGTTCCGGTAACCACGTCAGAACATTTGAAGGTAAATAAAACATATATGACTTTGATCGCAAACGAAGGCCTGACAAATGATTACAACATACAGCTTAAACGCTTTGGAAGCAATGTATTCCAGTTCTCAATTGAAGCCGTAACAGAAAACGCTCCTCTGCCTGAGAATACTGTAATTACCACTAAAGACCCTAATATGGCGGAAGAAGATCTTTTCTTTGGAGATATGGAGTTTACAGAAGACGTAGGTCAAGAAGGCAAAACATATGTATATCGTATTAGTGAAGTGATACCTGACAGTCGTGATGACGGACTTAACCCAAGCATAACGTACGACGATAAGGTTATATATGCAAAGATTACAATAACTAAAGACGAAAACAATCGTCTCGTTGCTTCCCCTGCCGAGTATTATGATGCCGACGGCGAGAAGATTAACACAGATGTGGTATTTACGAATATATATGATGCTCCAAAACCGGTAAGTCAGACCTTTGAACTTAATAAACTTTATGAGGGCAAAGATCTTGTAGGCAACGATTTTGAATTCATATTGAAGGATTCAGATGGCGTAACGATTGAGACGGTAACAAACTATGCGGACAGAAGTATTACGTTTACATCAATTGTGTTCAGCGAAGACGTTGAAAACGGAGAAAAGATTTACGAGTATACGATTACCGAAGTCAATAAACACTACCCAAGCATAACATACGATGACGCTACTATAAAAGTAACCGTTAAGGTAACTAAAAACGACGATAACGAGCTTGTTGCAGTTACAACATATGAAAAGGAAGGAAAAGATGTAACCGCAAATCCAACCTTTACTAATACTTATACCAAACCTGAACCGACAAGTATAGTGTTAGAAGTATTGAAGGAATATAAAGGAGGTATCAAACTTAAAGAAGGAGACTTTAGTTTCGTATTAAAGAATAGTGAAGGAGATGAAATCGGCACGGCGACAAACGATGAAGACGGCAAAGTAGTATTCGAGGAAATCGAGTATAGTGAAGACGTAGATGATGAAACTTACGAATACACTATAAGTGAAGTAATAGATAATAAAGCAAGCATAATTTATGATAAGAAAGAAATCAGTGTAAAAGTAAGAGTAGTCAAGAGTCAGGATAACAAACTTGTCGCAGAAGCTAAATACTACGTGGACAATGAGGAAACAAGCGAGCCGAAGTTTGAGAACAGATATAATCCTCCGATTGTAGGCACGTCTGCAACCATTCAGTTGAATAAAGTCTATAATAACGGCGATCTGAACGGAGGAGATTTTAAATTCATGTTGGTATCTGTTTCTGAAAATGCCGGTAATATGACCAGATACGCATACAACGATAAGGAAGGAAATATTGTATTCCCTCAGATGAACTACTATGCAACCGGCGAATACAAGTATGCAGTAACAGAAGTTGCCGGAGATAATCAAGATATTAATTATGATACAGAAACCATAAACGTGACCGTGAAGGTAAGCGAGACTCAATTCGGAACTCTGATTTCTGAAGTAGAGTACGAAAAAGACGGAGAGCAGAGCAGCACCTTTATAAACGAATATCTGAATCCTAACTCCGTATCAGTAAACCTGTTTGCGAAGAAAGTTATGAGAGGAAAGGCTCTGGAGGGCGGAGAGTTTACTTTCATGCTTCAGCCGATAGGCACAACTAAAGGAGAAATATACAGTGTAAGAAACGAAGCAGACGGAATGGTTTCCTTCGGAGAAATATCTTATGATAAGGAAGGAGTTTACAAGTATAAAATAACTGAATTGCAGTCTTCGACTTTAAAAGATGTTACCTACGACAGCAAACCTGTATATGCTACTGTAACGGTAACAAGAGACAATTCAGGAAGACTTACAGCAGATGTATCATATATTAAAGATGGTGTGGAAACCAATACCTTCACCAACGTATACAACAGTGAAGACAGAAATTCAGACGGATTGCCACCGGATAGAAATTCAGACGGACTGCCACCGGATAGAAATTCAGACGGACTGCCTCCGGAAAAAGACGAAAATAATAATAACGGAAATGTTCCGAAGACTCAAGACAATTCAAATTTAACAGGACACATCGTTGTACTTCTGCTTTCCTCATCAGGTCTTATAGCTTTACTGTATCCGCGTAAGAGAAAGAAAAGAGATGAGAGGATGAGTCAATAAGTACGCTATGCCGGTCAATGCAGACTGTTCTGAGACGGCAGACAGATTACTAAAATAATATATGGGTAAAATTTAACGGACCCTCTCCCTGCTAACTAACAATACTTGAAAAAAAAAGTCGGGGGGGGGTATCCGTTTAATAGATGGAGAAGACATAAAAATGAGTGTGAGAAAACCGCTGGAAGGTATGACATTTGGCAAATGGTATGTTATTGAATATATAGGTTGTTTTAACGGGAAAAAATCATATTATCTATGTCTGTGCAACGGCTGCGGAGATAAGTACAATATACGTGCAGACCGTTTAAAGAGCGGCAGAACGAAACAATGCGCAGCTTGCCGCGCCAAGGAGATAGAGAAAAACAGAAAAGGGCACATAAAAGTTAATCTTGTAAAATAATATTCTCAAACCAATTAGGGAAATTGAGGGAAAGGAAAAAATTTTCTTAAAACTTAAGAACAATTTTGATGAGCAATTATGAAGAAGAACAAAATAATGCTAACAGTAATAAGCGTATCAGTAATAATAATGGTGCTTATTGGATTTTTGGTTTTCCGAACTTACAGCTATGCTTCGACTGCTTTCATTGACGACGGATATATTTTGACTGAAATAGAGGAAAATACTCCGCAGGATAGTGTAAATGTGCAGCACTATTTCAATAAAGGAGAAAAATTCACATCTAAATATCCGTCAAAGATTGTATTTCACAATGTTGACGGAAACAAGGTATCTTGTGATACGAAAAATTTTCTGCATTATCAAAGCGGCTCCATGAGCAGCCTGACTAAAAGCGTTATTCTCGATACTAATATGCTTGACAGAGAACAGATAAGTTATTATTCCGTTTCAAACAAAAGCTTGCTTGAATCGACAGGAAGAGACTATCAGATTTCCAATGCAGGAGAATTAGTAACATTCTCCGATTTCGTGTGGAAAATTTCCGACACGCAATATATGGCGGTTTCCAATGAAATTAAATTGCAGACGGCAGACAATGAACAGAAAGTGTTTGAAAAATATGTTGAAATCCAATATAAAGACGGCGGAGTCGTTTATTTGGTTAATCAAGAAGGTACATACAGCACGGTTTCTTCCGATGCGTATTTGATGCTTGAAAATGGAATGCGGATATATTTGGGAAGTAAAAATATCAGTGATGGACAAGTAGTATTAGTAAACATGTCCCAGATGATAATTGATTCCGATGATAATATCGAAATAATTCCGGATGAAGAATATAAGAAAGAAAATGTCGATTCCCCTACTATCAATATAGATGTTGAAGATGGAGAAGAAGGAAAAGACGGTAATGACGCGCAACCCGGAAAGCAAGGAGAAGACGGAGAAGCAGGGGATCCGGGAACTCCGGGAGAAATGGGCAACAACGGTGATAACGGCAATAATGGAAATAACGGCAGTAATGGCTCTACCGGAAGTTCAGGAGCAACCGGCAGCGCAGGCGCGCCGGGAAGTCCGGGAAGTCAAGGCGAAAGTGCAGATGACAGCAATATAATCTTCACTCCTGAAACTATGCCTCAATTTGACGCTGCACTGGAAGTTTCTCCTTATGGAGTAAAAGCCGATATAAACTACGATGATAATTCCTGCAACGTAACCCAAGCCGTTGTATCCATAATTGAAAAAAGCAGCGGAGCTGAAGTTTGGAGAAAAGATGTAACCGATATTCTTGCGGCTAAATTCACCGTTGCCTGCGATGTATTAAAGCAAAACACAGAATATGCTTTAGTAATATCCTCCACATATACCAATTCTACAAACGACGGACCGATTACACAGGATGTGTACAAAAAGTTATTTGTCACAGACAATCTCGGAATAGAACTTGAAAAAAAATATTCCACTCAGCAAGCTATCGTGCTTAACATGATTAAAACAGAGGACTGTATAATTAAGAGCGTTCGCGTTAAGTATTTTGACAAGGAATTGAATTTCCTTGGTTATGGAACCCCGGTGGGAATAGAATACGACGCGACCTATTATACTTTTGATATAAGTCAAATAGACCCTTCTTTATATATTCCTGTCGAATTTAATGGCTTAGTCCATAACGAAACATATTATATGCAGTTGGAAGTCGTATCTTTGACTGATGGACAGGACGTAACTATAATTCCTACTAATTCTTTCCCTCTCCAAAAATTTATGACTTTAAAAACTCCGCCTGAAATAGGTAAACCAAGCGTTTCTTTATCTGTAAAAACCAACTCCTTTGTAATAGGACCTTCCTATGTTTTGGATCCGGATAACGGAATAATGTATTATCGCTATGAAATATACGAGGCAGGAGATATCGTTATGAGTTCGGCAAGCGACACTTATGACGAAGGGGAAGAAGACGGCTTGCAGAGTACGAGCGAGAATTTATCAAGCGATAGTACGGATAGTTCTATGGTTTCCCTTGAGAATGATGCTCCAACTGCCGAGGATATAATTAATTATGAAAAATACATAGAGATTTCTACTGATGAAGATGGAAATACGATTGTTGAAAAGAAAGAAGATGTTTCTTTCGATGATTCTGCAGACCAAAGTTCCTCCGAGGTCAATAGCGGAGACGACGCTCTTAGCATATCAGACGAAAGTTCCTCCGAGGTTAATAGCGGAGACGACGCTCTTGGCATTTCAGACGACAGTTCCTCCGAGGTCAATAGCGGAGACGACGCTCTTGACATTTCAGACGAAAATTCCTCCGAAGTCAATAGCGGAGACGATGCTCTTGGTATATCAGACGAAAATTCCTCCGAAGTCAATAGCGGAGACGATACGTCTGATGATTCGCAGGGAGATTCGCTGCTTCAAACCGATGAGAATTGGCTTGCCAATATTAGTTATGAAGAGCAAATCAGTATGCTGGAAAGTTTCCAGTCGTATGACAGCCAAACTATGGCGGTTTTAACTTCCTTAGCGCCGATTGCAAAGGGAAGCTCCGCCACAAGTTATGAAATTAAGGCTGCCCCTGTTATGACGATAGAAAAGGAAACCGCTTCTGATATAGATGTTGCAATCGATGGAGAGAAAATTAAAAAGAATACGGAATATGTGGTTCGTATCGTAGGTATCTTCTATGATAATGAGGGAATAATCGAATATTCCAGCCCGTTAAGCGACGTCTTTTCAGCGGGAGACTCGTCATGGCCTTCAGTTGTAAATGAACTGTCCGATGTGAAGTTAACAGCTTCTACTGCTGACGGAACTATCATCATAAAGGATATTGACAAGACCATCGATATTGATAAGGGAATAACAATTAAATATTCCTCTAACACCCCGATCGGCGGCAGCGTCAGAGAGGGAACTGTTTACGTTGACGATACCGCCCTTCAGGCAGGCAATGCAACAGGATATTATGAGATTCCTTATGCGCTGAAAGCCCTTAAGAGCGAGCAAAGCTATACTATATCGGTTATCGCTAAAAAGATGATTGTAAATGATAACGTTTATACCGATACAGTTGTCGGCACTGAAACTTTTACAACTAAAACGTATAACCCTATTCTAATCGAAGAAGCAGAACTTGAGGTTAATGAAAGCAAAGGTCACTCTTTCGTTGTAAAGATTGCATTAAAACCGAGCGATTTTGATATGGAAGCTGAACTTCGTAATATCGCGTCAAACGTAGACGGCTTGATAGATATGGGCGATATGTCTTGTAAATCGTTGACCTATTTAAAATTTGAACTATATTCTTCCGATGAAGACGGAACTCCTTGCGACGAGCCTTTTGCGGGAAGCGTGCCTGCCGGAATTGCGGGAATACAGACTGAAGGAGAATACTCCGCTGAAGATTATATGTTTGACACGGGATTTTATAAGAACGGGTATATAAGCCAAGATGGAGATAATCCCGAAGAATATTATATAAAGCTGTCTGAAGAAGATTTCGGACTTACTACTGAAGATTTAATCGAATATACTTCAAAGAAAATATACGTTAAAGCTGTGGCTGCATACGATTATACTTACGGCAGAGGTTCAGGAGACAGATTATACGGAGATAACAATATTATTCCTATAGGAACGGAAACAGAATTTTCAAACAGCAATCAGGACTCCTATGTTGAGGCGGTGATCCAGCCGGTTATCCCTGCTTTCCCTGATAAACCGTATTACAATCAAGATTACGAGGTGACTAAATACACCGCTTTATCCAATCTGAATAAAGACCCCGATTATTACTATTATTCTAATGCCGGCGAATTAAGTTTAAGCGACATGAAGGATTTATGGGAGAATTTAGATGAAAACACCGACGTAGGCGTAACTATAACGGGACCGGTGTCTTTGGCAAGGTACAGCGATACGGTGCAGTATTTCGTTTACAATGAGAACAATGAACTTGTTGCCCAATCGGATAAACTTACTGTAGCATACGATAAAAATAATCCTCAGCTTCCTAAATGGACTTTCTTCCTAGACATAGGAGAAGAAGCCCAAATTCACAGAGGCGAAAACTTTACTATTGAAACTAAAGTTGTGCTGAAATATGTAACTGACGATACAGATAATCACAATTTACTTTATCCTGACGAAACGGATTACAAAGGGCAGTATATTTCATCAGAATTCTGCCTCGATAAAGAAATACCGCAATTCAGAATAATTCCTTGGGAGGCGGATACTCAAAGTCAAAATTCAAAGCAAGTTTTCTATCTTACTTATAAGGATATCGATTATGCTCTTGAATACAGAGATGACGGCACGAAGGCTGAAAACGTGATTTTCTATAAAGAAGATTCTTCAGGAAAACTGACTGAATTGTCAAGCATCTTAGCTCCGCTGGATGCAATAAACGGTAATGCGGTTAATAATTATTATTCTCTGACTTGTGATTTGAGTTCAGACGAGCAGTTGGCTGTACGATACGCATTGAACAACAAACAGACTAATGTAAAGGAATTGATTTCCCAAAGCAGTATAATTAAAAACCGTACCGTTACATTCAAAAACATTGAGGATATCGAAGCGGTGGTAGAGCAGGAAAACAACGTCTTGAAAGTGAAATTTGAATTTGATGCTCTGGCAGCGGAAGATCTGGGAAGAGTAGACGTTGATTTTTCCTCCGGCGATAAAAAGGTAAGTCTAAAGAATTTAAAGCCTTCCTTTGAAACTGTTTCAGAGGAGAACCCGGAAGGAGAAACGGAAGAATATTACAGAGCCACTCTGGAAATCAGTTTGTCCGATTTAATTGCCATCGCAGGTACGGATAAAGTTGACTTCCGCATTAAGCTGTATTACGACGACGGCAAATATGGATTAAAATATGCTGTCGAATCTGACAAACAAGATGAAGACGATTTATATTATGCTTTGCAGAAGAAATCTTCGCAGAATTATATATCGCAGAATTTGGCTGATGCAATATATTCAAAGGGAAGCGTAACTTTAGATACGGATAAAAATGCAATAACTTTAAGTAATTTCGGCACTATAAATTATGGCGAAACCGGAATGGAATATGTACCGAAAAATCTGTCTTTCATTGAAGCAAACGGAAAGTTTGAACTTAACTACGTACTACCCGACGTAGTTACAAACGTAGTAACAGGCTTTTCTGTTGCGAGAATCGACGCTGCTTTCAGCGGAAACAACACCCTTGTAACTGACAGCTACGGTAGAAACGTCTTCTTAAAATATAAGAAAAAAGGAGACGCTGATTGGGTTGAAGTCCCATTTGACAAGATAGAAAATTTATTGCAGTCAAGCAATGGTCAAAACGCATCTATTCTTCTTGAAAAGTTAGATGCGGATACGTCATATGAATATGAGATATGGGGCTACGCTTATGAGGAAGATAGCAATTATGTAGGAAAAACCATCTATGACCAAGGAAGTTTTAAAACTAAGGCAAAGGTGGAAATTGAAATAATTGAGGACAACATAACCTTTACCGCCGGTTCTCAATACAGAACAGATAAAAAAGTAAATATTCCGTTTATTTTAAAAGACGTATTTGCAGGAGACTTGGAAGAAGTTTCAGGGGTAATTCTGGAAGTTTTCAACGAAGATAACGAGAATGTTTCCTCCAAAACTATCACGCAAAGCGAGCTGCAAAGTATGTTTGCGAAACTGGGTTTGGACAGTGATCAGCGCTCGAACTTAAGCTGCACGGGAAATCTGAACTGGGAACCTGATGAAAACCATTTGATGAATGAAGCAGCATCGTACACAATTAAAGCTACTGTAAAATACGATGAAGATATGGAAACAAATTCTGACATTAAATATGTAACTCCAACTCCATGGGATAGTGAGAATACTTCTTTCACTATCATAGGGGATACGGGAAGCAGACGAGAGGTACAAGACGGTACAAGGAAAGATATTTATTTCGTTAAGTTTACCGTTAACGGCGTAGACGTAAGCAGGTTGATTACTGGCTCAGGAAACGACAAAGCGGTATATTACGTTCAATTATTTGAAGTTTCAGGAGGTAAAGAAACAGCCGTTGAAGGAAGCTCAAAGGGACCTTATACAGTAACGGTAGATAATTTAGGAAATATACAAGCACAGGATATAACATTTGAAAACCTTAACGCCGATACGAATTACAAGATAAAGGTATATTTCAACGCGGATAATAACAATGAGGGCCTTGAAACTGCAAACGGAACTGACGAAGGTCAGTACAACACTGTAAACGAAAGCAATACCATAACTACCCCTAAATCCGCTTCTGCATATATAAACGCTATGTCTTTAATTCCTTCTGAATCGCAGGCCAGCATATTTGGAGGTAATTTAGGGTATACCGATAAGCTGCAATATACCTTGTATAATCAAACTACAGGTACAAGCACTACAATGACATATACGGCAGATGATGGAGAATTAGGCAACGTATTTAAGATGAACCAGACAAGTGGTTCGGAGAACAACTACACGCTTTATGTAGCAGGTCTTAACGACTCAAGCTGCAACTATTTGCTTACAGTGAAATTATATGAAAAAAATGATGATGGGGAATATATAGAAGTGGCAAGCATCAGCAGCACATATCAGTCGTCTGCCATAAGCAGCGTTTTAAGCTCGTTATCGCGGACTATAGGCGAATGGCTGAATTAACAGTAAAGGAGGTTGCATTATGAGAAGTTTTGAAAAACGCAATATTAGATCTTTTAACATATTCGGCTTTCTGGTGTTGCTGTGTATTGCCGCACTGTCGTTTATGATTTTCAGTTACGTCAGAGGAGGAAAAGATGATTTTACAGCTTTTGCCGGCAGTTATTTATACGACGACGATGACGTTTTGCTGGAGGTGAGTCAGGACAGCGTAATAACCCAAAAATGGGATAAGATGTTTTACATGACGGATGAAAATAATCAAACCGTTTGCCTTGGCAGTCATCCGTCTATATATGATGAATCGGGAAAAAAGTTATCTATTTTAGGTTCATGCTACAGAATATATCCTGACGGAACTGCGCAGAAATACAACAACGGAATAGAAATCACCGATTTAAGAGAAAGCGCCGTATATAAACTGGCAGATAGATTATATATACTGACGGGAAACAACATATCTTCTCTGGATTCAACTTTCAGCAGTCAGAATTATATGCGCATATCTATAGACAAAAACGGCAACGCTCTGCTGCAAGGAATAGGGTTGAGCAATAAGACTATAAATCCGGTAGTCCTGACGACAGGAGATTTATATTTTGACGTTGCCAGCGAACTGCTGTATTGTCAGGGAATAGAGACAAATCTGCGTAAAGTTATAGGAAGTACAAACGAATATGACGGAGCGCCTGTATTATATGAAATCACCAATATACAAAGACCTGAGACAAGCACTGCCAATATGCCTGTACCTGATATTGAGAATTATTATATTACGGCAGGAAAAGGCGGAGATGGCGGCAATGGAAGTAACGGCGGCGATGGCGGAACCGGCGGAATTGGCGGAATCGGCGGAATTGGCGGAGGCGGCGGGAAAGGCGGGA
This sequence comes from uncultured Oscillospiraceae bacterium, assembly GCA_964651095.1. Taxonomy (GTDB): domain Bacteria; phylum Bacillota; class Clostridia; order Peptostreptococcales; family Anaerovoracaceae; genus SUG1106. Next base: position 11 of record CAZYWO010000013.1, on the reverse strand, counting down.
ACGGCGGCCAC
>CAZYWO010000012.1:0-31332 GCA_964651095.1 uncultured Oscillospiraceae bacterium | reverse complement strand
CAATTTAGAGAAATAGTTGCAGCAATTATTATGTTTTTAATTGCCGTTTTAATTATTTGGGCTGTCATAAGATTGGTAAAAAAGATTATAAGAGATGTAAATCCGAGAAAAGACACTATTTTCAGCCACAGGAAGAATAAGTATAAGAATCGAATAGGCAAAAAAAATAAATACTAGATAGAGACACGTATGTAGCCCCGCTTTATGCGGGGTTTTGTTTTGCGCAAAATCAATGAGAAATTGCGGTAAACGATTTAAAAAGACTATTAAAATCTAAAACCATTTGTGTCAGTACATTGGCATGCTATTGACTGAGAGCATCCGCAGGCGTTTGCAGATGTATTGCTACTTTCGCAGCCGCATCCATTTGAAGCGCATACTCCGTTTGCATCAATGAAACATTCGTCGCACTGACCAAGGTTATCGCAGCAAACATCCACTTCTTTTGCATCTAATGCAAATAATGAAGGTCTTACTACTTGAAGAGTAATTCCAGGTGTAACAACGATGTTTGTTGTGAGTACCACCTGAGTAGGGTTAGGGCATCCATTTTGTTGAGTTACTCCGTTAGCTGGAGCAATAGCGAGCGTAGGATTAAGGAGAACGGCACAAGCCTCAAAGTTGAATCTTAAAGTAGGAGAAATACCTTGGCTCTGGCATGGAATATCTACGCAGTTGAGAGCGAAGTTATTATTTCCACTAACTACGATCGGAGTTTCAGGTCTGCTCTTAATGCACAGTTTGAAATCAGCCACTCTTCTTCCATTTGATACAAAACCTTCAATAACAATTGAAACCAGCAATTCCCAAGGCCCCGGAACTTGTGCCAAGAAGAAATGACCATCGTTGTCACATGGTGCAGGGCAATCGCTGCAAGTGTTGCAGCTATCACAAATGTGTCTGTCAACAGGTTCGCATGCACATCTTGTTATATCCGGCATAATACCGCTCAAATCAGCAATATATCTTCCGTTTTGTAATGTCAATTCTGTTACAGGGAAACCGTCAATTGTTACGTTGGCTGCTGAGAAAGGCGAGCTGGCTCCAAGTGTTGTCGAAGTGACTGTAATACATGAGTTGGTAACGGTGAACTGGGCATTGCAAAGGTCGAAGTCACAGCAACTGTCGCCGCATCCACATCCACATCCGCCTCCGCAATCTCCGGAGCACCTATTGTTACCAATAATAAGCTGTTGTGTATAGTTGGTTGTGTTGGTAACCAGCGGAACGATGGTAGGGCACGAATCACCGTTGTTGTCATAGAAGATTTTGTTTAGAAAAACAAGATTTTCTGTTATACAATTACTGTTTTGTAAATTATTCATTTTTAAATTACCTCATTTCATAATATAGGTATTAACATTATATGCCTATGGATACTGTGGGGTGACGGAAGAATTTCCATACAATTTCCATAAATTAGTGGTGGAAAAAATTCAAAAAATCCATATTTTTTATTGAAAAGTGTTTAAAAGTGGTGTATAGTGGTAATAACATATCTTTAATTTGGATGAGTATATTTTTTAGGGAGGATACTGTCATGTTTATGGGCACTGCTAACAACTCAATAGACGAAAAAAACAGAATGATAGTGCCTTCTAAATTGAGAGCAGAACTTGGCAGCAGATGTATTCTTACTAAAGGGCTGGACAAGTGCCTATACATCTACAAGTCAGAAGACTGGGACAAGCAGATGGAAAAAATATCGAAACTGCCTGAATCAGATCCTAAAGTAAGAGCTTTTATCAGACATTTCTGTGCAAATGCTGCGGAATGTGAGTTTGATAAGCAAGGAAGAATAATTATTCCTCAAGAACTTAAGAGCTACGCTAAAATCGAAAAAGAACTGGTTACCATGGGAGCCATGTCAAAGATAGAAGTTTGGAGCAGGGAAGTATGGGAAGCTCCTGACAACGAAAGCAAGATGGAAAATAAGGATTTTGCAAAAGCTCTGACAGAGTATAACTTCTAGGAGGGGACAGAGCATGGAATTTTCACATACATCTGTACTCTTTAAAGAATGTATGGAAGGGCTTAATATAAAATCAAATGGAATATATGTGGATGGTACGCTGGGCGGCGGAGGCCATTCAAGCGGTATATGCGAAAGGCTTGGAAAAAAAGGTCTTCTCATAGGAATAGATAGGGATCAAGACGCTTTAAGGGCGGCTAAGGCAAGATTGGACAAGTATCCTTGCCGCAAAATTTATGTTCAGAGCAATTATTCGGATATTAAAGATATTTTAAATGAGCTGGATATTGAAAAGATTGATGGAGCCCTTTTAGACCTTGGTGTTTCCTCTTTCCAACTTGACAATCCTGAAAGGGGATTTTCATACATGAGAGAAGCGCCTCTTGACATGAGGATGAATCAGAAAGATGATTTTACCGCTTATGATGTGGTAAATGACTATAGTCAGAGCGAACTGAAAAATATAATCTTTAAATACGGAGAAGAAAGATGGGCGTCAAGAATTGCAGAATTTATTATAAGGGCAAGAAAGGACAAGCCTATTGAAACCACCACTGAATTGGTGGAAATAATCAAGGCAGCAATACCCGCATCTGCAAGGAGAGACGGTCCTCATCCGGCAAAGCGTACTTTTCAAGCCATAAGGATTGAAGTGAACGATGAACTGGGGCAATTGGAAAGAGCAATCGACGAATTTTGCGATGTATTGGCGCCTGAAGGCAGGCTCTGCGTGATTACTTTCCACTCCCTTGAGGATCGCATAGTAAAAGATATAATCAATAGGAGGATTAATCCCTGCACATGTCCTAAGGAATTTCCTGTATGCGTATGTGGGAAAGTAGGAGATATTAAGAAAAAATCCGGCAAACCTGTAGTACCTTCGCCAGAAGAAGTGGAAGCAAACCCTCGCTCAAGGAGCGCCAAACTGAGAGTGGCAGAGAAAAAATAAGGTGCGTCGGTATATAAATTTAAATACTGTGAAAATTAGCGATAAAAGGAGATAAAATGGTTGCAGCAGAAAGAGCTTACACATCTGAATATACTTACAATGCGCCTAGCAACTATGCCGCTGAATTTGCCAGTCGAATTCCAGAAAGACGAACTTACACTCCTGAAGAAAAAAACGTAAGAGAAAAAGTCAGAGGCAATAATAGCATCGAAACTGTACCAAGCGCTGAGGCAAAAAGTATCATCACTAGAGCGGCGCTTTTTCGTGCGGTTTTACTCATGACTATAGTTGGAGTACTGCTTATAGGCACTGTATGGATGAGCGCCAGAGCTACTGAAATTAAGTATTCTATAAATAGAATAAATAAAGAAAACTTACAGATTGAGAATGAAATCGATATGCTTAATATTAAGATTGAAAGCGGAAACGGAATTGAAGCTGTGGAAGAATATGCCACTAAAAAGCTGAAAATGACATATCCCAAAGCTGAACAATGTATTTATATTGACAGTGACGCGCAGGTAAGCGAAGATTTGGTTAAAATTATAAAAGAAAAGGCCTATGAATAATTTACACCCTATTAAAAGTCATAGAAATATATTCGCTCACATAATAATTAAGTAATTTAGAATAATTTCATACTATAAGTAAGCCAGACAACTTAATAAAGCCATTGGTGGTCTGGCTTTCTTTTTTAGAAAGATGAAAAATAATATAAGGTTTGGAGGGATTTGAGCCGGCATGAAAGCGCCCGTAACTATAAAACATAAAAGAAGAATAGCAATTGGCTTTTTTATAATTGCATTGCTTTTAATAATACTGACCTTTAGGGTGGCATGGATTCAGATTGTCAATGCGCAGGAATATACACAGAAAGCAATCAGCCAACAAACCAAGGACACTGTGATAGAACCTAAGAGAGGCGTAATATACGATAGAAACGGAAAAGAACTGGCTACAAGTACAACTTGTTATACGCTTTGGGTAAGACCTGCTCAATTTACTTCAGAAAGAACAGACGAAGAAATTAAGGGAATGGCTTCTAAGATCGCGGAGATTATAGATAAAGACTCGGAGACCGTTTTGGAACAAGTTACAAAAGAAACTTCCATGGTAAGCCTAGCAAGGTACCTTGACAAGGAAACCGCCGATGAAATAAGAGCGCTTAAATATTCAGGACTGGAAATAGCGGAAGCTACCAAACGTTATTATCCTTTAGGAAATTTTGCTTCGCAAGTTTTAGGAAGCGTTAATGTGGACAATGTAGGAAGAACGGGTATAGAACTTGAATATGATCAGTATTTGAGCGGAATTTCCGGAAGATGGGTTAAAAACACAGATCTGTCAGGGAACGAACTTGTAGAGGGTACAGAAGAATACCATGCGGCTCAAGACGGACTTAACGTGGTAACTACCCTTGATCAGACCATTCAATATTATGCTGAAAAGGCTATTGCAGAAGGAATGGAAAATACCGGAGCTAAAAGAATAATGTGTTTGGTCATGGATCCAAAGACAGGTGATATTCTGGCAAGCGCCGTAACACCCGGATTTGACCCTAATGATGCCACGTCGCCTAGTGAAGAAGATCAGGAAGCATACGGAAATATGTCTCAGGACGAGAAACTCAGTTATCTTTATAATCTTTGGAGAAATCCTATAGTCAGCGATACTTACGAACCCGGCTCAACATTTAAACTTATAACTGCATCTTCTGCGTTGGATGAAAAGGCAATAAGCCTTACCGATACTTTTAGCTGCAACTCAAGGGTTACAGTAGCAGGCGTTACGTTGCACTGCTGGAGCAATAGAGATCATGGTACTCAAACCATTAGAGAGGCCATAGGTAATTCATGCAACCCGGTTTTGGCAAAAGTGGCGGCTAAAATGGGAAAAACCACTTTTTATAAATATCTTGGTTTATATGGAATAACGGAAAAGACCGGAATAGATTATCCCGGCGAATCAGGAGCAATCGTGCAGAGGCTTGAAAACGTAGGACCTGTAGAACTTGCCACTATCGGCTATGGTCAAGGCATTTCGGTTACGCCAATACAGCTTTTGACTGCGGTAAACGCCATAGGAAATGACGGCGTTCTGCTTCAGCCCAGATATGTAAAGGCTTTGACTGACAGCGAGGGCAAGATTGTTCAGGAATATAAACCTACTGTAGTAAGGCAGGTTATATCATCTGAAACCGCAGCCGAAATGCGTGAAATCATGGAGTACGTCGTTTCTGAAGGCGGAGGCGGCAACGCTAAAGTTACAGGCTATAGAATAGGCGGTAAGACAGGTACGGCTAATAAGGTTGAAAACGGAAGTTACGGTAAGAACTATTACAGTTCCTTTATTGGAATGGCTCCGATGGATGACCCTCAGATTTCGATTCTTGTGGTTGTAGACAGCCCTCAAGGTTCATATTACGGTTCAATGGTTGCCGCGCCTATTGCTAAATCTATATTTACCGATGTTTTGCGTTATTTGAATATATCGCCTGAATATACCGAAGAAGAAAAGGCGGCAATTGAGGGTAACTATACTATAGTTCCTGACGTTGTGGGCAAGGAATTCAGCGAGGCGGTAGGTATAATAGGCGGAAAGGAACTTAAGTACAGCAGACCTAAGTCGGCAAAAGACGATGATGATTTTACCGTGGTTGACCAGTATCCTAAAGCGGGAACTAAAGTAAAGAAAAATTCGGTAGTATATGTTTATAAAGAATAAAAAGGAATGAGTAAAAGAGGAGTAAATAATGAATCTGGAAGCTTTGTTTGACGGTTTCAGTTACGAAATCGTTTCAGGCACGCCGGATAAAGACGTTAAGTCGTTAATTTACCACTCGGATAAAGCCCGGAAGGGAAGCGCCTTTTTTGCTATAAACGGCGAGGAAACAAACGGGCAGGAATATATGGAAAGGGCGGCAGCTAAAGGAGCGGAAGTTCTTATAACCGAGACGTTTGAAAATGAAACGTGGATTTTGGACAATTGGACCGATATAACCGTTATTAAAGTTTCAGACGTGAGAAAGGCTTTGGCAATCGCAAGCAATAACTTTTTTAACAGACCTCAGGACAGCCTGCTCGTAATCGGCATTACGGGAACTAAAGGAAAAACCACAACTTCCTTTATGATTAAAGAAATATTTGAGAAGGCAGGCATTAAAACAGGAATTATCGGGACTGTTTTAACGGGCTGCGAGGGAAACTATCAAGAAGCTGAGAACACTACGCCTCAGTCTTATGAAATACACAGAATATTCAGAGATATGCTGGATAAGGGCTGCAAGGCTGTGGTTATGGAGGTATCCTCCCAGGGCCTAATGCATCAGCGGGTATATGGGATAAAATTTGATGTCGCAATTTTTACGAATATTTCTCCAGATCACATAGGGGAAAGAGAACATAAAAGTTTTGAAGAATATTTATATTGGAAAAGCAGATTGTTTACCCAGTCAAAAGTGGATATAATCAATAAAGACGATTGCCATTGGAAATATTTTGGTTCCCAAAATCATGGAGGCAGACTGATAACCTTTGGAACAGAAGGAATCTCAAGGGGAACCGTCACATATATTGCAAAGGACATTTCGCTTTGGAATGACAAGGATACGCTAGGGGTAAAATACAACATAAGAGGAAATGAAATCTTTCTTGGAATTCCGGGAGAATTTAATGTGTCAAACTCTTTAGCGGCTGTGACCGCAGCCAGAGAGGCGGGCATAGACTGGGAAATTATCCGTCAGGCGCTAAAAGATATAAAAGTGCGTGGAAGAGTGGAAAAAGTTCCGCTAGGTGAAGAATTTACGGTGCTTGTAGATTATGCACACAATGGAGTAGCATTAGAAAGTCTTTTAAAAACACTAAGGCAGTATAATCCGTCAAGGCTGATAGTAGTATTCGGCTGCGGCGGAAACAGAGATAAAAACCGCAGAGCGGAAATGGGAAGTGCAGCGGCAAGACTTGCAGACTTTTCGATAATTACGTCGGATAATCCCAGAAACGAAGAACCTATGGATATAATAAAGGATATTGCCCGGGCTATGGCTGAATTTAACGGCAGCTATACTATAATCCCAGATCGCCGGGAGGCGATTAACTGGGCGGTCAAAGAAGCCATGCCAGAAGATATAATTGTAATTGCCGGAAAAGGTCACGAGACTTATCAGATAATAGGAAACGAAAAAAGACATTTTGACGATAGAGAGGTTGTGCTTGATGCAAAAGAGCAGATAAGCAGATGAAAACAAACAGATATTTAAGAGGGAAAAGATATGCGAGATTTTACTATTGGAGAGATATTGGATGCCTGTAAAGGTCAACTGATTTCAGGTCAGAGAAACAACATAGTTTACGGCGTATGTACCGATTCAAGAATTGCAAAACCGGGAGATATATTCTTTCCTCTAATCGGAGAGAAAAACGACGGACACGATTTTTTACAGCAAGTTATGGAAGCGGGCTGTAAATCCATCATAGTGTCTGATGAATCAAAAGTGCCTAAAACAGCTTTTCTTCATCAGGCGGGCGACACGGATATCATCGTAGTGGATGACACTACTAAAGCTTTGCAGGACTTGGCTGTATATTATCTGGGGACTATGCCCCTTAAAAAGAAAATCGCAGTGACGGGCAGCGTAGGCAAGACCAGCACCAGAGATATGTTATATTATGTGGCTTCTGCTAAATATAAAACAGGCCGCAATCCTAAGAATTTTAACAATGGATTTGGAATACCTTTAAGTATTCTGGAGTTTGAACCGGATACTCAGATAGCAGTACTTGAAATGGGAATAAGTTCGCCGGGTGAAATGGAAAAGCTGGCAAGACTGGTAAGACCTGATATAGCGGTGATTACCAATATCGGAGTATCTCATATTGAAAATCTGGGAAGCAGAGAAGGCATACTAAGAGAAAAATTGAATGTAACTTCATATTTTGACAGCAATGCCACTCTTATAGTTAATTCGGATAACGATATGCTTACAGAAGAAAATGTATCCGGGAATTACAATGTAATTAAGGTAGGAAGCAGCCGTGACTGCGACTATCGAATATCGGATATTTGTGATTTTGGCGACAAAGGCATAAAATATAGTTTAGACTCAAGAGGGAAAAAATATGAAGTAAAACTCAATGTGCTTGGCGCTCATAACGGAATAAACGCCACGCTGGCAATCGCCGCAGGAAATCTTTTGGGAATCTCGGAGGAGGAAGCTATTTCCGGCCTTGAAAGAGCAGAACTTACGGAAAAGAGATTAAATATAAGGAATACGGATAAAATTAAGGTTATAGATGATACTTATAATGCTTGTCCCGATTCTATGATATCAGCCATCAACACATTGGCGTCTACTGAAATCGAGGAAGGCGGCAGAAGAATAGCTATATTGGGCGATATGTTTGAACTGGGGCAGGAAAGCGCAAGGGCACATAAACAGGTTGGAGCATATGCAGCCGAAAAGAAAATTGATGTTATCATAGCCGTCGGCAGCCACGCTGAATATTATGCGAAGGGCGCTGCTTCAATGGGCAATGATCGTGTGATGTATTACCCAAAGAAATCCGAGCTTTTATCGAAAATTTCAGAAGTAGTAAAAGATAAAGACGTGGTTTTGGTAAAGGCTTCCAGAGGCATGGCAATGGAAGAAGTAGTAAAAGAAATAATTAAGGATAATAAGGATAAAGAATAGGAGTTTTAAAATGCAAACGTATATAGTCCCTGTAATTGCAACAGTTATAGCATGGATTTTAGGTGCGGTTTTTACTAAGATGCTCATACCTTTTTTAGAAAATAAACAGTTTAAACAATTTGTAAGAGAGGTTGGACCTCAATCCCACCTCCATAAAACCGGAACGCCGAGCATGGGCGGTATTGCAATTGTAAGCGCTACAGTTTTAACTACGCTGGCGGCAACCATAGCGACAGAAACTTTTGATATTAGGATCCTAAGCATACTGATAATGATGTTTCTCTTTGCTTTAATCGGCTTCATAGATGACTATGAAAAGGCCATAAAGAAGAACAATGCAGGTATCAGCCCTAAACAAAAAATAGTAATGCAATTTGGATTTTCTTTAGCATTTGCTGTTTTCGCCGCATACTACTCTCATGCGAATTTCGGTATGGTAGGAGGAACGGAAGTTTGGATTCCTTTTATTGATAAATACATTGATTTTGGAATTTTATATATACCTTTTGAAATTTTCGTGCTGGTTGCATTCAGCAATTCAGTTAATTTGACGGATGGTCTTGACGGACTTGCATCAGGAGTTACGGCACTTGTAGCATTTTTTATGGTAATTGCGGCGATAACTTTTGGATTTACCGGAGAACCGATTATATTTGGAGCTTTAGCAGGAGCGTGTCTGGGCTTTTTAGTGTTCAACAAAAATCCTGCAAAGATTTTCATGGGAGATACAGGTTCTATGGCGCTTGGAGGTATTCTGGCAGCAGGAGCAATTCTGATGAAACTGGAATTTTTACTTGCGATCGCCGGACTTGTTTATGTCATAGAAGCATTATCAGTAATTATTCAGGTAACATATTTCAAAAAAACCAAAGGCAAGAGATTTTTTAAGATGGCGCCTATTCATCATCATTTTGAACTTTGCGGCATGAATGAAAGAAAGGTAGTAGCCATGTTCTGGGCAGCGACTTTAGTATTCTGCCTGCTTGCTATCTTGGTTATGAACATTTAGGGGTGATAGTATGGACAATATGAATATTGAAAACATCAGAGGCAAGAGGGTTTTAGTTGTAGGAATGGGAAAATCGGGAATCGCAGCTACCCGTGCTATGCTTAAACTGGGAGCTAAAGTTTCTATTCAAGATTCTAAGAACATGGAAGACATAGACGGTCAATTGCTTAACTTCCTTGAAGGAAAAAACGTTAAATGTTATTTTCATGAGATTCCTCAGCATGTTGCCGACTTCGATATGATTATTTTAAGTCCGGGAGTAGATCCTGAACTGGAATTTATTAAAGAAGCGGAATTCAACGGAGCGGAAATCGTAGGAGAACTTGAAATAGCATACAGAATAGCCAGAGGAACATTTGTAGCGATTACAGGCACAAACGGAAAAACTACCACAACGACTTTGGTAGGAAAAATATTTAAAAATTCCAAAAGAAAGACTCATGTTGTGGGAAATATCGGCGTTGCAGTTATTTCAAAATCTATGGAAGCAGATGAAGATGATTGGCTTATCACAGAAACCAGCAGTTTTCAACTTCAAACCATCAGATATTTTAAACCGCAGGTTTCAGCGATATTAAATCTTACGCCTGATCATCTAAACAGACATCACACTATGGAAGAGTACGGTGCTGCCAAGGCAAGAATATTTGAAAATCAGGACGCAAACGGATATTGCATAGTAAATTATGATGATAAACTTTGCTGGAGTCTTACAAAGGGATGTAAAGCTAAAGTAGTGCCGTTTTCAAGACTGGAGCAGCTTGACTTTGGAGCTTTTCTTAAGGGTACTGAATTGGTGATTAAAGACGAAGCAGGAAATGAAATTAAACTTTGTGACCGTAGAGATTTAAGAATTATTGGAGATCATAACGTGGAAAACGCTTTGGCAGCGTCAGCAATCTGCTATTTTGTGGGAATCGAGCCACATGTTATAACTGAAACTCTAAAAGAATTCGGTGGCGTTGAACATAGAATTGAATACTCAGGAGAAATTGACGGAGTTAAATTTTACAACGATTCAAAAGGAACTAACGTAGATGCAGCAATTATTGCATTGCGCGCCATAAAAGAGAATATAATTTTAATAGCCGGGGGAGACAGTAAAGGTCAGGAGTTTGATGAGCTTATTAAAAACTTTGAAGGCAAAGTTAAACACATGGTACTTCTTGGCAGAGATGCAAAGCTCATTGCTGAAACTGCCGAAAAATATGGTTTTAAGGATTACACCTTTGAAAAGAATATGGAAGAATGTGTTAAAAAGGGCTTTGAAATTGCAGAGCCGGGAGACACGGTGCTTCTTTCGCCTGCCTGCGCGAGCTGGGATATGTACGATAATTTTGAGCAGCGCGGAAACCACTTTAAAGAGTGTGTAATGAGATTGGGATTATAGACAGATTTAGAGATATTATAGTTTAAGGACATTTAAGGATATTTTATGAAAAAAGAAATCAGGGCAAAGCAAAATACAGGGGATTTGTCGATTGTGCTGTTTGTGGCAATATTGACAATTTTTGGCACCATAATGATTTTCAGCGCAAGCTATTATTATGCCATAAGCCAATTTGACGATCCGTATCATTACCTGATAAGACAACTTATTTGGCTGGTTGCCGGAGCTGTAGCCATGTGGATTTGCGCAAAGATAGACTATCATTTTTGGGTAAGATTTTGGCTGGTAGCTTATGTGTTTGGTATGGGGCTGTTGATTTTGGTATTAACGCCTCTTGGCTCGTCTGCTTATGGCGCTACCAGATGGATTCAGGTAGGCCCTATTACCATTATGCCGGGTGAAATATCCAAAGTGTGTATTATACTGTTCATTGCAGGATATTTTTCCAGACACCCTAAGTGGATCGGCGATATAAAAAAGGGTATAGTACCTATGGCTCTTGCGACGGGAATCTATGGAGGTCTTATTATGCTTCAGCCCAACATGTCCACTGCGTTTACGGTATGTTTCATCGTAGGCGGTATGATGCTGGTGGCAGGAGCTAAAATTAAGCATCTTGTCACACTTGCAGGCGCTGCCGTAGCAGCAGGAGTGCTGCTCATCTTTTCCGATACAACAGGGTATAGATATAAAAGATTTCTAAGCTTTCTTGATCCTTTTGAAGACCCATTGGACACGGGATGGAACGTTGTACAGTCGTTGCTTGCTCTTGGGACAGGAGGTCTGTCAGGTCTGGGACTGGGAAACAGTGTGCAGAAGAATTTATATCTTCCTATGCCGCAGAACGACTTTATTCTTGCAATAATCGGAGAGGAACTTGGATTTATAGGGATTTTAGGGCTTATAATAGTTTATATGCTCTTAATATGGAGAGGCTGCCATGTGGCTATGAATGCTAAGGACCTTACAGGTCTGCTGTTAGCATCGGGTATAACCATAATGGTAGGCGTACAGGTAATTATCAACATAGCTGTAGTAACGTCATCCATGCCGCCTACAGGCGTAATTTTGCCCTTTGTAAGCTATGGTGGCAACGCACTGATGATTTTCATGGCGGCTATGGGAATCTTATTAAATATATCCAAATCATCTGATATATAGCTATATATAGCGGATTGGAGGAAAAATCGCGAATATGAGAGTAATCGTAACCGGCGGAGGTACAGGCGGGCATATATATCCTGCTATTGCCATTGCCGATAAATTCAAAGAGATGGATTCGGAAACAGAAATTCTTTATATCGGAAACGATGAAGGAATTGAGAAAGAAATCGTACCTAAAACCGGATACCCTTTGGAGCTGGTAGACGCAAGATGGCTTAACAAGTCAAGTTTATGGCAGCTTATGAGAACCGGGGCCAGAGTAGCTAAAGGAACTTTGGAGGCAAGAAGGATTATAGGAAAATTTAGACCCGATGTGGTAATAGGAACCGGCGGGTATGTTTGCTTTCCTGTAATAATGGCAGCTAAAATGTATGGAGCCAAAACCTTTCTCCACGAGCAAAAAGCCTATCCGGGACTTGCCAACCGAACTCTTGAAAGATATGTAAATAAAATTTTTTTAGGGTTCAAAGACGCGGAAAAGTATTTTAAAAATCCTTCTAAAACCATGGAAGCAGGTAATCCTGTAAGAAAGAGCTTTTTTACTCTTTCCAAGGAACAAGCGCGCAAAAAATTGGGTTTTAGTCAGGAAGATTTCATAGTTTTCTCTTTCGGCGGAAGTTTGGGCGCCGAAAAGATAAACGAAGTAGCTTTTGAGCTTATGCAGGTTCTGAATGGACATGAAAAAACTATGATGGTATTTGGAACAGGCAAGTGGTACTATCAACAAATTCTGGATAAAGCGGCGGAAAGAAATATACAGATAAAGAGCAATATTCTGATCAAGGACTACATAGAGGATATGGAAAATTACCTTGCAGCATGTGACTTAGTCATAAGCAGAGCAGGAGCTTTATCGGTAGCCGAGACTACCGTTTGCGGCAAGGCGGCAATATTGATTCCATCTCCCAATGTTACCGGAAATCACCAGTTTTACAACGCGAAGGCAGTTGCAGACAGAGGCGGAGCCGTGCTTATAGAGGAAAAGGATTTGACCTCCGAAGGACTTATAGAGGAGGTTCTGAAACTCAAGAATAATCCCGATCTTTTAAAGGCTGTGGGAAATGCAAGCCGGATGTGCGCTCCTGACAGGACGCTGGATATTATATACGAAACCATTATTGAGCAGACAAGAAAGTAACGCAAAAGCCACCTTCCACATACTATGATGTTATAGTTGGGAGGTGTTTTTTTGGACTGTTACCACATTGAGGGATGTATACCGCTTCGGGGAGAATATAGAGTAAAAGGAGCAAAAAATTCTGCTCTGCCTATATTAGCGGCAACAGTTTGCCGAAGAGGTGTACATGAAATTTATGATTGTCCGAGAATAGAAGATGTTTTCATTATGGAGAAGATACTTCAATCTCTCGGCGCGAAAACCAGATGGGAGGATTGCTGTCTGGTTGTCGACACAAGAAGTATAGATAAAAATAGTGTTTCCCGGGAACTGATGACAGAAATGCGCTCGTCAGTCTTCCTTCTTGGAAGCCTTCTTGCCAGATGCGGCGAAGCAACTATTCACAGACCGGGAGGATGCAAGATAGGCAAGCGACCTATAGATATCCACATCAGTGGTCTTGAGCAGCTTGGCATAGAAGTTGAAGTTTGTGACGAAAAGATATCTTGCAAAGGTATATGTCAGGGAGGAAAAATTACACTTCCATATCCCAGTGTAGGAGCTACGGAAAATCTTATTATGGCAGCTATCTCCGGACACAGCGATACAATTTTAGAAAATTGCGCGATTGAACCGGAGATTGTGGATTTGCAAGGATTTTTGAGAGCCTGTGGATTTCAGGTACATGGAGCCGGAACCGATACAATTTTTATTAAGGGTATGGGAAATCAATTGAGGCTGATGCCTTCCGTGAATATCATGTATTTTATTGTAGAGGACAGAATTGAAGCGGCAACTTACATAATGGCAGTTTTGGGAACGGGAGGTAAAGCGGTTTTCAGAAATGTAAGACCTGAACTCATGAAGGAAGTACTGAATACTTTAGAACGCATGGGTGCAATAATTAAAAAATATGATGACACAATAGAGGTAATTTCACCTCGAAGACTTAAAAGCCCCGGTATAATAGTGACAGAACCTTATCCGGGTTTTCCGACCGATTGTCAGCCTCAAATATTGACATTGTGCTGTGCCTCAAAGGGTTTAACCACCATTCGGGAGGAAATATTTGAGAGTAGGTTTACTCACAAAAAAGAGCTTATTAAAATGGGTGCAAATATTGAAACTTGCGGAAAAAATGCTATAATCAAAGGTGTACCAATTTTGCACGGCCAAAGGGTAAAGGCTCTTGATCTTCGCGGCGGAGCAGCATTGGCGCTGGCAGGTCTTATGGCTGAAGGACAGACTATTGTAACAGATATTCACCATATTGACAGAGGCTATCAGGATTTTGACAAGGGGATAAGCGAGTTAGGTGGACTAATTGAAAGAAGAACGTGCGATTAAAAGAAAACATAGAAAAATAAAATTCTGGGTAAAAATTGTGATTTTCCTCATGATATGCGGCGCCGTTGCATTTCTGCTTAAGGCTCCGCTGTTTGAGGTTAAAGAATATATTGTGGAAGGAAATAATTATTATACCGATGAAGAAATTATGGTCATGGGTAATTGCCAGTTAGGCGGTAATATCTTCATTGAGACGAACTGGAAGGATATACTAAAGCGGCTTAAACAAGATGCTTATATGGAAGAAGAAAAGGTAAAACGTATTTTGCCTGATACAATTAAGATTGAAATAAACGAGAGAACCCAAATAGGAGCTATCGTCTACGGCGAAAAATTTGTGGTGGTGTCTGTTGACGGGACTGTACTGCGAAAGACAAGCGTAGAACCTAAACTGACAATCCTTAAAGGGCTTACTATCAGTAAACTTTCCGTTGGAGAACCTGTAGAAACGGAAGAAAAAGTTCTGCTCAGGCAAACTTTGGAAACACTCCAGATTATGAATGAAAACAATATGTATTTTAAAACTATTGAACTTTCTGAGGGAGAAATAAAGGCTTATATACTTGATAATTTTATATGTCAGGGAACTCCGGAGAATATAATGGATGCTATGAAAAGCAACGATTTACAACTTGTAGTTCAAGAGCTTTTTGACAGAGATATAGAAAGAGGAACTATTAAAGTCAGCGGTGACGGCTACATTTCATTCAACCCTAAAATCGATTGATAAAAGGATTGTAAATGATTGCCGAATGAATTTGAAAAAGCTCCAAAAATAACTAAAAAAGCCTAAAAAAAGGGTGCATTTAAATTCAGTATATGATATAATTATTTTAATTGGGAACATTTGAGGAGGTAGGATTTAATGCTACAGTTTGATGCGAATTTAGAGAAATCAGCAGTTATTAAAGTCGTAGGCGTCGGCGGCGGCGGCTGTAATGCAGTTAACCGCATGGTAGAGGCAGAACTTAAAGGCGTTGACTTTATCGCTGTTAATACAGATAGACAAGCCCTTAACAGGTGTGTGGCCGAAACTAAAGTACAGATAGGTGAAAAACTTACAAGAGGACTTGGGGCAGGCGCCAATCCTGAAATCGGCCAGAGAGCGGCGGAAGAAACGCTGGATGAAATCACAGGACTACTTGATGGAACAGATATGGTATTCATCACTGCCGGTATGGGCGGCGGTACAGGAACAGGGGCGGCACCTATTATTGCTAAGGCTGCCAAGGATATGGGTATACTTACAGTGGGCGTTGTAACCAAGCCTTTCTCTTTTGAAGGGGCAAAGAGAAAGAAACAGGCGGAGCTGGGTATCAATTTCCTGAAAAAATACGTAGACTCGCTTGTTATCGTTCCCAACGATAAACTGCTTGCCAACTGTGAAAAAAATACGTCGATGATTCAAGCGTTTGCCATGGCAGACGATGTACTTAGACAAGGCGTTCAGGGCATTTCAGATTTAATTTCAGATTTTGCTTTGATAAATGTGGACTTTGCCGATGTGAAGTCCGTAATGACAGACAGAGGCGTTGCTCACATGGGAGTTGGCAAGGGCACAGGCGAAGACAGAGCCAAAGATGCTGTTAAGGCTGCTATCGAAAGTCCGCTTCTGGAAACTACCATCAAAGGAGCTAAGGCGATTTTGCTTTATGTTTCCGGAGGATACGATTTGGGAATGCTCGAAGTCAGTGAAATTGCAAGTCTGGTTGAAGAACAGGCAGACAGAGACTGCATACTTATTTTCGGCGCTGCCGTTAATGAGGACATGCAGAATGAAATCGCAATTACAGTTATTGCAACCGGATTTGATGAAGGTCTTGAAAATACTACTGCAGGCGAAAATATTCCTAAAGATGGAGAGGAAAAACCTCAGACTGCTGGACAGGGACTCGGCGGTTATGACAATGTTTTTGGAAGAGTGGAAGGTCTTGAGGGAACGGAAGTTACCTTACAGGACATTTTACAAAAAGAAGAAGAGGAAAAAGGCACTTCACGCTTTGTAATTCCAAGCTTCCTTTAGAAAAACTAAGCCGGCGAGCCGCCGGCTTTTGTGGTAAATTGCAGGATGGAGCAAAATGAGGAAAATAAGTTCAAGGGACAATCGAATAGTGAAGCTTTGCGAACAGCTTTCTCGTAAAAAATACAGAGATAAACTTGCTTGCTACCTCATTGAAGGCGAAAATCTGATCGAGGAAGCGGTTAAGAACGGGGCAGAAATAGAAGAAGTCATAGTGCGCGAGGGATATTCCGGTAGCCTTTGCGGGCTTAATGATAAGGTCTTTGTCCTAGAGGAAAAGATATTTAAGACTTTGGCGCAGACTGAAACCAGTCAAGGGATAATCGCCATTGTAAAAAAACCAAGAATTTCCCGAACTCGTTTCATTGAGGATGAAAGCAGCGGGAATTTTGTCGTTTTAGATAGATTGCAGGATACGGGCAATATAGGCACGATTTTAAGGACTGCCGATGCTGCCGGATATAAACTTGCCATAGTGATGAAAGGCACGGCTGACGTATTCTCACCTAAGGCAGTAAGGGCGGCGACCGGTTCACTCTTTAGAATGCCGGTTGTTTTCATGGACTCCGAAGATGAGCTGTTGGAATTTACCAGGGCAGCCGGCAAGAAACTCGTAGCTGCATGTTTTAACACTGATAGTTACTATTATGATGCAGACTTAAAAGAAAATATCGCTTTGATAATCGGTAATGAGGGCAACGGTATTTCAAAAAGTCTCATCGAGCGCTCAGATTTGAAAATAAAGATCCCTATGTATGGAAACATTGAGTCTCTAAACGTTTCCGTGGCGGCAGGGATTTTAATGTATGAGTCTGTAAGACCGTAAACAGGCTTTATACTATTTCAGAAATATCGTTGACGATATTTCATTTATAACGAATATAACGGACGTCGAATACCCCGTCTTTTATAGGCAGCCGACTGCATTTTAGACTTTTGACGGTAAAATCATAATTTGCTGTTAAAAACCAAAGATGATGAGGATACAGACGTTTGCTGCAATCGTTTTTCTTGTCATTGACAAGGAAGCTTGCAGGGAGCCTGCGCTCCGCTTTAAATAAAAACTAGGAAGGTTATAAAAAATGCAAGAGAAATTAAAGCAAATTTTAGAAGAATCAAAGAAACAGTTACAAAACGCATCTTCCGTTCAGGGAGCCGAAGATATCAGGATTAAAGTTCTAGGTAAAAAAGGACAGCTTACTGAAATTTTAAGATCCATGGGAAAGCTTGCACCGGAAGAAAGAAAAGAACTCGGTATGGCAGCCAATCAAGTAAGAGCGGAAATTGAAACCATGCTTGACGAAACTTTTGAAAAATTAAAAGAAGCCGCACAGGCAGAAAAATTTAAGGCAGAAAAAATCGACGTAACAGAGCCGGGCAAAGTTTACAAGTTGGGTACTAAACATCCTGTTACAATCACCATTGAAGAAATTTCTAAAGTATTTAAATCCATGGGCTTTACACTTACGGAAGGTCCTGAAGTGGAAACTGTGTTCAATAATTTTGACGCTCTCAATGCAGGTCCTAATCACCCGGCAAGAGATTGGACCGATACTTTCTATATAAATGACGAAGTTCTCTTAAGAACACAGACTTCGCCTGTTCAGGTAAGAACTCTGCTGAATCAAAAACCTCCTATCAGAGTATTTGCTCCGGGCAGATGTTTCAGATGCGATACTCCTGACGCAACTCATTCACCTATGTTCCATCAGGTTGAGGGATTGGTAGTAGATGAGGGAATCACTATGGCTGATCTTAAAGGAGTTCTGGACAGTTTTGCTAAGCAAATGTTCGGTTCAGATACGAGAACTAAATTCAGACCTCACCATTTCCCATTTACCGAACCTTCGGCAGAAATGGACGTGTCGTGCTTCAAATGCGGCGGCAGGGGATGCAGAGTTTGCAAGGGCAGCGGTTGGATTGAAATTCTCGGCTGCGGCATGGTACACCCTAATGTGCTTAAAGTAGGCGGCATAGATACTGAAAAGTATACCGGATTCGCTTTCGGAATGGGTGTAGAACGTGTAGCAATGCTCAAATACGGTATCGACGATATAAGACTGCTATATGAAAACGATATGAGATTCATCGAACAGTTCAGATAGCCGTGTTGCGATTTATATGTGCCTTTGGCACAGGCGGCATTGCTGTAAGCAGATGCCCATATAATTCGCTTCGTCTGAGCAGTGAATTGTAATAGAGAAAAGGAGACAAAACAGAAATGATAGTATCACTGGAATGGTTAAAAGATTATACAGAAGTTAAAGTAAGTCCCGAAGAATTCTGCGAACGTATGATTATGTCCGGCTCCAATCTGGAAACTATGGAAAAAGTCGGCGAAGATATGTCAAAGGTTGTTGTGGGAAAAATCGTAAAAATAGAAAAACACCCTGACGCTGATAAGCTGGTGGTATGCCAGCTTGATGTTGGCCAAGATGAATTGGTTCAAATTGTTACAGGCGCGCCTAACGTATTTGAAGGAGCCTATGTGCCGGTTGCTCTCCACGGAAGCAGAATACCGGGACCTCTTCATGGACAGCCAAAGCAGGAGGGAGGCACTAAGATTACTAAAGGCAAGCTGCGCGGCGTCACCTCAAACGGTATGCTCTGCTCCTTCGGCGAACTGGGCTTTGAGGATAAAGTAGTTCCTGTAACTCAAAGAGACGGTATCTGGATTCTTGAGAAGGAATATCCTGTGGGTACGGATTTTGCTGAAACCATGGAGCTTAAAGACGCTATAATTGACTTTGAAATAACACCTAACAGACCTGACTGCCTTTCTATGGTAGGAATGGCAAGAGAAGCGGCCGCTACGTTCAGAACAGAGCTTCATCACCCTGATACTAAATGTGAGAGGGAGGAAGAAAATGCAGCAGATTATGTAAGTGTAGAAGTCAAATCACCTCTTTGTAAGAGATACATTGCCAGAGTAGTCAAAGACGTAAAGGTGGAGCAGTCACCGTGGTGGCTTCAGAGAAGACTCATTCATGCGGGAATGAGACCTATCAACAATATCGTTGACGTTACCAACTTCGTAATGCTGGAATATGGTCAGCCTATTCACGCTTTCGATATTAACTCTATTGCAGGTCATAGGATTATTGTTGATACAGCCAAAGAGGGTGAAAAATTTGTAACTCTCGATGGAACTGAGAGAATATTAGACGATAAAATGCTGATGATAAACGATGCCGAAAAGCCTGTGGCAGTTGCCGGCGTAATGGGTGGACTTAATTCGGAGATTGAAGACGATACTAAGACTATTATAGTTGAATCTGCCAACTTTGAAGCGAACAGTGTAAGAACTACTTCAAAGAGACTGGTTTTGAGAACGGAGGCTTCCGGAAGATATGAAAAGGGCATAGATCCTAACCTTTGCGAAGATGCCGCAGACAGAGTATGCAAGCTGATTGAAATGATTGGCGCAGGTACGGTGGTAGGCGGCAAGGTTGACGTTTATCCGAATCCTGAAACTGCAAAGACCGTTCACGCAAGAGTTAGCAGAATCAATCACGTTTTGGGTATTGAGCTGCCTAGAGAACAGATGGTGAAATATCTGGAAAGCCTCGAAATGAAAGTTGAAGGTAAAGACGACGATATGTACGTTACTGCTCCAACCGTAAGGCAGGACATCGAAATAGAGGAAGATATTGTGGAAGAAGTCGCAAGACTTTATGGTTACGACAATCTTCCTGTTACAATTCCAAAGGGAAACAACGAAGCAAGCCAAACTCATGAAAGAGACATTAAGGATTTAGCAAGAGAAATCATGTGCGCTCTGGGCGCTAATGAAATACAGACTTACTCTTTCGTAAGCCCTAAAGGCGTTGATAACGTAAGAATTGATGAGGACTCATGGGAGAGAGCCTTTGTTAAGATATTAAATCCATTGGGAGAGGATACTTCCGTAATGAGAACTATTTTGTCTCCTCAGATGCTCGAAGTAATGGGCAGAAACTATTCAAGAAATCTTGAGGCGATGAAAGCTTTCGAGATCGGAAATACTTTCATGGAAAATATGATTGATCCGAAGGCCCTTCCTTATGAAAGTGACAATATGTCCATAGGAATTTACGGAAAAGATGAAGACTTCTTTAGCTTAAAGGGTATGGTGGTTGAGCTGCTGACCAAACTGGGAATTAAAGATGTTCAGTTTGTACCTGAATCCGAATATGGCGTATATCACCCAGGCAGATGTGCAAGAATTTTGGCTACCCACATGGCAGAGCTTGAAAATGGCCCTGCTGAGGAAGTTGTAGAGCTTGGAATAATGGGTGAAGTTCACCCGCAGGTTGCAGAAAAGTACGGAATAGGCGCTCGCTGCTATTTGGCAGAGCTTATGTTTGAAAACGTAATTGAATTGTCAAATACAACTAAGTCTTATACCCAGCTTCCTAAATATCCTTCAATGATCAGAGACATAGCTCTTTTAGCAGATGAAAATATGACGGTAGGGCAAATTGAAGAAGTCATCGTTGAAGCAGGTACAGAGCTTCTTAAAAACGTGAAACTCTTCGATATCTACAGAGGAAAGCAGATTGGCGAGGGTAAAAAGAGTATGGCATTTTCACTGACTTACAGACATAACGACAGAACTCTCACAGACGAGGATGTTCAGGTCGCACACAGCAAGGTGCTTGAAGCGTTAAAAGAAAAACTGGGTATTACTCTGAGAGAAATGTAATCAGTATGCCTTAATGGAAAACTCAGGTTTAAATTAATTGGCTGTAAAAGTTATAACGGTTATAGAGAATATAGCGGTTGTAATGAATATGACGGCTGCAAGGATATAAGGATGTTTTGTCCGCAGATTTAATTATCTGCGGACAAAACTCACTTTTAATATCAGGCAATGACCGATATAATTTTAAGATACTAAGCTGAAATACTGAAAAAAGATGGTTCAATTCAGCGGCATATGTTAATTGCGCGTACCGTGCAGTAATCATTTTTTTTGAGTGTTTTACAATCTTTAATAGTTATAACATGCAGACTTTGGAGAGGGTCTATAAATACTACTACTATATAATACGAGGAAAAGTTTAGATGTTTGAAACAACGGGAATAATCGACGAGAAACTGCTTAAAGAAGTAAAGATATATATGCTCGGCCGCAAACAAAGAATTTTTTTCGGCATCATTTTATTTGCACTTGCCGTTATGGCGATTGTAAATCTTTTTCAGCGTGATTATTCAACGATGATTATTTGCCTTGCAGGTATGGGTCTTATAATTTTAGAAATCGTGCTGGTAATAAATAAAGGCATTACCGTAACGATAAACCGCATGGTTGAGGTAGGCGGCAAGTCGGAGAGCGAATATACAACTCGTTTTGATGATGAAGGAATTTATATGCATAACCATACGACCGGTGGCGAAGGCATAATTAAATATGAAACCATCGCTAAATTTGTAGAGACAAAAAATGCATATTTCTTGTTCACCAAGGCAGGGCAATATGTGGTTTCCTTTAAGACGGGAGCCTTTAAACGAGAAGATTTGGTAGAATTTTTAAGAGAAAAACCTACCCGGATAAAATGGAGAAGATAGAGTAATTTCAGGAACCGGCGTTAACCAAAATCAGTGGGAGCAAAGATTGATAAAGGACAGCTAAAGGATAGTTTAGGGAGCAATTAACAATTGCCAAATGTATAAAAAGGAGATTGAAGATGGAAGATAACAAGGTAAAAGTAAGAATTTACGGTCAGGAATATACAATCTCAGGAGAAAGAGATGAAAAAACTATAGTCGAAATTGCAGATTATGTGGATTCTAAGATGAAAGAAATCAGCCGCTTCTTTTCATCCACCATACCCGGATCGCTGGCTGTTCTGGCAGCAATCAATATAGCCGATGAATATTTTGATGCAAAAGAAGAAATTGAAAAAATGAAAGAAGATAAACAGCAGCTTGAAAGGGATGCTGCAAATTATTTAAAAATGTGGGATGAAGCCAAGAAGAGCTTTGTCCAGTATAAAGAAGGAGCCAGTAAGGCAAGCGAGGACATGAAGGAACTGGAGGAAAGATATAGGCAGCTTGAAGAAAAATGCAGCGAATTTGAAAGCTCTTATTTCGACGTTCAGATGGAAAATATAAGGCTGAAAGATCAACTTGAAAAAATCAGGAGCATAAGCGAATAGCTATGAATGAAAAGGGACTTAAAGTTTTAGAGTACAATAAAATAATAGAACTGTTAAAGTCTCAGGCAGGGTCGGCAATGGCAAAAGAAAGATTGGCTTTGCTAATGCCATCTGACAACATACATGTTGTCAGAGACGGGCTGGCAGAAACCTCCGAAGCAGTCTCAGTAATAACCAGCAAAGGCAGTCTCCCGGTGGGGGAAATTTACGATATAGAAAATGCTCTTCATCTGGCACGCAAAGGCGGTACACTCACTATGAGACAGCTATTGCAGATTCTATATAATCTAAAGGTTGCCAGTAACGTGGTTACATTCCTTAAAAGTGATTTGCCTCCTTTGCCGATAATAAACGCTATGGCTGAAGTCATTGTCACGTTTCCTAGGCTGGCAGAGCGAATCGACAGGTGCATTTTATCGGAAGATGAGATGGCTGACAGTGCGTCGCCTGAATTGAGGAGTATAAGACGAGATATTGCAAGACAAAATGAGGCTATCCGAAACAGAATTAACAACATTCTGAATTCCAGCGATAACAAGACCTATCTTCAGGATGCTATCGTGACCATGCGCGACGGCAGGTACGTAGTGCCTGTAAAGGCAGAACACCGTGGAAAGATGGCGGGAATAATTCACGATCAGTCCTCAAGCGGAGCTACACTTTTCATTGAGCCACAAGTGATAGTGGATTTGAATAACAGGCTTAGAGAGCTGGAATTGGCGGAAAAGGCTGAGATAGAAAGGATTCTTGCGGAACTTTCTGCAAATGTTGCAGAGCATTTCCACGACATAATAAACAACCAGAAAATCTTGATAGATTTAGATATAATTTTTGCCAAGGGAAAGCTTTCTTGCATGATGAAAGGTGAGAAACCCAAAATAGATGAAAAGGGTTATCTTGACTTAAAACAAGCAAGGCATCCGCTGATCGATTCTAAAAAGGTAGTTCCAATTAACGTATCAATCGGCAGGGATTACAGCACGCTGGTGATCACCGGGCCTAATACGGGAGGCAAAACGGTTACTTTGAAAACCATAGGACTTCTTGCTATGATGACCCAAAGCGGTCTTCATATACCGGCAGCCGAAACCAGTAAGATGCCTATATATCATGATATTTTTGCTGATATAGGGGATGAGCAGAGTATAGAGCAGAGCTTAAGCACTTTCTCATCTCACATGCGAAATACGGTGGAACTTGTGGATAAGGCTGACAATAACACGCTGGTGCTTTTAGACGAACTAGGGGCGGGAACCGACCCTACAGAGGGCGCTGCGCTGGCAATAGCTATTTTGGAAAGGCTTGCGTCTCAAGGAGCAGTTACCGTTGCGACTACCCATTATAACGAACTTAAAAAGTACGCAATTTCCACAGAAGGCGTTGAAAATGCTTCTATGGAATTTAATGTGGAAACTTTAAGCCCGACTTACAGACTTGCTATTGGAATTCCGGGCAAATCCAATGCTTTCGAGATATCTAAAAAGCTGGGACTGCCGGAGGCAATAATTTGCAGAGCCAATGAATTGCTTGAAAAGGGAGATATCGAGTTTGAGGATGTGCTTTCTGTAATTGAAGCGGATAAGAAACGTGCTGAAGACGAGCGTGACGAGGCAATTATGCTGAACATATCAATGAGAAAGCAGAAAGAGGACTTGGAGCGGCGCACGAAAATTCTTGAAAAGCGCGAAAGAGAAGTTATACAGCAGGCAAAGGAAGAAGCCAGAACAATAATCAAAGAAGCTCGCAATACAGCAAACGAAGTACAAAAAGAGCTTAGAAATTTAAGTAAAGTTCAAAGTCTGGGAGAGAGAAATAAGCGTCTTGAGTCCAGTAAACGAAAACTTAGAGAAAGTGAAAAAAGGTACTCAGACGGCATTGTACGTGAGATAAATGAAAATCCTGTAAGCATAGATGACATTCAAATAGGCGACATGGTAAGGATTCTTACTCTGGATCAGAAAGGCGAAGTGCTGACAATACCTGATGAAAAGGGCGACTTGATGGTTAAAGTGGGAATCATGAAAATTAATGTGAATATCAGAGATTTAACCATGACAGACAATGAAGGCCATAAAGATAAAAAGTCCAAAGGAAGTCGCTATGGGAATCTTTACAGAACTAAAGCCATGGAAGTTTCCATATCCGTTAACGTGGTAGGTAAAAATCTGGAAGAAGCAACCATGGAAGTGGATAAGTATCTTGACGATGCATATATGGCAGGCCTTAAAGAGGTAACTATTATTCACGGCAGAGGCGCGGGAATATTAAAAGACGGATTAAGGCAGCTTTTTAAAAGGCATCATCTGGTAGCCTCTTTTCGTAAAGGCGCATACAACGAAGGCGGCGACGGGGTTACGATAGTGAAATTGAAGGAGTAGGTCATGTATGTAGTAAGCGGATGTTTGCTCGGATACAATTGCAAGTACAATGGCGGAAACAATGCCAATGACGAGGTAATAAAGTTTTGCGAGAATCATAAGTACATGATTATCTGCCCTGAAAGCGCGGGAAAGCTGCCTACACCGAGACCACCGGCTGAAAAAATAGGCTCGCGAATAATAGATAAAGAGGGCAAAGATGTTACCGATGAATTTTTAGAGGGAGCGCGGATTTGCCTTAAAAAATGTTTTGATGTTTGCAGCCGGCAAGATGAAAAAATTGAAGGCGCTATACTAAAGGCAAATAGCCCTTCTTGTGGATTCGGACAGATTTATGACGGAACTTTCAGAGGCAAACTGGTAGAAGGCAATGGGGTTTTTGCGGATATGCTGAGCAAATACGGAATAGAGATAATAACCGAGAAGGAGAGGATAAAATGGTAAATTTTAAAGAAGAAATTGCTAAGTTAATCGGAGCTGAAGTTTCAGACCTTGAAATTTCAGAAATTCAAAACATGATAGAAGTACCGCAGGATTCAAAGATGGGGGATTATGCGTTCCCTTGCTTTAAACTTGCGAAGGTGATGAGAAAAGCTCCGCCTCTGATCGCTAAGGGAATTGCAGAAAAAATTGCTGAAAACCCTATATTTGAAAAAGTTGAGCAGGTCAACGCTTATGTTAACATGTTCATATCAAAAGAAGAATTCGTAAAAGACGTTGTATTGGATGTGCTGGAAAAAGACGCAGACTATGGAAAGAGCAACATAGGCGAAGGCAAACCTGTAATCGTCGAATACTCATCGCCTAACATCGCAAAACCTTTCCATATTGGACACATCAGGAGCACAGTAATAGGCAATTCCATATACAAGATTTACGATGCTATCGGCTATAAGGTTACAAGAATTAATCACTTGGGCGATTACGGAACACAATTCGGCAAGATGATTTGTGCTTACAGACATTGGGGCAACAAGGAAGACGTTATTAATGAGCCGATTAAGACTCTTTTAAGCTACTATACCAAGTTCCATGAAGAAGTTGAGACACATCCTGAACTCGACGACGAAGCCAGGGAGATTTTCACCAAACTGGAACATGGTGAACCGGAAGAAGTTGAATTATGGCAGTGGTTCAGAGATGAGAGCCTTAAGGAATTCAACAGAGTGTATAAGATGCTGGGCATTGAATTTGACTCTTATGCCGGAGAAAGTTTCTACTCGGATAAAATGCCTGCCGTAGTAGACCTTCTCAAAGAAAAGGGCCTTCTTCAGGAGTCAAGGGGAGCTGAAATAGTCGACCTTGAACCTTACGGACTGACTCCTGCATTAATCACTAAATCAGATGGTTCTTCATTATATATTACAAGAGATATAGCAGCATCGATCTACAGGAAGCAAACTTATAATTTCTATAAAAATATTTATGTAGTTGCTTCACAGCAGAACCTGCATTTCCAGCAGTGGATTAAGATCATAGAGCTGCTTGGATTTGAATGGGCGCGCGACAACGTACATGTGCCTTTTGGTCTTGTAAGCCTTGAAGAAGGAACCATGTCTACACGTCACGGCAGAGTGGTTTTCCTTGAAGATGTACTCAATAGAGCTGTTGAACAGACTAAGAAAATTATCAAGGAGAAGGGTGTTGCAACCGACAATATTGACGAAACAGCAAGACAGGTTGGTATAGGCGCAGTAGTATTCAACGAACTTTCCAACAACAGAATTAAGGACTATGTTTTCTCATGGTCTAAGGTTCTTGACTTTAACGGTGAAACGGGTCCTTACGTTCAGTACACATATGCAAGATGCGCCAGCGTTCTCAGAAATGCAGGAGAGGAAGCTGTTAAGATGGCCATGGGCGAAATAGATGCTCGTTATATTACAAGCGACAGCGCTTTCCAGTTGGCAAAACTAATATACAGATTACCTCAGGTGGTAATAGAAGCCAGCGAAAAGTTTGAACCTTCCATCGTGACAAGGCATATTGTGGATATTGCCCAGAGCTTTAACAGATTTTATCACGATGAACACATTCTCGTTGAAAATGCAGAAGAAAAGACTGCCAAATTGGCGCTTGTAATCGCTGCAAAGACGGCGATCAAGAATGGCCTTGCACTTCTGGGAATGGAAGCGCCTGAAAGAATGTAGCTGACCTTGACAATGCAGTCGTATCGTAAAGGAGACTAAGAAATGAGATATATAGGTGATATTTACAGACCTCCAAGCGAGGCGTACAGTTTGCTTGTGCAAGTTACAATAGGATGCACTCACAACAAATGTACTTTTTGTAATATGTATAAGGAAAAACAATTTAAAGTTCGCAGAATGGAAGAGGTCTTAGAGGATCTGGCATGGGCCAGAAGCCATTATAAAAGAGTGGAAAGAATTTTCCTTTGCGATGGTGATGCTCTGGCGCTTGCGAACCATAAACTGTTGACTATCTTAGACTATATAAGAGATAATTTCCCCGAATGTGAGAGAGTTACCACCTATGGCAGAGCAACTGCCGCAATGCGAAAGACTGATGAAGAACTAAGAGAGCTGGAAGAGCACGGTCTGAAGATGGTTTACATCGGAGCTGAATCGGGAAGTCAGAAGATACTGGACAGAGTTAACAAAGGCGAAACCAGAGAAGATCTTATTAAGGGAGTTCAAAGGCTTGAGACGGCAGGAATAAAGACTTCCGTTACGTTTATCAGCGGGCTTGCAGGTCCTGACGGCTGGGAAGAACACGCTGTTGAAACGGGGAAAATGATTACAGAGATGAACGCATCCTATGTGAGCTTGTTGACTTTAATGCTCAAACCGCCTTCACCTCTATACGATGATTATATTGCAGGTAAGTTTATAACTCTGTCGCCTGAGGAGGTTCTTGCTGAAACATGTCTAATGCTCCAGCATGCCAGACCTTCAAAGCCTTGCGTTTTCAGAAGCAACCATGCTTCCAATTACGTTTCGCTCCGAGGTAATTTGCCGATGGACAACGAAGCGATGATCGCATCGCTTAAAAGGTGTATGTCAGACAGAGGACTTTTAAAGGATGAAAGGTTCAGAATGCTTTAAAATGAAGATTTTACTGACTACTTTAAATTCAAAATACGTACATTCAAACCTTGCAGTAAAATATCTTTACACAGTAGTGGCGGGAGAATACAGCGATGTTTCAGTGCGTGAGTTTACGATTAATAACGACTTGAATTATATTTATTCTGAAATTGTAAGAGCAAACTATGATATGGTTTGCTTTTCTTGCTACATCTGGAATGTGGAGAAAATTAAACTATTAGGTCAAGATTTAAAGGTAGCGAGACCTGAAATGAAAATATGCATAGGAGGGCCGGAAGTAAGTTTTAACGGACATGAATTTGCTAGAGAAAACCCTTGGGTAGATTATATAATCTGCGGTGAGGGAGAGTATCCTTTTTACAGACTTTTGCAGGTTCTAAACGAACCTTTACGACATTTTGAGACTGTTCCGGGACTGATTTATCGCCAAGGAGGAAAAATCTATGTAAACTGTCAGATTGAGCCGATGGATCTGAATCTTATTCCATTTCCATATTCCATAATGGATTGCGAAAGCGATAGGGTGGTTTACTATGAATCTTCGCGAGGATGTCCCTTTGGATGCTCATACTGCCTTTCTTCTACGGACAGAAAGGTCAGAACTTTAGATATGGACAGGGTAAAGAGCGAACTGGGATATTTTCTTTACAAAAAGGTCATGCAGGTTAAGTTCATCGACAGGACTTTTAACTATGACAGAAACAGAGCCTATGAGATTTTTAAATATCTCATGGATAACGATAACGGTGTAACCAACTTCCACTTTGAAATATGCGCCGACCTGATGGACGATGACATGCTGGAGCTTCTCTCAAAAGCACGCCGCGGTCTTTTCCAGATGGAAATAGGTATACAATCGACTAATCCACAGACTTTATCAGCGATAAATCGCAAAGAAAACGTATACCCCGTGCTGTACAACACGGAAAAGCTGATAAAGCTGGGAAACGTACATACTCATGTGGATTTAATTGCCGGACTGCCTTATGAGACATATGAACTTTTTTCACGTTCTTTTGATAAAGTTTACGACCTGAATGCTGACGCTTTGCAGTTGGGATTTTTAAAAGTTCTTAAAGGAACGCCTATTTCAAGGCAGCTTGAGAGCCACGGGATAGTATATCGCCATCACGCTCCTTATGAAGTTATTTCTACAGATTATATAAAGGCGGAAGAGATAGTTCGTCTTAAAATGATAGAAAACATGGTGGATATTTACTATAATCGAGGCGGATTCAGCCATACATTAAAATATCTTGTAGAGTCCTATGAAAAAGGCGCTTTTAAGTTTTTTGAAGCCCTTGCCGAGTTCTATTATGAAAAAGGCTACCAGCATAGGGAGCGCAAAAAAGAAGATCAGTACAGGATTCTGCTTAAATTTGCACAGCATCTAAGCGCAAAAGGAATAGTAGTTCATGGAGATATTAAAGCTCTGGCAACACTGGATAAAGACATGAAAGAAACCATGAACCCTGATATATATAAAAGATTTTTGAAAAAAGGTTGGGAAATAGAAATATGAGTTTAGAGGAAAAGGATAGAATAGGTCAATACCTAATACCGCATCTTGATAATTTTGTTTTTGATGAGCTTTCAGACGCTTATCTTGAAAAGGCCGGAATAGCGGACATTATGACAGGAGTGCCTGTTCCGCTTAAAAAGACGGAACTTAGCGGCATTTCCACTCTTACAATTGCAAGAAACATGGCGTTCGCCATAGGCTGCGACCCTAGTTTTCAGTATAAAGAAAATTACATAGCGTACATTTTGAGAACCTTCGATAAACGCTTTGCCCTTGGGCTTCTCGCCGAAGGGGTGGAGTGGGCGCAGAAAAAAGATTACGATTATGCCTGCATCCAGTTTCGCGCTTCTATGCTCGTTGACCCTGACAATGCTGACGCGTATTATTGCTACGGCAGAGCGTGCAAAGATGCTTACGAACTTGGAGAGGAAGAAGAATTTATCGGAAGATTTAAGGCAGAATCTTTGGAAGCTTTTGAAGTCGCCACAATGAAAAATCCTAAGCATAAAGCTGCCTTTTATTTCTTAGGATATGCGTATCTTAATATGGGACTATATATCAAAGCAAAGCTCACATGGGATGAGTTTATGAAGCTTTCCTCTGAGGAAGACAAGGAAGGCAGCCATGATAACGGAGCTGATGCCGCAGCAGAAGAACTGAAAAAGGAAATTGCTGAAAGACTAAAGCAATTAGAGCATCCTGTTGAAATAGAAAAGGGCTATAATATGGTGCTTTCCGGCAAATTCGAGGAAGGCATCGCTGTGCTTGAGAAGTATAAGGAAGGCTCGTTTGCACAATGGTGGCCTCTGTGGTATTACCTTGGCGCCGCCTATTCAGGGTTGGGACAAGACGAGGAAGCCGTTTCACACTTTCTGCAAGTTTTAAACTTATCTCCAAGCAATGTGGAAACCATGAAAGAACTTGTCAATCTTTATAAAAAGATGGGTGATACTGAAAAGGTGCATAAGTATGAGAAGAAACTTGAAATCGTAAAAGGCAACGCTGAAAAGGATCGCCAGCTTAAGGAAGAAATAAAAGAGATGGAAGAACATCCTGGCACTGTGTTAAATTAGGGACATTACTGCATGAATATAATTTTATGAATATAACTTTGGCAGTTTGTGCATAATATTTTAGAAATTTAAGCATGTGTTTCATCGGTTTAGTCGGGTAACCTCGGCAGCAAAGGCGAAGAAAAACATGGAAAATCCATGATAAATAAGTTTTTCATTTGTCTTATGTTTTTATCTGAAATCTGCATCTATACAGCATAGGAAAGTTACGTTTATTATTAAAGTTAGACTATTTGATCCTGTGAAAAATTTTATAAAATAATGAGAAATAGGGGTTGACACCTCATTATGTTTCAGTTATAATAGTTGATGTTGTCGGCAATAGTAGATGTTGGCAATTGAAGCTTATTCCGGGGTAGCTCAATGGTGGAGCAGGCGGCTGTTAACCGCAAGGTCGAGGGTTCGAGCCCCTCCCCCGGAGCCAATATAGTTGCCGGAGTGGCGGAATTGGCAGACGCACAGGACTTAAAATCCTGCGATCCTTACCGATCGTA
>CAZYWO010000011.1:0-32387 GCA_964651095.1 uncultured Oscillospiraceae bacterium | reverse complement strand
GGTTCAAGATTAAATCATTGTTGAAGTAAACGAAGGACTTAGACAGATTGATGAAATTTCTAATACAGAAATGAGTAAGCTTACGGGAGGCATTGGAATTCCCGGACTGTAAGAGATGAGACAATATCCGAAACCATTAGCAAAGTTAATAAATGAATTATCCAAGCTTCCGGGCATTGGCTCCAAATCAGCACAACGACTTGCCTTCCACATTTTAGCTTTGGAAGATAAAGAGGCAGAGCAGCTTGCTGGGGCAATACTCACTGCGAAGAAAGAGATGAAATACTGCTCTGTTTGCGGTAATTTGACTGATGAGGATCCATGCAGCATTTGCAGCGACCCTTCAAGGAAGGGTGATATTATCTGCGTAGTCGAAAGCCCGAGAGATGTTATGGCAATGGAGCGAATTAAAGAGTTTAACGGCACATATCACGTTCTGCACGGCGTAATTTCTCCTATGGAAGGTGTTGGGCCGGAAGATATAAATTTGAAAACGCTGATACAGCGTCTTCAGGCAGAAGATGTAAAAGAGCTGATAATCGCAACTAACCCTAACATCGAAGGAGAAGCTACGGCTATGTATATAGCCAGACTTATTAAACCGGCAGGCATTAAGGTTACCAGAATTGCTCACGGAATTCCGGTAGGCGGTGATTTGGAATACGCCGATGAAGTCACTTTGCTTAAATCCTTGGAAGGCAGGAGAGAACTGTAATCATAGCTTGTAACAACCTGAAAAATAGTTTTGTTATGCTACAGGGAAAGATTTTTTTCTTTGGCAACTTTTAAAAGGTATGAGTATCTGGCTCTTGCCGCTAAAAGATTATATGATGCATAATCTACTGCAGTATCGCCTGTTAGTTCGTTGAAAAGTTCAACCGCTTTATCCAGTTCCAAACGGGCGGACTTAATGGATTTGAAAAGAAGCTCATCCTGAGAATAACAGTTTTGTTTGAATTTCATATGTTACCACGCCTTTCTGGTTTATTTAATTCTATTTTATTCCAATTGGACATATTTTATACAAAAAGAAGGAGGAAAAAATGTTGGGCGTGCAAATGGGAGTTTTCCTTACATATGCAGGAGTAATAATTCTGATATTTCTTATAGGAAAGATTTTTTTATGGCCAATTAAGCTTGTGCTTAAACTGGTATTGAACAGCCTTATAGGAGGGCTGGCTATTTTGCTTATAAACGCAGTGGGTGCTGCTTTCGGTATTTTTATTGCCTTAAATGTGCTTAGCGCATTGATTGTGGGAGTTTTAGGAATACCCGGAGCAATTCTGCTGTTGGTTTTAACACTTTAAGAATATAAGGAGAGAATGAACAAATGAGAAAATTTTTAGTATTACTGTTGACATTGTCAATGATGATGACTATGCTCACCGCTTGCGGAAACGATGATACTGAAGATATAAACTATGGGGATGATGTGCAGCAGGGGGAAGAGGATAATGATGATAATAGCGTAAATACGGATGCAGAAGTTGATGAAGATGGCGATGATGAGAGCATCTCCGACGAGAACGACGAAAAGCAACCTGACAACGCTGATAACAACAGTGATAAGAATAATCAGGGAAGTTCTTCCGCAAATAATTCAGGACAGACACAGAACAAACCTGGCTCCGGTACCAACAGCAGCAGTAACGGCGGCAATAATTCAACTTCAGGTTCAGATAAAAATGACAAAAATGATAATAACGACAGAGCTCAAGCCCCTTCAGGTACACCTGCGGAAATTATTGAAATGATTTATGCAAAGAAGTCAGTTGAACTTTCAGTTGGAACGATAGATCTAGATTTAGAAAATACCGATTCTTTCAAGTCTTTCACAGGCTTATCAAGTTCAGATAAAATAAAGGCGGCTGCTGCTTCAGAAAGCATGATGGGTTCACAAGCATATTCTCTGGTAATAGTACGCGTGAAGGACAGTAAGGACACCGAATCGGTAGCAGATGAAATGCTAAGCGGCATTGACCCACGTAAGTGGATATGTGTTGAGGCGGACGATGTACGTGTTGCAGCTTACGATGATCTTATAATGTTGTTCATGGTGGACAGTATATATGCCGATTCAGTTACAAGCAAAGAGATGGCTTCTGCTTTTAAAAAAGTTTGCGGCGGAAATCTTGATATTAATAAAAAGGGATAAACTATGATTTTTTCAAGTATACCATTTTTATATTACTTTTTACCGATAGTAATAATATTATATTTTGTTGTACCTAAAAAATTGGCCAATGGCGTCTTGCTGCTGGCCAGTTTGTTTTTCTATGGCTACGGCGAGCCCAAAATGTTATTTGTAATGATTGCAACGATAGTAATATCGTGGCTATTGGGATTAGTTATTCCCAAGAATAAAGTATTCTGCTGTATTTCCATGATTGTAAGTCTGGGAGTCTTGATATGGTTTAAATATATGAACTTTTTCGTGGAAAGCTTCAACGCGGATTTTGGTCTATCCATTGAATTCGCAGAAATCGCTTTGCCTGCCGGTATAAGTTTTTATACCTTCCAGATACTAAGTTATACTATTGACCTTTATCGAGGCAAGATAGCGCCTCAGAAAAGCTTGATTAACTTTGCAACTTACGTAGCATTGTTTCCACAGCTCATCGCAGGTCCCATTGTTGTTTATTCCGCAGTAGAAAGTCAGCTTGATCCCATGAGACGCGAAACCACATGGGAGGACCTCTATGACGGAATACGCCGATTTACTATAGGCTTAGGTAAAAAAATCATACTTGCCAACAACCTTGCGCAGTTTGTTCAGATTTTCAACGGGCTAGGGCAGGAACAACGCTCCATAGTTATGTATTGGGCTTATGGAGTGGCTTTTACTCTCCAAATATATTTTGACTTTAGCGGATACAGCGATATGGCTATTGGACTTGGCAGGATTTTTGGATTTAGTTTTCCGGAGAATTTCAATTACCCGTTTATATCTAAGAGTATAACGGAATTTTGGAGAAGATGGCATATGACATTGGGGTCATGGTTCAGAGAATATGTTTATATACCTTTGGGCGGCAATCGTGTGGGAAAAGGTCATTGGATTTTCAACATTCTTGTGGTATGGGCGCTGACCGGTTTATGGCACGGAGCAAATTGGACATTTTTAGCATGGGGACTTTATTTCGCTGTGTTCTTAATGATAGAGAAGTTATGGCTTGGTAAAGTTTTGGACAAGCTGCCTTCAATATTAGGTCATATCTATACTTTGATTGCGGTGATTTTCAGTATGGTGCTGTTTAATGGGGACACTATTGGAGATGCGGCAGCTTATATGAGTGCAATGCTTGGAATAGGAAGTCATGCAGGTGTATCTGCCGGCAATCTTATATTTATAAATGAAATAAGCAGCTACTATTTAAGAAGCTATGGCATGTTATTTATATTCAGTTTTATTGGTGCAACTCCGGTACTTAAGAATCTAAAGTTTGCAGAAAAACTTGAACCGTTGATTTGCATTGTACTGCTTCTTTTGGCAACTGCATATCTGGTAGATGGATCATATAATCCGTTTCTGTATTTCAGGTTTTAGGAGGTGAGGAGATGAAAAAGGTACAAGTAACCATTTTCGCGGTGGTTTTCTTTGGAATTTCACTCGTTTGCTGGTTTATGCCTGATAAAGAGACTTCCGACAGCGAAAGAAGGGTTTTGGCGCAATTCCCTGAAGTAAAGGTAGAAAATATACTTAACGGTCAGTTGGAATCGGAATTTGAGAAATATACTTCGGATCAGTTTCCCCTTCGCGATACTTTTCGCAGTTTAAAAGCATTGACGGAATACGGTGTATTCAGAAAAAAAGATAATAACGATATTTTTGTAGTAGATGGTAATGCTTCTAAGTTGCTTTATCCGTACAATGAAAGTTCAGTATTAAATGCTACCGATAAATTTAATGATATTTATAATAACTTTCTTAAAGACTCCGGCTCAGAGGGCAAAATATATGTTTCAGTCATTCCGGATAAGAGCTATTTCATGGCGGCACAAAACGCCTATCCCAGCATAGACTATGATTATATGTTTGCTCAAGTTGCCGGTGAAATGGACTATGCTCAGTATGTGGATATAACCGAATGTTTAACCCTCGATGATTATTATAAAACTGATCTTCACTGGAAGCAGGATAGAATTATTCCTGTTGCAAAAATTTTAGCTGAAGCGATGAAAATTAAACTAGAAGGAATAGACAGCCTTAAGAAGGTGAAAGCTACCGATGACTTCCACGGCGTGTACTATGGCCAGTCGGCGCTGCCTCTGCCGGCGGAGACGCTTTACTACATGACCAGTGATATGATTGATAATTGCATTACTTTTAATTTTGAAACCGAAAAAGAGGGCAGGGTTTACGATTTGGAAAAACTCAAAGGAAGAGATCCATACGATGTTTACGTATCAGGTGCGGCGGCTTTAATTACAATAGAAAATCCAAGTGCAGATATAGATCGTGAACTTATAATGTTCAGAGATTCTTTCGGGAGCAGCTTGGCGCCTCTTTTAATTTCAAATTATTCAAAAATTACCTTGGTGGATATTCGATATATACAAACCTCGTTCCTTGACCGGTTCATAGAGTTTAACGGACAGGATGTGCTGTTTTTATATGGTACTACAATTCTAAACGATAGTTATACTTTTAAATAAATGATGACATCACGCTAAGATTATGTTAGAATAACATCTGGCGACAACTAAAAAATGGAAACGGGGATTTATAAGTTTGTACGGCTACTAGTTTTTTTACATCAATTAAGGGGACAATTAATATAATTGTTAAAAGAGGAAATTTAAGATATAGGGGTTTGGAGGTGCTATAGTTATGAAAATTAATAAGCCGGTTGTGGATTACAGGAAACTAAGGCTGAATAATTTAAATACAGATGAATTCAAGCACTTGAAACTAATCTCTTATTGGCCTGTTTTCGGTTTGATGTTTTTGTTTGTGGAAAGAATTTATAAAGTCGATACTTATCATGTAGTACATTGCAGGCTTGATGATATGATACCCTTTAATGAGTGGTTTTTAATTCCTTACCTGCTTTGGTTTATATTTTTATTAGGGATACATCTTTATACGCTTTTATATGATGTAGAGGCGTTTAAAAAACTTATGAAGTTTATTATATTTACAAATACGCTGATCATATTTATTTATATTGTTTTTCCTACGTGTCAAGAATTAAGACCCGTAGATTTTCAAAGAGATAACGCACTTACTCGTTTTATAATAGACTTTTATGCTTTTGACACTAATACTAATGTCTGCCCTTCCCTTCATGTAACAGGTTCATTGGCAGTAATGTTTACCGCGTGGCAGGCGGAGGGACTGCGGAGCAGAGGCTGGAAAACAGCTTTTGGTATAACAGCAATTTTAATAAGCGTTTCTACCGTATTCATGAAGCAGCACTCGGTTATAGATGTTTTAACTGCCATACCGATTTGTCTTATTGGATATTATTTATATTTTAGAAAAGAAAAGAGAAAAGGAGGCGTAGATAAAGATGAGCCTGAACATGGACAAAATGAATATACGCAAAATGAAAATTGAAGATTATGATGAAGTGTATGCTTTATGGATGTCTTGCGCAGGAATGGGATTAAATAATCTAGATGACTCCAGAGAAGGAATTGATAAGTTTTTAAATAGAAATCCCGATACCTGTTTCGTTGCAGTCGATGAAAAAAATATTGTCGGCGTAATTATTGTTGGAAATGACGGCAGAAGAGGATACATTTATCATACGGCAGTGAATCCGCAGTACAGAAATCAGGGAATAGCAAGTAAGCTCGTGGATACTGCAATGCAAGCATTGAAGCAATGCGGCATAAACAAAGTAGCATTAGTAGTTTTTGATCGAAATGAAAACGGTAATCAATTCTGGCAAAATAGAGGATTCACAGTCAGAGAAGATTTGATTTATCGAAATAAGGCTATTACAGAAATGATTAGAATAGAAACGTAAGATTAGAGTTACACAATAGCTGTAAAAATAAAGACGGTCTACATTGATATGTATTCTCCTGCCGGGCAAGCTGACAGGAAGATAAAATGCAAACACAATATACGCCGTCTTTTTTATATTAAATTTTAAATTCCCAGATACGAAAGAGCCAATGAAATTAGCACGAACGTCATCATTACAGGAGTAACAAATTTAATTGAGATTTCAAAGAATTTCTTTCCAAAAATCTTATTTCCCTTTGCCTGCATTTCATCTTCAAACCATGAAATGCCCTTTTTCCAGCCAATAATCAGACACATACATATAGCGCCCAAAGGCATCATGATACCTTCTGTAAAGAAATCGTATGTATCAAGCAGGCTTCCTATTTTACTTACCAGAGGGAGTGTGCTTGTAGCGC
Organism: uncultured Oscillospiraceae bacterium; assembly: GCA_964651095.1. Classification (GTDB taxonomy): domain Bacteria; phylum Bacillota; class Clostridia; order Peptostreptococcales; family Anaerovoracaceae; genus SUG1106. Next base: position 26,012 of record CAZYWO010000011.1, on the reverse strand, counting down.
CTGAGCCAAGCATGTCGAAGCAAATAGGGATGGATAAAATGAAGATTATGGTTGCCATGATACCAACCGCTTTCTTACGTACTATAGGTTTGCCTTGTGATTTTCTGCTATCTATCAGATGAGCGCAGGAAACTTCCATCAAAGAAATCTGAGAAGACATTCCGGCGAAGATTACAAGTACGTAGAATAAGAAACCCATGATATTTCCAATCTGTCCCATGGATGTAAAAGTACCGTGAAGGGTGGAGAAAAGAAGTCCTACACCTCCGTTAGGTGTTCCGCCTTGCGCGAATACTGCCGGAAAAATTGCCAGCCCTGCCATTAGAGCAGCTAAAGTATCGGCGGCCGGAATAATCCAAGCGTTTCTTGAAATGTTAGAGCTTTTGTCCAGATAAGAACCGTAGGTGATCATAATGCCCATTCCCAGTGAACATGAGAATAACATCTGACCTGCCGCTACGCGGGAGGCGTTTAAAAAGTTAAATTCGGTTCCTGCCATTTCCATACCTTTGGAAGTAAACATGTAAACCAAGCCCTGCGAGGAGCCGGGAAGGGTAAAATTATAAACGATGATGATAACTAAAAGGATGAACAGCCCCGGAATTCCAACCTTATTAAACTTTTCAATACCAGACTCAATACCGCCTGCAACGATGAGATAGCAAAGGATTAAAGTCAATACAGTAAAAAGCAAGACTTGAGCAGGAGCGCCCGTGTATGCACCGAGAAATTCACTGCCCACCAGTCCTCCGAATCCGCTTGCTCCAAAAATCTGGATGAGGAAGCCACACATATATCTGATGGAATATCCGATAAGAACTGCATAAAAACCACTGATAATGGTTGCAGAAAGTACGCCGAACCATCCCACTATTCTATACTGTTTTCCCAGTTCGCCCATTGCAAGAACGGGACTTTTACCTGATTTACGCCCTATTACCATTTCTACAGCCATAACGACTACGCCGCAGAAGGCAACAAAGATTAAATAGATGATAAGAAATGGGAAACCGCCATTGGCCCCCATCTTGTAGGGGAATCCCCAAAGGTTTCCCAGACCTATGGCAGAACCTATAGATGCCAAGATGAAACCTAGATTGCCGCTAAAAGCGCCGCGATGTTTTTCGTTCAATTTTCTTTCCTCCTAAATCTGTGAGTAAAAAATAATACCATACCATAACATACTTTACCAGAAAAGACAAACATAGTCAATATGAGGGGGTCGGCAGATTTGACTCAAGAAAGAAATAATTGTATAATACCTAGAGAACATCATCAGAAAAGACATTAAAAGCATAAGAGGTAAATTGAGATGGCGATAGAAAAAGTAAGGGAATATTTTAAAAGCTTAGGAATTGAAAACAGGATTATGGAATTTGATGTTTCCAGCGCCACGGTTGAGCTAGCCGCCCAAGCTGTGGGCGTAATTGGAGCAAGAATTTGCAAAACCTTATCTTTTAAAGACGGAGAAGATGGATGTATTCTCATTCAGACTGCCGGCGATACTAAAATTGATAACCGGAAATTTAAGGATACTTTCGGACAAAAAGCCAAGATGCTTACTGCTGAGGAGGTAGTCCAGTTCACAGGGCATGCCATAGGCGGTGTTTGTGCTTTTGGTATAGAAAATCCAAAGGTAAGAATTTTCTGCGACCAGTCTTTAAAGCGGTTTGAAAGTGTATTTCCTGCATGTGGAAGTTCAAACAGTGCGGTTGAATTTAATTGTGACGAGCTTTTTAGAATTTCTAAAGCAGAGGATTGGGTTGATGTGTGCAAGATATCTCAGATTTAGGTCAGTGTTAAAGAAATTCTAGGAATAAAGAACTTAAACCGCTACCTTGAAGAGCTGGTAATAACCTTGAATTTAATTTAAAGCATTGGAGCTTTAGCTATGCTCTATAATGAATAATTAAAATGGAGTAAATAAAAATGACATTTGAACGCAAAAAGGCAATTAAGACCGAAGTAAGAATGGTAATTTTTCTAACGCTGGCAGCAGTTGTTATAGCATTTAATCTTAAAAGTTTTATACGCACCGGAGGCCTGTTCCCTGGAGGATTCAGCGGGTTGACCATATTAATTCAGCAGATATTTAAAGAATTTTTACATATAGAGGTGAGCTATTCTATAGTCTATCTGCCTCTTAATCTGATACCAGCATATATCGGCCTGAAATTTATAGGAAGACGATTCACCATATACTCTTTTTATGTAGTGTTCCTTTCCAGTATTTTGACAGATATTTTTCCGCCGATCACCATTACTTACGACTCACTGCTTGTAAGCATCTTCGGAGGTCTGATAAACGGTGTGGCAATAAGCGTATGTTTGGTAAACGGCGCCAGCGGCGGCGGAACCGACTTTATATCAATATATTTTTCCGAAAAGAGAGGAATTGATGCGTGGAATTATATTTTGGCAGCCAACATTGTAATTCTTACGACGGCAGGTATTCTGTTCGGTTTTGACAAGGCTTTGTATTCGATTATCTATCAATTTACAAGTACCCAGATTATACAGATCATGTTTAAGAGATATCAAAAAGACACTTTGCTTATCATTACTTCCCAGCCTATGGCGGCATACGGTAAAATCCGTGAGATGACCCACCACGATGCGACTTTAATTAAAGGAGTTGGATGCTATGAAGGCGCGGAAAGAAATATTCTGTACTCGGTAGTAGGAAGAGAGCAGGTTGATAAGGTCATATCTGCTATTAAAGAAATTGATGAAAAGGCATTTATTAATGTAATAAATACTAGTCAAATAGACGGCAGATTTTATAAGCCGCCTACAAGGTAGTGACCGGCAATGGATGATAAAAGATGGGATTATTAGAGAAGGTTAAGAAAAAAGAGGAACAGGGAAGTGATGTGATTGCCGAAAATGGCAGTCAAGCAGAGGAAGAAAAGGTTATACGGCAGGATTTGGAGAAGGCGGCACAGCCGGGGATGGTGTTTATCATTCATCTTCTTATGAAAGATAGATGTTCAATGCCGCAAAAGGATGTTATGACTTCGGTTATGAGAAAGCATTTAGGCGAGGTCCAGTGTTTCACCCATGATGATAAACTTATCGGTTTTGCAGCAAAAAAATATAATGTGGAATTTAAAGACTGTTCCATGCCGCCGCAACTCATGGTAATGGAGTGCATAGGTACAGAAGATTATCATCTTGACGAAATCACCAAAAGCCAGATGTGGGATTGCCCGGAAAGTGAGGAAATACTAGACCAATGCAAGTATCAGGTGATAGCAACTGATATGATGGCTGCCGGAATGGATTACAAGGAAAGAGCTGAAATGCTTATGGATTTTGTAGAAGCCCTTGTTGAACTTTATCCTGAATGTGTTGCCGTTCAGTTCCAATCATCGGGCAAGATGTTCACAAGAGACAGGATTATAAATCATGATATACCCCGAGATGCTCGTTTTATATACTTTGCGGTGAATGTCAGATTTTTTAGAATCCAGGGGACCGACGATTTTATAGTGGACACTTTAGGTATGAATACTTTGTTTATGCCTGACCTGCAATACCACTTTCACGATATGGACCCTAACTGGGTGGTAAATCACGCGTATAATCTGTGTTCATATATGTTTGATAACGATAATCCAATTAAAAGCGGGGAAACCGTAGACGGCATAACCGACGGAGAAATGGACAGAAATATTAAGTGGAAATGCCACTATGAAAACAGCCTGGTCCAACCTGCCAGAGAGGTTTTAGATGTGTGTATGAACCAGTATTCTTCAGGTCAGAGAAATTATTAGAAGACTATCGCCGTTCATGGATGATGTGGATTTTTATGTTTAGCTGACGCTTCACGAGCCCATCTTGAAATTGCGCCTTAGACTGACTCTGACATACTGTATATTGAACGGCAAAATTGTTAAAAATCAAAATAAGAATAAAAGTAAAGAAAATATGAAAAGTACAGAAATTGTCTAAACGCAAACATCTGTACTTTTTTGATTGGCTGTGGTACAATATTACCCATGGCAAACAAGTGTTTAATATTTGAGGAAATAATTTGAGGACATAATATCGAGTAAAATATAAAGAGGGAATAATGGACAGATTTAAACTGGTATCAGATTATAAAATGATGGGCGATCAGCCTCAGGCAGTAGAAAAGCTGGCAGAGGGAATCGCCGATGGATTAAAGTATCAGACTCTGATGGGGGTTACCGGTTCAGGTAAGACTTTTACTATGGCAAACCTTATTCAGAAAGTGAACAAGCCTACACTGGTAATATCACACAACAAGACGCTGGCGGCACAACTGCATGGAGAATTTAAAGAATTTTTTCCGGAAAATGCGGTGGAATATTTTGTATCATACTACGACTATTATCAGCCGGAAGCTTATGTGCCGTCTACTGACACATACATTGAAAAAGATTCGGATATAAACGATGAAATAGAAAAACTGCGCCATTCGGCTACAGCGGCCTTAGCAGAACGCAGAGACGTCATTATTGTGGCATCAGTCTCTTGCATTTATGGTTTGGGAAGCCCTTTCGACTATGAGAACCAAATGCTTTCCTTAAGACCCGGAATGGAAAAGCCGAGAAAAGAGATTCTGCGTAAACTTGTGGATATACAATACGTGAGAAACGATATGGCCTTTGAGAGAGGCTCCTTTAGAGTGCGCGGAGATATTATCGATATTTATCCTGCGGGCAACGATTCAGCAGTCAGGGTTGAACTCTTTGGCGACGAAGTTGAGGCAATTAAAGAAATAAATCCGGTGACAGGCGAAATTCTCGGATTTAGAAACCATATATCAATTTATCCTGCATCTCACTATGTGACTTCGCCGGAAAATATGGAGCATGCTCTCAAAACTATTGATGAGGAACTTACACAGCGAATTCAGTGGTTCAAGGACAGAGGGAAGCTTTTAGAGGCCCAGAGAATTGAACAGCGCACGCGATACGACTTGGAAATGCTTCGTGAAATAGGAAGCTGCAAAGGCATAGAAAACTACTCAAGACACTTAGTGGGAAATCCACCCGGAGTCAGACCGTACACTTTGATTGACTATTTTCCGGATGACTTTCTCATGATAATCGATGAATCACACGCCATGCTGCCTCAACTTAGAGCCATGTACGCCGGGGACAGATCGAGGAAATCTTCACTGGTGGAATACGGTTTCAGACTGCCGTCGGCTTTGGATAACAGACCGTTGCAGTTTGATGAATTTGATAATATGGTTAATCAGGTAGTATTCGTAAGCGCTACGCCGGCACAATATGAAAGAGAAGTATCGGGAGGTATAAGCGCTGAACAAATTATCAGACCTACAGGGCTTTTAGATCCGCCTATACAGATAGTACCGTCTGAAGGTCAAATAGACCATCTGATAGGTCAAATAAAGGAAGTTACGGCACGTGGAGAAAGAGTTCTCGTAACGACTTTAACAAAAAAGATGGCAGAGAGTTTAACTGACTACTTAAAGGGGGTAAATATAAAGGTAAGATACTTACACTCGGAAGTGGATACTCTGGAGAGAATGGAGATTATACGCGACCTTCGCCTTGGAGTTTTTGACGTGCTTGTTGGCATTAACCTGCTTAGAGAAGGGTTGGATATTCCGGAGGTTTCTTTGGTAGCTATTCTTGACGCTGACAAGGAGGGATTTTTAAGAACTGAAACTTCTTTGATTCAGACGGTTGGTCGTGCGGCACGAAATGTTGACGGCAAGGTTATCATGTATGCAGATCACATCAGTAAAGCCATGGATGTGGCTATTAAGGAAACCGAAAGGAGAAGAGCTATTCAGGATTCCTACAATAAGGCCAACGGAATAACTCCGCAGTCGGTTAAGAAATCGGTGCGTGCAGTTATTGAAGCTACCAAAGTGGCTGAGGATGTATCCGATTATATAGGCAAAAGCCCTCTTGAACTTACTAAAAAAGAGCTTGCAGAGTATGTTAAGAAGCTGGAACAGGAAATGAAACAGGCGGCTGCCGACCTGCAATTTGAACGGGCAGCACAACTTCGGGATCAGCTTTTTGAATACAGGGTAAGGCTATAAAACAAAAGAAAAAATACATTAGTGTATGAATGGGACAAATTCATACAGAAGGAGATATATCAATATGTCAAAGGACATCGTAATAAAAGGTGCCAATGAAAACAATTTAAAGGGATTGAATGTGATAATCCCAAGGGATAAGTTGGTGGTGCTGACCGGACTTTCAGGTTCAGGCAAGTCATCGCTGGCATTCGATACAATATATGCAGAGGGACAGAGACGATACATGGAGAGCCTTTCATCCTATGCACGTCAGTTCCTAGGTCAGATGGAAAAACCCGATGTAGAGTACATTGAGGGATTAAGCCCTGCGATTTCAATAGACCAGAAGACCACAAACCGCAATCCGCGTTCAACGGTAGGTACGGTTACCGAAATTCACGATTACCTGCGTCTTTTATACGCCCGTATAGGCAAACCACATTGTCCGATTTGCGGGAAACCGATTACCAGCCAGTCTGTGGATCAGATGGTGGATACCATCATGGATTTTGAAGAAGGAACTAAGCTGATGATAATGGCGCCTGTAATCCGCCAGCGCAAGGGTACTCACGAAAAAATAATAGAAAGAATTAAAAAAGAAGGTTTTACAAGAGTCAGAATCGACGGTGAAATCAAAGTCATAGATGAGGATGAAATTAAGATGGAAAAAAGCTTTAAGCATACCATCGAAATCATCATAGACAGAATAGTAGTAAAAGCAGGTCAGGAGGGAAGAATTTCTGAGGCATGTGAGCTTGCCATAAAAGAGGGAGACGGACTTGTAGTAGTACTGGGAGACTTCTATGACTGGCATTATGAAAAGACTTTCAGCACTAAACTGGCATGTCCGGATCACGGCATAAGTATTGAGGAACTTGAGCCGAGGATGTTTTCTTTTAACGCGCCTTTCGGGGCTTGCCCAACCTGTAACGGTTTGGGATTTACCCAGAAACTGGACCCACAAAAGTTGATAGATGAAAATTTAAGCATTGATGAAGGCGCTTTGCAGCCTATATTCGGAACTATGGAATTCAGTGGATTTTATCGGCAGATGGTAGATGCGCTGATTGCCGACCACGGTATAGATCCAAGTCTGCCTCTTAACAAACAGCCGAAAAAGTTTAAACATGAGCTTTACTATGGTACGGGAGAACGCCACCTTAAGTATTACTATGTGAGCAGAACTACAGGCAGTAAATCTTTGCAGGACAGACCATTCGAGGGCGCTATTAATAATATAGAAAGAAGATATCGTGAGACTACATCTGAATATTTCAAGGATAGAATGGATAAGTACATGACTATCCGCGAATGTTCCGATTGCCATGGCAAAAGATTTAAACCGGAAATCCTTGCTGTAACTGTTGGCGGAATAAATATAGCCCAACTTTCCGACATGTCCATCAGAGAGGCTCTTGAGTTTGTGGAAAACTTAGAACTTTCCGAAACTGACTATAAGATAGCAAATCAAATTCTTAAGGAGATTAAAGCAAGACTAAACTTTCTCGTCGATGTTGGATTGGACTATCTGACATTAAGCAGAAGTGCGGGAACTCTTTCGGGAGGCGAGTCACAGCGTATCAGGCTGGCTACACAGATAGGCTCAAGTCTTGTGGGGGTTCTGTATATCCTCGACGAACCGAGCATCGGTTTACATCAGAAGGACAATGAGAAACTTTTGCATACGTTGAGACATCTGACCGATATAGGCAATACACTAATCGTAGTTGAACACGATGAAGATACCATGTACGCGGCAGATCACATTGTGGATATAGGACCGGGCGCAGGTGTTTACGGCGGTGAACTGGTAGCACAGGGAACGGTAGAGGATATTATGAAGTGTGAGAACTCAATAACCGGCCAATACCTTTCAGGGCGCAAAAAAATCTATGTACCAACTGAACGCAGACAGGGAAACGGGAAAAGTATCACTATAAAAGGCGCTAGACAAAACAACCTTAAGAACATAGACGTGGAGATACCTTTAGGTAAATTCGTTTGCGTTACAGGTGTTTCCGGCTCAGGCAAGAGCAGTCTGGTAAACGAAATCTTATATAAAGGTGCGGCTAAGGTAACTAACCGCTTACAGGAAGAACCCGGCGAACATGATGAAATATTGGGACTTGAAAACATCGATAAGGTTATTGATATAGACCAGTCGCCTATAGGCAGAACGCCACGTTCTAATCCGGCCACATACACCAATATGTTTAATTCAATTCGTGATCTTTTTGCCAGCTTGCCTGAGGCAAAGCTTAGAGGCTTTGGAAAGGGCAGATTTAGTTTTAATGTAAAAGGAGGTCGTTGCGAAGCCTGCTCAGGTGATGGTATAATAAGGATTGAAATGCATTTCTTACCTGACGTATATGTACCTTGTGAAGTTTGCAAAGGAAAAAGATACAATCGTGAAACTTTGGAAGTAAAATATAAAGGAAAGAGTATTTTCGATGTACTTGACATGAGCGTAAGTGAAGGAGTAGAATTTTTTAAGAATGTTCCTAATATAGTAAGGTTCCTGAACACATTAGAAGAAGTGGGGTTGGGTTATGTAAAACTAGGTCAGCCTTCCACTCAGCTTTCCGGCGGCGAGGCGCAGCGCGTTAAGCTTGCCACAGAGCTTACTAAGAGAAGTACAGGTAAAACATTATATATATTAGACGAGCCGACTACAGGTCTGCATTTTGCAGACGTGGACAAGCTGCTTTCAGTGCTTGACCAATTGGTAGATGCAGGGAATACAGTAGTGGTTATAGAACATAATTTAGATGTAATTAAGCGTGCCGATTACATTATTGACCTTGGACCTGATGGAGGAAACCGAGGTGGCACAATCGTAACAACGGGAACTCCGGAAGAAGTGGCGTCTTGCCCTGAATCCTATACCGGACAATTCCTGAAAAAGCTTTTATAGCAAAACGGAGGATGAAGTTTAAATGGAAAAGAAACTGAACCTTACCATGTTGACTGATTTTTATGAGTTGACAATGGCAGCAGGATATTTTGAGGCGAACATGTCCGAGGATATTGCATATTTTGATATGTTCTTCAGAAGGGTGCCTGACGGCGGAGGTTTTGCCATTATGGCAGGGCTTGAACAGTTGATCGAGTATTTAAAAAATCTTAAGTTTACCGATGAAGATATCGAATATCTCAGAAGTAAAGGTATGTTCTGCGAAGACTTTCTTGAGTATTTAAGAAACTTTGAGTTTAAATGCGATGTATGGGCGGTACCGGAGGGAACTCCAATTTTTCCTCATGAACCGATTATTACAGTAAGAGGTCCTGTAATGCAAGCTCAATTTATTGAAACTATGGTACTTCTTTCAATTAATCATCAGAGCCTGATAGCAACTAAGGCTAACAGGATAGTAAGGGCTGCAAAAGGCAGGCCGATTATGGAATTTGGTACAAGAAGAGCTCATGGAGCAGACGCTGCCATTTACGGAGCACGCTCTGCATATATAGGTGGATGTGCAGGAACAGCGTGCGCGATTGCGGACAGAGATCATGGCATTACCGCCCTTGGAACTATGGCGCATAGCTGGGTTCAGATGTTTCCTGATGAATATACCGCATTTAAAAAATATGCTGAAATGTATCCGCAGAACTGTACTGTGCTTGTAGACACATATAACGTGCTCAAATCGGGAGTACCTGCCGCTATTAAGGTTTTCAAAGAAATGAAACCTTCTTCAATGGGAATCAGAATTGACTCCGGTGATGTGGCTTATTTAACTAAGAAGGCTCGCAAGATGTTGGACTCAGCAGGACTTGAAGACTGTAAGATCGTAGTTTCAAACTCTCTTGACGAATATATAATTAGAGATGTCATTCTTGAAGGCGCTTGCATCGACTCGTTTGGAGTAGGAGAAAGGCTGATTACGGCTAAGTCGGAACCGGTTTTCGGCGGAGTATATAAACTGGCTGCGCTTGAAACTAACGGAGAGTTAATTCCTAAAATTAAGATTTCCGAAAATGTTGAGAAGATTACTAATCCAGGATTTAAAGAGTTATATAGATTGTATGATAAGGATACCGGAAAGGCTCGCGGCGATGTAATTGCATTGGCGGGAGAAAAAATTCCTGAGATAGATGAGTATGAGATTTTTGATCCTAATGCAGTGTGGAAACGTACTAAAATTAGGAACTATGTTGTAAGAGACTTACATGTGCCTATCTTTAAGGAAGGAAAATGTGTTTATGAGAGTCCTTCTATCGAGGAAATTAAACGCTATTGCATGGAGCAGATAGATACGCTGTGGGATGAAACTCTAAGATTTGAAAACCCTCAGACATACTATGTCGATCTTTCTCAAAAACTTTGGGATATGAAGCATACGCTGCTTGAAGATTATTCTGCAAAATAGCCGAACATATTCGTACACATAAATAGTATCAATAAAAAAGAATAACAAAGAATAACAATACGCAAGTATTGCTGTGAGGCAGAAGATATCGCGTTTAAAAACAACCCCGTTGTATTTATATACATACGGGGTTTTGTAATTAAATTGTAAATAATTTTTAAGAGACAAACTATATAAACTATGTTATTATATTTATGTAAAGATTTGAGATAATAATTTTAAAAAGAGAGGGGTAAATGAAAAAGATATATGAAAGAAATTTATATTTTACTTACTAAGAGCGGCACAATATTTTCACGATTAATTCATCGAATGAGCGAAGGTGAATACACTCACGTTTCCCTCGCATTGGACAGCGAATTGACTACTCTTTATAGCTTTGGAAGGAAATATAAGTACAGCATGCTCCCTGCCGGGTTCGTCAGAGAAAACGTCAATCGTGGAGTAATGGGCAGCAGCGATTCCATGCGATGTGCTTTATATAAGATGAATATAAGCGATGATTGCTATCAGAAACTATGCAATCGTCTCAGACACATGGAGGCTAACAGGGAAGTATATAGATATAATATAGTGGGTATACCTATGTGTTTTTCAATATAGAGATGGAACGTAAAAAACACTTTTTCTGCTCTCAGTTTGTTTCTAATGTGTTAATCAAAAGCGGCGCTATTGAGCGCACCAAAGCTCCATCGCTGACTCACCCCAGTGATTTTCAAAGGCTCCCTAAAGCACGACGTGTTTTCGAGGGAACGATTAAGGACTTGAGAAGACTGGCGTGCTAACTTAAAATAAGATGAATGAGTTGTAAATATTAATATCTCCTGCTTCAATATTGGGCAGGAGATTTTTTATAAAGCATAAATGCAAAAAAGGTTACCGTTTAAACCGGTGTTTATTTGACGCCGGTTTAAGCGGCAACCTTTTTGTTTTGCACATGAATAGTGCTTTTGGGTTGGGCTGTTCTATATCCGAATAAAACAGTGACTAATTTGTTGGTGCGCCGAACTTTCGTGACTACATCATACTTATAATAACCGCCAAGTATGAATTACGAGCAGCGCATCTGCGCTATAGGGTTACAGCGTATTGGAAGCGTTAAGTACGTTCTTTATCTTGTGCTGAACCATAGCCTGAATTGCGTCTCTGCCGGGACCAAGATATTTACGAGGGTCAAATTCGGCAGGATTTTCTGTGATAAATTTACGAACCTCTGCGGTTAAAGCCAGCCTAAGATCGGTATCAATGTTTACTTTACAGATACCGTATTTGGTTGCTTCCTTAATCATTTCTTCAGGAACGCCTTGAGCGCCCGGAATATTTCCTCCATATTGATTGCACTTATCGACGAACTCTTTAAGTACGGTTGACGCGCCGTGAAGAACCAGCGGCGTATCAGGTATTAATTTATGTATCGTCTTTAATCTTTCAAAATCTAAATATGGTTCTCCTTTAAATTTATAAGCGCCGTGACTTGTACCGATGGCTATTGCCAGTGAGTCTACGCCGGTTCTTTCAACGAATTCAGCCGCTTCATCCGGATCTGTAAAAGTTGCGGAACGAGCGTCTACTTTAACATTATCTTCAACTCCTGCCAGTTTGCCAAGTTCAGCTTCAACAACTACTCCGTGGGAATGAGCATATTCAACTACTTCTTTAGTAATTCTTATATTTTCCTCAAACGGATGCTTGGAACCGTCGATCATAACAGAAGTGAAACCGTCGTCTACACATTTTTTGCATATTTCAAAATCTTCACCGTGATCAAGGTGAAGCGCAATATCAAGACCGGTATCGATAATTGCCGCTTCAACTAATTTAGTCAAATATGCAGGTTTAGCGTATTTTCGCGCGCCTGCGGATACTTGCAGAATAAGAGGCGCCTGCTCAATTTTAGCAGCCTCCACGATACCTTGAATAATTTCCATATTATTTACATTAAATGCGCCGATGGCGTAATCTGATTTTAACGCTTTGGCAAACATTTCTTTGGTAGTTACTAATGCCATGTCTTACCTCCCGAAAATTTGAGTCTAAAAATTACTTCTAGTATACATCAAATTCGCAAAAAAAGGAATACATCATTTGGCTGAACCGTTTAAAAATACCCTTTAGTAACATTAAAATTATTTTTCATTGGTACCGCCAAGATTACTTAAAAGAGGGCCCATCACTTCCATAATTCCGCTTATATCAGGCAAAGCAGAAGTATTGATAAGTTGGCTTGGCTCAGGCAGTTTAGGAGGATTTACCGCCATTTGACCGATATTATCCACTTTGCCCATAACATCAACCATGCGGTGAAAATCTTTAGCCAGACTGGTAATCTCAAGACCTTTAATGGGAAGAATCCTGTTAAGACCGCCGCGATTTCCTCCCTGCGGTGCAGTTCCGCCTTTATCTCCAAAAGCTCCTGCCACCAGCAGAACCAGCAAAATTACTCCTACAGTTTCCGAATTTTTCCCCATTAGTTGTACCTCCCGTTCAAACTGAAATTTTTGCAGCCTATCTAAAATATATTATGAAATTACCGGCATGCAGGTGCATAGATTGTAGAAGAAAGCAGGTAGGAGGTATAATAAATGGATTTAAATGAAAAAATGGCGTCAGAAATTGCATCGCAACTGGGACTTTCCAAAAACAGTGGAGTAAATCAAAATACTCTTAAAAAGCTGGAGGGAAAAAGCGATGTTGAGCTTGCCGCCGAGATCCTTAAACTCAAAGAACAACTTAAAGCAAACAACATAAGCTATGAACAGCAGAAAATGTTGCTCTCAAGGCTCATGCCTATGATGGATGACAATCAAAAAGCCCGATTAAAAAAAGTAATCGAGCTTTTAGGTAAGTAAAGGTTAACCCCAGTTCATCATCTTGGCAATATCCTTTTTAGTAGAGCCTTTTTCAAATGTGAATGTGCCGGCTTTGACTTTTTCGTGGTCTAAGCCTGCATCTTCACAGACAGACTGGTAATCTGCATAATCATCGAACAGACCTTTATCTATGAGGCACTGGATGGCAGCAGAAGCGCTGTTTCCGGTAACTTCAACCTCAATATCCTGTGTAAGCATACCGCCGCTCCAAACAGAAGTATCAGAAGGCGTATCTGTTCCGGTCTGATTGTCGTCACCGGTATCATCATCGGTAGTATTGCCATCATCATTATCGCTATTATCATCGAGGGCGTCATCATCCCCATCATCTACATTATCAGAAACGCCGGTATCTCCATTTCCGACTAGCTGTTTGGGATATTCTAAAATAATATTTAATCTCCAAAATATAATGAGCGCTGCTATGACAAGGATTAGTAATGCGATTATTATGTCATTTTTATCGTAGATAAAATCTTTCAACTTTTTCATATAATTATCCCCCATGTTGCTTTAAATCAAAAGTAGACTTGTCCAAAATTTTTTTATGTATAAGTGCATAAATTTGTGTCCATATTTATAATACCACTTTATTTTAACAGATTTATGCTTTTTTCACAAGGCATTTTGGTGTATAATATTTTGGTAAGTTTCGTTAACATAATGGAGACAAACAGGGAAAAAAGTTTAAACGGTCAACATGGCAGCCGCAATGCGACATAGAAAAGGAAAAAATGATAAAGCTAATTATCACTGACAATCAGGCAAATCAGCGTCTTGACAGATTTTTAAAAAAATATTTTGACAACGCGCCTTTGAGCCACATATATAAAATGATCCGTAAGGATATTAAGGTAAATGGCAAACGTTCAGCTAAAGAGTCCATGCTTAAAGCAGGAGACGAAATAACCGTATATATCAGTGAAGAGGAAGCTGATAAATTGCAAAAGCCTTTGAAAAAAGTCAGGGCAAAAAAACAGTTTGTCATCGCTTATGAAGATGAAAATATTCTTGTAGCCGAAAAACCTTTCGGGCTTCTAACACATGGAGACCATTCAGAGAAAAAAAATCACTTAGCTAATCAGGTTATAGATTATTTGATCGAACAGGGCGAATATAATCCCAGAGCGGACAGAACCTTTTCTCCCGCCCCTGCAAACCGATTGGATAGAAACACTACCGGGCTGGTAGTTTTCGGCAAAAATTCCAAAGCGCTGCAAGAGCTAAACTATATGATTAGGGAAAAAAACTACATTAATAAATATTATATGACTATTGTGTGCGGTAAAATCCCCGGTCCACTGGAACTTAAGGACAGAATGACTAAGGACAGCCGCCGCAATTTCGTAAACGTAGTATCCGAAAACAGTGAAGAAGGCAAGCTGATGGAAACCGTATGCCGCCCTATGGAATATGGACAAATTTCGGGAAAGTGGTATACTTTAACGGAGGTCAAAATTATTACAGGCAGAACACATCAGATCAGAGCGCATCTGGCTAAGGCAGGCTATCCGGTGCTTGGCGACGTAAAATACGGGTCGGATAGGGCCAATAGGTGGGCGTCAGAGCAGCTTGGGTTAACCACTCAGATTCTACACGCATATAAACTTGAATTCGAGAAGTGCAAGCAAGACGGTCAGCTACGTTACCTTCAGGGTAAAATAATACAAGCACAGCTTCCGGAAAATTTCAGGAGTATAAAAGAGAAAATTTTTGGAAAAAAATAAAAGGAGTAATAAAAATATGAAAGATATTTTGGGTTGGATTAGAGATATACTTATAGCAGTTATAATTGCCGCAATCATATTGGCATTTGTTAAACCTATCATTATTCAACAGGAATCCATGCTGCCAAATTTCTATTCCGGCGATTATGTTATAGCAAGCAGACAAGCATACAGATTGTTTGGAGAACCACAGAGAGGGGATGTTATCGTTTTTAGGTCGAACTTATTCGATGAAAACGGCAAACAAAAGAATTTAATTAAAAGAATAATTGGGCTTCCGGGGGATACTGTTGAAATTATAGACGGAGAAGTGTATATCAACGGGGAAAGAATATACGAAGAATACATAGCTGAACAAGGACTATCGGGAGAAATGGATAAAATAACGGTAGAAGAAGGCAAGCTATTTGTAATGGGAGATAATCGAAGAGTAAGCCAAGACAGCAGAAGTCCGGAGGTGGGAACTATAGATATAGATTCCATCATAGGAAAAGTTGTGTTGAGAGTATACCCGTTCAGCGAAATGAAGGTGTTTTAGAAAGTTATACATCTTGGATAAATAAAGGGGTTAAATGGGGATTTTGAGAGGAATATGGAGATTATTATGTAAAGTGCTGGCAGCAGCCATAGGGATAACGGCGGCTGTGGCGCTCTTTTCCGGTTTTATGGTGATTAAAGTGGAGGGAAGCTCTATGCTGCCTACTCTCGAACCGGGACAAAGGGTGATTATAAACAAGTTGGATACACAGGATTTCAGTGTAGGAGATTTAGTAGTCTATAAAGCACCTTATTACAGCATTGACGGGCAGGGTCAATATCTGATACGCCGCGTTGTCGGCGTAAAGGATAACTGGATTAAAGTTGGCTGTGAAATGGATATGGTAGCGACAGACACTGAAATTATTGAAAAGGATATTGTTTTGGGAAAGGTTATGGAGATTTGTTATGGCGAGGAAAGAACGTAAGTTAGTTGCAAATAATAAAAAAGCGTTTCATGATTTTTTCATAGAGGAGACATACGAGGCAGGGATCGTATTGACCGGCACTGAAATTAAATCGGTGCGGCAAGGGAAAGTAAGCATTAAGGAAAGTTATGCCAAAATTCATAACGGTGAACTGATTCTTTACGGAATGAATATAAGTCCTTATGAGCAGGGCAATCGTTTTAACGTGGAACCACTCAGAGAAAGGAAACTTTTATTACATAAGCAGGAGATACGCAAGCTTATCGGTTACACCACTATGAAAGGTCTAACTATCGTGCCTTTGAAAATGTATATTAATGAAGAAGGTCGCGCTAAAGTTGAAATTGGCGTAGCCCGCGGAAAGAAAAACTATGATAAGCGTGATGACATCGCAAAACGAGATGCGAAACGTGATATGGACAGAAAAATGAAGGAGAGGTTCTAACTCTCCTTTTTTATTGCCCTTTTTTAAGCAATTAATTTTGCTCCCTAATTTGTTGACCCTTTATCAGATTGTAGTAAATAAGTTGGCTTCCGTTTAGATTTTCTTTACGCATATCGACGGCGGTTATTTGGCTGTTTTCATAAGTAGTATAATAATAAATTCCCTTATCCGTATTGCAGCAAGACGAATATATGGTATATTCGTACCTGTCATTGACCAATGTGCAGCCGCGCTGTTGGGCTGCGCTGCCAAGAATATGAAAGAACTGGCTGACGCTTTCCGATTCACCGTTTCCGGAAACCGAATTCATTTTGGTAAAAGCAGCCTTTACAAACCGTGAGGCAGACGAACAATCCCCGGGTAGTCCAAGACCTCCCATTCCGCGGCTGTAGCAAGACAAGTTCAAACTTTTCGCAAAGGTATTGACAGGATCTTTTGTCGTTAAGTGCATGTAATTGTTCAGATTAAACAGTTGCATATCAAAAGTAGGGTTATTTGTAAGAACTTCCACAGGATTATCGTATATTTTTAAGCCGTCTTTTACAGGTTCTACTGTGATAGATCGGTTCCTGTCGGAAATAATCCAGTGCAGGGTGGCAGGAGGCAGAGTTTCGCTGAAAGCCTCGTCGATTACATTGATACGTGAAAGCAGAGAGCAAGCTTGGTCAATATCAGCGCATTGACACAGGATCCACGGTATTATTTCAAAAACAGCTATGTTGTCCATGCCATCTTCAAACTCTCTATAGTGAGCATTTTCAGGGAAGTTAAGTCCTGCAATACTAAGCCCCTTTTCATTGGTAGCTTCGTAATACAAAGGATAATCTTCAGCTATATATGCCATACCAATTAAAGCATAATGACTTTTTAAGTGAGGAACATGCCTGAATTTCAGCGGAAAATTTCGAGGCGTTATGGTGACTGTTTCCTCATAGGAATAATCTAAATCAAGATTGCGGCCAAAATAATGGTCTTTAGTCTTATATGTTATTGCCGTACACATAGTGAACACTCCTTATATATCTTTATATATTATACATTGTGCCACAAAACCGCGGAAATACAAGAAAAATTCTTTGGCTGATTCTTCTTCTTGGGAAATGGCGATGTCATAGATATCATACACGGTATGAAAACCGGAAATGCCAAATTGTGTTTGAAACTTTGTTTCCTCGCTGTTATAATAATTTTATAACAATAAGTTATGGCTTAAGAAATATTTAAAGAAATATAAAGATAAAGATAAAGAAACTAATGAAGCCATAGATGATATACATGCTGGAAAGAGGACTAATCCAATGGACAAGAAAGAATTAACCAAAAGATACATATTATTTATTATAAGTTTATTTTTTTCGGCGCTGGGTATTGCGCTTACCAAGAGCGGGGGACTTGGCGTTTCACCTATTTCGTCTGTCGCCAATATTATGAGCTATAAATTTACTTCGATTTCCATGGGCAATTGGCTGATAATGTGGAACTGTACCATGATTTTGGGACAAATTGTTTTACTGAGAAAAAATTTTAAACCTATTCAACTTCTGCAAGTGCCTTTAACGTTTTTGTTCGGCTATTTTACCGATTTTGGAATGTGGATATTTTCAATCATTCCGACAGATTTATATATTGTACAGATTTTAATGGTAATAGCAGGTGTAATAGTGTTGGGTTTTGGAGTTTCCCTTGCTGTAATTGCAAACGTGGTTATGAATTCAGGGGAAGCCTTTGTTAAGGCGATTGCAGACACTACGGGAAAGGTTTTTGGCAATGTAAAAACCGCATTTGATGTGAGCTGCGTGGCTCTTTCAATTATCATATCACTGTTTTTCTTTGATTTTACTATAGTGGGAACTAGGGAAGGGACTCTGATTTCCGCCTTTACAACAGGCAGTGTAGTAAAATTCTTTACTGCTCGCCTAAAACCATTAGACGAATATCTTAAAAAATAGAAAGAATAGGATTAAATGTTGACAAGAATAAGAACCAGAGAATAACAAAAAATGCGCAGTACATTGCGCATTTTTTGTTGAAAAATATATCTTTTTATCTATTCAGCGATTTTAAGCGCTTCGACCATATCAATTTTTCGGTTCTTTCTTGCGACCATCCAGCCCACTGCCAAAGAAACACCAAAGGTTAAAAGTATACTTACCGAGTAGGTCAGCACTCCGAGAGTCATACACAATTCATATTCGCTTGCCAATGAAATAATCAACATGTACATTACTCCAACTCCGGCAGGAAGACCAATCAATACGCCGATAACTGTAAGCCAGATGTTTTGGCTTATAAGAAGCCTGCCTATATGCTTGTCTCGGAAACCCAAAACTTTCAAAGTTGCAAGTTCTCGGCTGCACTCCACATAACTCATAACTCCCAGATTATAGAGAACTACTACCCCAAGAATCACCGCTGCAAGGACTAATACAAGCACCATTAAATTCATTATTTCCATAAAACTGTCGTATGTGTCCATTATCATATCTTTGTCCTGTTTGTCAGAAATAATGGAAGAATTCTCGATATCATCAGATTGCTTGTCGGTATAAATAGAACTGATAGCATAAGGGATGCCAACGCTTCCGGCATAATCATCAGTCATAACGATACATTCGGTCATAAAGGAACGCAGATAACCGGCAACTTTTACTTTATATGTTTCTTCGCTGCCATAAGGTGAAAACTCAATGGTATCGCCAATTTCTGCTGAATCGGCAAGGCGCATGCACAGATATGCACCATCGTCTTTAAGTTCCATGAGTTGGCTGTTCTCATCGACGAAACGTATTTTATTATTATCTGCGTGATAAATTTCTAAAGAGATTGTTTCCCCATTGAAACTGATTCCTGAAGAGGCCAGCCAATCTCCGTTTAAATCTTCGGCAAGCTCTTTTGCTTGAGCGTTTCCACTGCTGGACAAAATATTAACCTTAGTCACATAGTTGCTTATATCTTCATCTAGCACTGACATAAAATTTTCCATTGTATCTTTCATGCCGAGACCGCCTACAAGTAAAATCATGCAGCCAATTACGCCTATAAGCGTCATTGCGGAACGTGACTTATGACGAAGAATATCGCGGACATTCCATTTAGTTCCAAAAGGCAGTTTTTCCCAAGAAGAAAACTTTTCAATGAAGGCTTTTTTTATAGCCTTAGGTGAATATGGCCTGAGTGCATCGGCGGCAGTTCCTTTTAGCATTTCCTTGACCGAGAGAAAACTTATCAATGTAAGGAACACAATAGTTAAGATTAGAACCGGTATGCAGAACTTAGGCATAACTAAGGACCAATCAGGAATATCGAAATATGTACTCATCATTCCGGAAGGGCTGATGATAAGAGATGCGATAAAATATCCGAGAACAATTCCCAAAGCTGAGCCCACAAGTCCTATCATAAACCCATAAGAAGTATAGTGGATCAGGACTTTACGATCTCTGAATCCCAGCGCCTTTAATGTTCCGATCTGAACCTTCTCGTTGGCTGCGATTCGGTGCATGGTGGTAACCATAGTTAAAATAGCTATAGCCAGAAAGAGTACAGGCAAAATAGAACCCATAGTTTTGCCTTCTTCCATTTCGCTTTGAGCTCCGGCATAGGACAAGTGTTCGTCTTTAGAAGTTATCAGGGTAGTCCTGTCAAGTACGTCGTTAATCTTATTTTCGAGATCAATTTTATCCATGTCGGAGAGAATATTGATTTGAGGGTAAAGTACAGGTCCAAAAGTATCTTCCAGTTTCTTAGGAGAAATATATGCGAAGCCAAAAGATTTATAATCGGGCATAAGTTGGTTATCATCTGCAACACAGATCATGTTTTCTCCGCTTTTTATTAATCCTATTACTTCGCCGCTTATCTCGACTTGGCTGTAAACCATCGTTAAAGTATCTCCCAAAGAAATATCGTTTTCAGTTGCGAATTGATCCGACAACCAGATGCCGTCGGAATTTTTATCGTAAGGAGCTCCTTCCGTTACAAACATTGTAGATACGGTATAATTATCTGAAACGTTCAAAGCAAGGGATTTTTTCGTATCCTTAATTCCCACGTTAACATAGAGAAATCTGGTTGCAGCATCTACCCCGTCAATTTTTTGTATGGCTTCAATATTTTCTTTTGAAAATCCGGTTTCAGAATAAAGTCTGAAATCTGCGTATAATGTATCTTCAAAGAAAGATGAAGTGTCTGCTTCAATACTTTTCCATTCGATGTTGAAGCCCAGAAAAATTCCTACGCCTATGGCAATCATAATAATCATGGAGATAAATTGTGACTTGTATCTCCACCAAGTACGAAATAGTTTTCTTATAAGCATATTTTACCACTCCACTTCATCTGCACTCATAGGATTTAGTTGCTGTTCGCAGGATTTAATTTTGCCGTTTTTTACACGGATTACCACATCCGCCATCTTAGCAATACTCTGATTGTGGGTGACGATAACAATAGTTTTGTCGTGGTTACGTGCCATAGAAAGCAGAAGTTTCAACACGAGTACACCGGTTTCTGAGTCGAGAGCCCCGGTCGGTTCGTCGCAAAGGAGAATCTTTGGGTTTTTCGCAAGGGCACGGGCAATGGAAACACGCTGCTGCTCTCCGCCTGATAACTCTGATGGAAAATTTTTTAAGTGATCTGATAGACCAACTTCATTAATTATTTCCTTGGCATCCAAAGCATTTGGGGCAATTTCACGTACTAACGCCACATTTTCATAAACCGTCAACGTAGGGATCAGATTATAAAATTGAAATACAAAACCTACGGTAGAGGCTCTATAGTCGGCAAGTTCATTGTTGGTAAGAGAGGAAATATCTCTGCCATTTACAGTGATTGTTCCATCGGTAGGACTGTCAAGACCACCCAGCATATTCAGAAGCGTACTTTTACCTGCGCCGCTGGGACCTAGGATTACAACAAATTTACCTTCTTCAAGGCTGAAACTTACGCCGTCTAGGGCTTTCAACTGATGATCACCGGTCGTATATATACGGCTCACATCCTTAAATTCTACGATGGACATTTTTTACCTCCATATGTCTTTTAAATGTTTATAATTTATAGATAATCTTTGTCTAATATTTATTCCTTGAAACTCAAGGAGTTAGCATAGGCTAATACAACAACAAGAAAAAGCGGCTGCTATTGGTTAGCAGCCGCTAACTTATTGGATTAATATACCACAAACAGATCAGAATGTCAATATATTATCCTATAGTCCAATTTTGGCTTTCGGTTTGAAGTTTTACCATTCGAGCGTAAATACCATCGTTTTTAGTGAGTGAATCAGGAGTTCCTTGTTCGGCAACTTTGCCGTCAGACAAAACGACAATCTTATCTGCGCCTGCAACGGTACGCATACGGTGCGCTATAATCAGCACAGTTTTATCTTTAATTAATCTTGAAAGCGCTGATTGAATCATGGTTTCGTTTTCCACATCCAGTGAAGCTGTGGCTTCATCCAGAAGTATAATAGGAGCGTCTTTCAGGAAAGCACGAGCGATAGAGATTCTTTGCCGTTCGCCGCCGGACAGTTCACAACCATTTTCACCGATCATACTGTTCCACTTATCAGGGAGTTTTTCGGCAAATTCTTCGCAATTGGCAAGGCGAGCTGCCTCTAACACTTCTTCATCGGTAGCGTCTTTTCTTCCTATTCGTATATTTTCCATAATGGTATTATTAAATAATGTGACATCCTGAAATACGATAGAGTAAAGGGACATGAGGGTTTCAGGGTCAATTTGTGAAATATCCATGCCTCCTACTGTGATCTTTCCTTTTTGAATATCCCAGAAACGCGTCGCAAGTCTGGATACAGTGGTTTTACCGCCGCCGGAAGGGCCTACAAGAGCTGTAACTTCTCTTTGTTTAGCGATAAAGGATACATCGTCTAAAACGGTTTCACCGGAATTGTAAGCAAACCCTACATGATCGAACACGATATCAGATCCCTTGTTGGAAAGGTTATCCACGCCTATCTGAACAGGGTGGTCAAGAATTTCTTTCATACGGCCTATATTGGTTCGCATTGCTATAACCGCAGCCAGATTTTGCAGAGCGCCTTGCATCGGATCGTACAATCTGGAAACTACCATCAGGAACATAAAGAAGGTCAGAACATCTATAGTTCCTTCAATGAGCAATATGGAACCGACTAATGCGACGGTAGCAATACCAAGTTTTAGAATTAAACTGGCTGATACCACAAAAGCTGCTGTTCCGAACTCGCTTATTACAGCTCTGCGTTCTACATCTTTAATTTTCTTATCTAATTCTTTTAAATACCTTTCTTCAGCGTTGTTGGCTTTTAAATCCCGCACGACCTCTATACACTCCTGAATACCGTCTGCACAAGTCATCTTGGCAGCCATGGATTTTTGCTGGAGCTTATCTTGGGCTTTATAGTTGATGATTACTATTGCGATGGATACCGGAAGTACCCACAATGATGCCAAGGCCATTCGCCATTCAAAGAAAAGCATACATATTGCAATCAATATGGTGGATATTAATGAACCGAATAATTCAGGTACATAGTGGGAAAATCCCGTTTCCAAAGTAGCACAGTCTGCCATGATTGCACTGGTAAGATCGGCTAAGTCCTTTTTACCGAAAAAGGATAAAGGAAGTTTTCTTAGCTGTTCTGCAAGGGTGATTCTGCGCTTGCCGCTCTCAATGTATGTGGCGAAGTAAGTCGCATTGTATTGGAACCATGTTGTTATTAAAATAAAAATTATACAAAGGATACAGCCTATGATATAAAAAGTCACTCTGCTACCGGAAGCGCCGCCGTGCATTAAGTCTGATACAATCAGGTAAAGCAGTCCGGCCGGAAACATAAATGAAATATTCTGAAATGCGCATGCGAGACAGCCCTTGACTAAATCGACAGCGCCTTGTCTGGAAAGCGCTAACTCTTTTTGAATTTTTTCTATCATTTTATTCCACCTCCTTGGCTACTCTCCACTGAGCTGAAGTCAGATAATTTTTCCACATTTTTGCGAACAAACCATCTTTGTTACAAAGTTCGTCACGTTTGCCGGATTCCACAATCTTTCCGTCTTCGATGACGTAAATGCAGTCGGCATTTGCTACAGTGGATAGACGATGTGCAATCATAATTACAGTTTTGCCCTTGGCAAGCTGGTTAAAGGCTGCCTGAACTTTAACCTCATTATCAGGGTCGGCGAAAGCAGACGCTTCGTCGAGAATGATGATTGGAGTATTTTTCAACATAGCTCTGGCAATGGCTATACGTTGCTGTTGACCGCCTGATAAATATATTCCTTTGCTTCCGATTACAGTATCTATACCGTTAGGGAATTTCTCAATAATATCCATACACTGGGCGCTTTTAAGGGCGGCGATTACTTCTTCCTCGCTTGCTTCAGGTCTGCCCATACGCACGTTATCAAGAATAGAGCCTTTTATCAATTGGCTGTCTTGGAAAACGAAAGAGACTGTATTCATTAGTTCAGTCTTTTCAATATCTCTTATATCCACACCGCCGATTTTAACGCTGCCTTTTTGAGGATCAAAGAAACGCGCAATCATGCTGGCAAGAGTCGATTTACCTCCGCCCGACGGGCCTACGAGCGCTATAGTCTTGCCTTGCTCAACTTTCAAATTGATACCGCAAATGACTTCATTAACGCCGTCATAACTGAAATGCACATCGGAAAGTTCTATAGAATAATCTTTCGGATGGGAAGGAGCAGCGCTTTCAGAAAGAGGGTTTAACTTCATAACGCTGTCAATTCGGTTAAGAGCGTCGGCAACAATCATGCCGTTTTCACTCATATACATGATTCTCGTTAGTGTAACGGAGATTACCGGAGTTATTATAATATATAGGATTAAATTCAACAAAAACTCATCGGTCACACCGTTTTGGGTAAAGAACAATGCTCCTGCAATGAGAAATGCAAACACTCCGTTGATTGCGGCAGTATAGAACATCATAGGAATTCTTAGATCCTTGGTATACGCGATTACCCATTTGCCATAATTGTCGATGGAGGTTTTGAATTTTTTAAAAGAAAATACCGTTTGACCGAAAGTTTTAACTACCGGAATACCGCGAACGTATTCAACTGCCTCGTTGGACATATCATCTAGGGCATTTTGATATTCTTCCATCTTCTTTGCCATTTTTTTGCCTGTCATGCTCATCATTATGGCAAATCCCAAGAATACAGGAACTAAACTTAATATTCCAAGACGCCAGTCAAAAGCAAACAGCATGATCAAAAGACCGCAAGGCGTAGCGATAGCGCCTGCCTTATCAGGCAACTGATGTGCCAGATAGGTTTCAGTGGCTGCGCTGGATTCATTAACGATTTTACGCAGTTTGCCGCTGCCGAAGTCTTCTACAAAACCTAAAGGCAGTTTCGCAATATGATGCATCGCGTCTATACGAATATTTGTCGCTACACGAAATGCGGATATGTGAGAACACATTAGACCGCTTATGTAAATAAGCATCGATACCACGGCGATCAACGTTGCCATCCATCCGTAATGTGTTAGGTTTTGGGCGTTTTCAAAGTTAGGAGATACTTCCAATATCTCTTTTATAATTTTCCATATATACCAAAACGGTACAAGGGCTATCAATGCGCTTATAGCTGACAGAACCCACGAAGCATAGGTTAAGAACTTATGCTTGCCTGCATAGCCCATCAGTATTGATAAATTTGATTGACCTTTCAAAACAAGTCCTCCTTATGTTTAAATTTTATGATAAAGAAAGCTATATATCTGCTTTCTAGTATCCAAATGTCATGTTTTAGTTAGCATAAGCTAACTAACGGTTAAAAATTATAGAGCATTACTGCCCCATAATTTTCATCCATCCTGCGGTATAAAAATCACGCATCTCCTTTAAATAAATTTTTGCCTGATTAAGCGGCATTTCATGAATTATTAGTTCAAAGTAAGCGTTAAACATTCCTGTAATCAGAATATGTTCAAGACGTTCGTCGATATAAGGGGATGGACGTCCAAGACTTTTGAGTACAGCCATATAATTATGGGTGGCTTTTGTTTCAATTTCCACCATTTCATCGACCATACTTGCAAAACGGGTTCCTTCCGAACAACATAGAAGAAGTTTAAACTCATCCAGATGTTGATAAGCATATAGGAGCATATCCATCATACATTCACCGGAGATATTGCTCAGATTTTCGGGCTGCATGTCAGCCGGCAATTCTGCAAAATCTGTTTGCGCTTTACGAAAGCAGTTCATAATGTAGAGGTATTGTTCCTCTACGAGAGATTCAAACAGTTCTTCTTTACTGTTATAATAACCGTAAAATGCGCCGGTAGTTACTCCTGCTGTTCTAACTATGTTCCTCAGGGAGGCAGATTGGAAGCCCTTTTCACGGAATTCTCTTTTTGCCGCAGCGTGAATTAGTTCAAGAGTGGTCTTTTCTTCTTCGCTCATGATACTGTCTCCTTGACATAACAATGTTACATAACACTGTTATATTATGACTCCAAATATAACCTTTGTCAAGAGGTTATCGCAAAATAATTTAATTGAATCTGTGGTGTAAATAGATGTGACCCAATTTTTTGAGAAGCAGGAGAGATGTGG
>CAZYWO010000010.1:17647-32883 GCA_964651095.1 uncultured Oscillospiraceae bacterium | reverse complement strand
ATATAAGTTTCCTCCGTAGGATATATTAGCAGACAATGTCTGACCATACATTTCTATTGGATAAGTAAATGAAAAGAAATAATCCAGTACAGACGATACTCCCGACGTGAGCAAATAATAAATAACAACAGCGATCATTACAGGTTTCCAATAACCTGCCAAAGCTTGCCTTGCAATTTCCCGTATCTTTTTCGCAGGTTCGATTATAATATGATTTCCCATGATATCCTCCAATTCTTGGGTTAAAATGTACTTTGCAATTATACTATTTTTTTACTGTAATTGCAAGTACAGTACATATATAAAATATTTTTGTTAATTTAATAACATTTCATTGATTATCCCTCATTAAAATGTTAAAATCAAACTAACTTCCAAATTTTGATTTTTACATAAGAAAGGAAATTAAAAGATGTATCAGACGATTAAATATGAAGTAAAAGAAAACATCGGATATGTTACGATTAACAGACCGGAAGCTTTAAACGCTCTCAATAAAACTGTTCTTGAAGAATTATTTGATGTATTTAATAAAATTGAGGCGGATGAGGCTGTGCGCGTTGTTATTTTAACAGGTGAAGGCAGGTCATTTGTTGCAGGCGCTGACATTGCGCAAATGAGTACATTGACAGTTTCAGAAGGCAGAGCTTTCGGCGCTTACGGTCAAAAGGTTATGAACTTTATCGAAAAAATTGAAAAACCTGTAATTGCCGCAGTTAATGGATTTGCTCTTGGTGGTGGATGCGAAATCGCGATGGCATGTGATTTTAGAATCGCCTCTGCTAAAGCCAAATTCGGTCAGCCCGAAGTTGGTCTGGGAATTACTCCGGGATTTGGCGGTACTCAGAGATTATCCAAACTGGTAGGAAAAGGTATGGCTAAAATGCTTATTCTGACTGCCGATACTATAGGAGCTGAAGAAGCTTTAAGAATAGGCTTGGTGGAAAAAGTAGTTGAACCGGAAGAACTTATTCCTGTCTGTGAAGAAATTGCAAGAAAGATTGCCTCCAAAGCGCCTATTGCAGTTGCCATGTCTAAAACTTGCATTAACAAAGGTTATCACCTTGACATGTTCTCAGGTTCTGCCTTGGAAGCAGAGGCTTTCGGAGGATGTTTCGGTACAGAAGATCAAAAGGAAGGAATGAAAGCATTCCTCGAAAAACGGCCTGCAGAATTTAAAAACAGATAGTAAGTGATTAATTCTCCCTTGAGCTTATATATTTGTCGATATGTTAACCCCGCAGCCTCAGGCTGCGGGGTTTTCCTATGCAAAAAGGAGCGGCGATACGGTAATCAACTAGATTGACCGCGCAACCGCTCCTTTTATTTAAATGTTAATTATCACAATATCTCAATTACAATAATCCGCCGATCTGCACGAATAAAGGTGCAAATACTACAGCAACGATAGTCATTAACTTGATTAAGATATTGATTGATGGACCGGATGTATCCTTGAACGGGTCGCCTACAGTATCTCCTACAACAGCAGATTTATGAGGTTCCGAACCCTTGCCTCCGAAGTGTCCTTCTTCGATATACTTCTTCGCATTATCCCATGCACCGCCTGCATTTGACATCATAATTGCTAAAAGTACTCCGGAAGATAATGCTCCTCCAAGCATTCCGCCCAATGCTTCAGGTCCCAAAATTATACCCACTGCAAGTGGAGCCACGATTGCCATGATACCAGGAGCTACCATTTCCTTTAATGCAGCCTTAGTTGAAATATCAACACAGTTTGCATAGTCAGGCTTTGAAGTACCTTCCATGATTCCTTTATCTTCTCTGAACTGTCTTCTAACTTCCTCAATCATCTGATTAGCAGCTTTTCCTACTGAATTCATAGTCATAGCTGAGAATAAGAACGGAAGCATTGCGCCGATAAATAATCCGATGATTACGATAGGTTCCAGTAAGCTGATAGCTTCAATTTCTGTTACAGCAGCATAAGAAGCAAATAATGCTAATGCTGTTAATGCAGCAGAACCGATAGCAAAACCTTTACCGATAGCAGCCGTAGTATTTCCTACTGCGTCAAGTTTATCAGTGATCTCTCTTACTTCATGAGGTAATTCTGACATTTCAGCAATACCGCCGGCATTGTCAGATACAGGACCGTAAGCATCAACTGCAACTGTCATACCTGTAGTTGAAAGCATTCCCACTGCGGACAATGCAATTCCATATAATCCTGCAAATTGATAAGCGATGAATACGCCGACACAGATAAGAAGTATTGGCCATAACGTTGACATCATACCAACGCCAAGACCGCTGATAATTGTAGTTGCAGCACCTGTCTGAGACTGTTCAGCGATTTTCTGTACTGATTTATAATCTCCGGAAGTGTAAACTTCAGTAATTTTACCTATTGCAATACCAACTATAAGACCTGCGATAATAGCCCATGCATAAGTATAATCGCCAAGCATCGACTTGGAAAGTATTACTGTAGCAATAATTACTATAATACCGCTGATATATGTTCCCATATTGAGAGCTGACGCAGGATTTCCGCCTTCCTTACCTCTTACAAGCATTATACCTATTACAGAAGCAATAATACCTACTGATGAAATGATAAGTGGGAAAAGAGCTGCTGTAGCTTCTGAGAAAGTAGCAGTTTCTGCTGCTGAGTTTACTGCAACTGCTGCTAATGTAATTGCTGAAATAATAGAACCTACATAAGATTCAAATAAGTCGGAGCCCATGCCTGCAACGTCGCCTACGTTATCGCCTACGTTATCTGCAATTACAGCAGGGTTTCTAGGATCGTCTTCAGGAATTCCCGCTTCGACTTTACCTACAAGGTCAGCACCAACATCTGCAGCTTTAGTATAGATACCGCCTCCCACTCTTCCGAAAAGAGCCATAGAAGATGCGCCAAGACCAAAACCTGTTACACACTGAACAACTGTAGCAAGGTCCAATGCACAAATAATAACGCCAAGTCCAAGAAGACCCAAACCTGATACGCAAAGTCCCATAACAGCTCCGGATCTGAAAGCAATCTTTAATGCTTTATTCATTCCGGATTCTCTTGCCGCATTAGCAGTTCTTACATTACCCAGTGTAGCAACCTTCATTCCAAAGAAGCCTGCTAATACTGAAAGCAACGCACCGCAAACATAGAGAATAGCGGTTGTCCAACTGTTCAAACCAAAACCGATTAAAATAAATAAGACAGCAATTACAATGACCATTGTCTTGTATTCTCTGCTCAGAAACGCCATAGCACCTTCTCTGATGTAGCTGGCAATTTCTTTCATTCTGTCTGTACCTTCGTCAGCCTTTTTAATCCATGATGCTAAGCAAAATGCTACAACAAGACCAATCAAGGCTGCGATTGCAGGTAAAAACTTCGCCATGATATAATACCTCCTGCTCACCTTTGGCATAAATAAGTAAACAACATAAACTAGCGCATGTTAAAACCTATCCGCTAAAGTGAAATATAATAAAATTTAATTAGAAAACATATTTATTGCACAATATTACTATTCAAACATCGCTACAATTATCACAGCAAGAATAATAAACAGAACTGCTGCTACTGTAGTAATTTTTTCCAAAAGAGCTTCATAACCTTTGCTCTTTTTCTTGCCGAATAACTGCTCCGCTCCACCGGCGATAGAGCCTGATAATCCAGCGCTGTTTCCGGATTGAAGCAGTACGCTTGCAATGAGGATAATGCTTGCTACTGCAAGTAAAATCATCAAGAAAATTTTCATATAGTACCTCCTTATATTTTAACTTGATAATTGTACCACACTATATATGCTAAAATCAAGCTAAAAGTTGACAATTTCAATAAATTTTACCGCATCCAGACTTGCGCCTCCTACAAGCGCCCCGTCAATTTCCTCCATATTCATAATCTCCGTAGCATTTTCTGGTTTAACGCTGCCGCCGTATTGAATGATAATCTTATCGGCGGTATCTTCGCCGTACATTTCTATAAGAGTATCTCTTATAAGCGTGCACATTTGATTTGCCTGAATAGGAGTGGCAGTTCTGCTTGTGCCGATTGCCCATATAGGTTCATAAGCCACGACTGCTTTTTCAGCTTTTTCAGGAGAAATTCCTCTGAAAGCATTCTGCACCTGCTCACTTACCAGTTGATTCTGATATCCTCTTTCCCTCTGCTCAAGATCTTCACCGACGCATACTATTGGAGTAATTTCAGTTTCCAATAAAGCTTTGAGTTTTAGATTTACCGTTTCATCGCTTTCATTGAAATACTGCCTTCTCTCGGAATGGCCGACTATACAGTAATTTACACCCAATTCCCGAAGCATTGGAATTGAAACCTCCCCGGTATACGCTCCTTCTTTTTCAAAATGAACATTTTGAGCGCCTACACCCACTCCGCTTCCGGCAAATGCTTCAACTAAGACCGCAAGCTGAGGAAAAGGCGCGCAAATTGCCGCCTTTACATCGGTATCGTGATATAATTTTTTAAATTCATCAGCGAAGGCTTTCGCTTCGCTGATGTTCTTATACATTTTCCAGTTTCCTGCAATAAAAGGAACTCTCATATAAATTTCTCCAAATATTTAAGTGTTCTTACCAATTGACAAGTATAGCTCATTTCATTGTCATACCAAGCCACGATTCTCACCTCAAAGATATGGGTTCCGCATTGCTGTGCCAAAGTTTGAGTTGCATCAAACAAAGAACCGTAACTCATTCCTATAATATCCGATGATACCAGTTCTTCTTCGGTATATCCAAAAGATTCCGATGAAGCTGCTTTCATCGCCTCGTTTATTCCTTCCACCGATACAGTGTCTGTCATGTCTTTTAAAGTTGCATCAAGGATGGTAACTGAACCTGACGCTACAGGCACTCTTTGAGCAGAACCTATAAGTTTGCCGTCAAGTTCTGGGATTACCAAGCCGATCGCTTTTGCTGCACCCGTAGAATTAGGTACGATATTTATGGAACCTGCGCGTGCACGCCGTAAATCTCCTTTTCTATGAGGTCCGTCTAAGATCATCTGATCGCCCGTGTAGGCATGGATGGTAGTCATAAAACCTGTACGCAGTTCTCTGTAATCATTTAAAACCTTTGCCATCGGAGCCAGACAATTGGTGGTGCAAGATGCGCCAGAAATAATGTTGTCCTCCTCGGTTAAAGTTTCGTGGTTTACTCCGTAAACAATTGTTGGAAGGTCGTTTCCAGCAGGCGCAGAAATCAAGACTTTTTTTGCACCTGCATCGATATGCGCCTGTGATTTTTTCTTTGAGGTATAAAAACCTGTACACTCAAGAACCACATCAACATCAAGTTCTTTCCACGGCAAATTTTTAGCATCAGGTTCCGCATAAATTGGAATGTGCTTTCCATCTACAGTAATGGAATTTTCATCCCATAAAACCTCATGACCCTGATATCTGCCTTGAACGGAGTCATATTTTAATAAATGAGCTAACATCTTTGGTTCTGTCAAATCGTTAATCGCCGCCACTTCTAAATCAGTGCTGCCAAAAATTTGTCTGAAAGCAAGTCTGCCGATTCTTCCAAATCCATTAATTGCAACTTTCATAATATATACCTCCTTTTCATTTAACCGGCAATATTTTAACATTGCGTCATATTTACTGTTTTGGATTAAAATATTAAAAATATATCTATTTGTCTTCAATTACGGCGATACCCGGAAGCGCCTTACCTTCCAAAAATTCTAAAGATGCGCCGCCGCCTGTGGATATATGGGTCATCTTGTCGGCCAAACCGAATTGCTCAACCGCAGCCACAGAATCTCCGCCGCCTATAACTGTAACAGCGCAACTTTCTGCAAGGGCTTCAGCAACTGCTCTTGTTCCCTTTGAGAAGTTTTCCATTTCAAAAACACCCATAGGTCCGTTCCATACAATTGTTTCTGCTTCCGCGATTGCCTTTTTAAACAGTTCCTCTGTTTTAGGTCCGATATCCATTCCCATCATATCGGAAGGAATTGAATCCTTATCAAAAACGCCAAATTCAGTATCATTTTTGAATTCTTTAGCACAAACGCAGTCCACCGGAAGAAGCATCTTAACACCTGCCTTTTCAGCTTTTTCAAGCAGTTCCTTTGCAAGACCTATATTATCTGAGTCTAAGATGGAAGTACCTATTTCATATCCCTGAGACTTGTAAAATGTGTATGACATTCCTCCGCCGATGATGAGAGTATCAACTTTTTTGATTAGATTTTCGATTACCGGGATTTTATCCCCGACTTTGGCTCCTCCCATTATGGCTAAAAAAGGTCTCTTAGGATTGTTTACGGCATTTCCGAGAAATTCAACTTCCTTTTCTATAAGAAAACCGGAAACTGCGGGAAGATAGTCTGCAACGCCAGCTGTGGATGCATGGGCTCTGTGAGCCGTTCCGAATGCGTCGTTTACAAAGAAGTCTCCAAGTTCTGACAGTTCTTTTGCAAATTCCAAGCCGTTTTTAGTTTCTTCTTTTCTGAATCTTACGTTCTCAAGAAGCATAACCTGACCTTCTTTAAGGTTTTTCGCCGCCTGCTTAACCTTCTCATCTACTACTTTATCTGAGCTTATGAATACAATTTCCTTATCAAGAAGCTGAGATAATCTTTCTGCAACAGGAAGCAGCGAATATTCTTTTTTAGCTTCTCCGTCAGGTCTGCCCAGATGGGACATAAGAATGACTTTTGCGCCGCCTTCAATTAAATATCTAATAGTAGGCAGAGCTGAAACAATTCTAATGTCGTCTGTAATTTTTCCTTCTTTAAGCGGAACATTGAAGTCGCATCTTACTAAGGCTCTTTTGCCTTTAACTTCAATGTCTTTAACAGTTTTTTTCATATTTACCTCCAGAAATTTAAGGGACAATATTGCCTTTGCCGATTACCGGCAAAGGCATAAATCTTGGTACTATTTATTATCTACTTATTATCTACATTATACATGTGTTTTATTAATTCAAGAATTTTGCTGGAGTAACCGAACTCATTATCATAGAAAGCGATCAGCTTGAAAAAATAATCATTAAGCTCAATAGTCTGTCTTGCATCAAATATGGAAGTGCAAGGGTCGCCTACGAAATCTCCTGAAACTACTTCGTCGTCTACATACTCTAAAACTCCCTTCATGTAAGTTTCTGAAGCTTCCTTAATCTTGGCACAAAGTTCTTGATATGTAGCCGGTTTTTCCAGTACGACATTCAAATCTATAACTGAAACATTAGCTGTCGGTACTCTGTATGAAATACCTGTCATTTTTCCTTTTAATGAAGGAATAACCAGTCCTACTGCCTTAGCCGCACCTGTAGTAGACGGAATCACGTTTCCAAATACGCTTCTTCCTGTTCTCCAGTCTTTCATAGAGCGGGCGTCTACTACTTTCTGTTTAGCTGTAGCTGCATGAATTGTAGACATTAATCCTTCTTTTATACCGAAATTATCCTCAATTACCTTTGCTAAAGGCGCCAGACAGTTGGTTGTACATGACGCATTTGAAACTACGTTCATCTTGGTTTTATAATCATTGTGGTTTACACCGAAAACAAAAGTAGGCGTTTCCTTATCTTTGGCAGGCGCTGAAATTATAACTTTTTTTGCTCCTGCTTTTATGTGATCCATTGATTTTTCAGTAGTAACATAAGCGCCTGTGGCTTCCACTATGTACTCTGCTCCACATTCAGACCAAGGAATATTAACTGCTTCTGATTCGCTATATACAGGAACCTTTTTTCCGTCTATGATTAATCCGTTTTCATAACGGGCGAGGCTCTTTGGAAATCTTCCAAAAGTTGTATCATATCGCAGCATGTATTCCAGATATTCTAAATCAGCATTTCTCACGTTAATGCCTGCTATTTCAATCTCTGGCATGTCCATTGCTGCCCTGATTACAACTCTGCCTATTCTGCCAAAACCGCTAATACCAACTTTAATCGCCATTTTATTTTCCTCCTAAATCTCTTGTAAATAATGACAATCTAAAAAATATAAATTATGCTGTTAAATATATATTAACATCTTAAAATCTTCTTCTCTTTGAGGAAGATAAGATATTCATACCTTCTCTGTACTTAGCGACGGTACGTCTTGAAATTTCAATACCTTTTCTGCTTAAGATTTCAACCATATCCTGATCGCTGTAAGGTTTTTTAGGGTTTTCTCCATCTATAATTTCCTTAATAAAGGTTTTAATGCTGTTGGAAGATATTCCTTCGCCGCCGCTGCCTGCTACACCGCTGGAGAAGAAATATTTTATTTCAAATACCCCTCTTGGAGTCTGCATATATTTGCCGTTAATCGAACGGCTTACCGTGGATTCGTGAATATTAAGGTCGTCTGCCACCTGTTTAAGCGTCAGAGTCTTGAGATATTTAGGACCGTTGTCTAAAAATTCTTTCTGATGTGAAATCACCGAAGAAACTACGTTATATATAGTTTGTTTACGCTGCTCAATACTCTTTATGAGCCACATTGCAGCATTATATCTATCGTTAAGGTATTTAGATAATTCTTCATCGTTAGACGACTGCTTGGCCAAGTTCATATAATACGGACTTACCATCAATCTTGGAACTGTACTTTCATTAGTTACCACCTGATATTCACCGTCTATTTTTTCTACGATTACATCGGGAACCATGTACTTAACCGTTTCTCCCGTAGAAAACTGTCTACCCGGTTTAGGTTCTAACTTCCTTATTAAGTCGGCCACCATCTGAACCTGCTCTACACTAAGTCCTGTGGCCTTTGAAACTTTTCCGAGCTTATTTTCTCCTAAATCCTTTAAATGATGAAGAATGATATATTCTACCGTATCTTCAAGAAGTCCCTTGGCTGCAAGCTGTATTATCAGACATTCTTCAAGGTTTCTTGCCCCGATCCCATAAGGTTCAAAGGTCTGAATTACATCCAGAACTCCTTCCACAACATCAACGTTTACCTTGAAACACTTGGCGACAGTTTCAACATCGACGGTCAAATATCCGTTTTCATCAATTGCCTCAATTAAATATCTTCCTATTTTAAGTTCACAGCCCTTTAAACTTGAAAAAGTAAGCTGCAAAAGTAAGGAATCTTCCAGTGTTTCCTCTTTACTGACAAACTGCTCAAAAGATGTTTCATCATGATCTTTGGAATATTCCCATTGTTTATAACTGATGTCGTCGTATTCCGCCTCTTTAACTTTTTCACGCAGATCAAAATCGGCTTCCTCAACTTCTTTCTTATCAAGCGCTTCTGATTTGGAAACCTCTAATTCCTTTTCTTTTTTTCGGTCGCTTCCGTCGTACTCCAAAACAGGATTTTGCATAAGCTCGTCCTGCACAAATGACTCCAGTTCCTGCGTATTAAACTGCAAAATCTGTATTGCTTGAATAAGCTCGGGAGTCATTGTAAGTTTCTGAGTTTGTTCAATTGTTAAATCATAGCCTAATTTCATCCTTCACCTCATCAAAGCAAGTCTTTTAAGCTTTTCAAGCCTTTCAAACCTTATGCAAATATTATACCAAATAAAATATCTTATTTCAACCCCGGGAAATTTAATTGTCTTAAAGCCTCAAACAAAATTATATTTGCCGAATTAGCAAGGTTGAGCGAGCGCAGCCTAGTATCCTGACTCATGGGAATTCTTATGGCAGTTTCTTCATGTCTGTTGATAAAATCTCTGGGAAGTCCTGCGGTTTCTTTTCCGAAAAGGAACATGTCCTCATCCTTATATTCAAAATCCGTGTAGAACTGTCCTCCTTTGGTCGTTGCGAGAAACAGTCGTTTATCGCCTTTTCCGTATTTTTCCATGAAAGCATCAAGGCTTTCGTGGACTTCCAGTCTAACAAATGGCCAATAATCCAGCCCGGCCCTTTTAAGGCTTTTATCATCTATCTTAAATCCCAGCGGCTTAACGAGATGAAGCACAGTATTAGTAGCTGCACATGTTCTGGCGATATTGCCTGTGTTAGGAGGTATTTCAGGTTCTACAAATACTATATGTAATGACATTTTTTCTCCTTTTCCGTTCAATTACTACTTAACACTATATTTTATATTACCAAAAAAATAAA
Organism: uncultured Oscillospiraceae bacterium; assembly: GCA_964651095.1. Taxonomy (GTDB): domain Bacteria; phylum Bacillota; class Clostridia; order Peptostreptococcales; family Anaerovoracaceae; genus SUG1106. The sequence goes on along the minus strand of CAZYWO010000010.1, from coordinate 22,848 downwards.
AAAATTAAAGACAAATTTCGATATTTGTTATATAATTTTGAAGTTAAGTTTTTTAACGTTTAAAATTAAGTTTTTAACTTGAAACTAGAGATAAATACTGGGAGGTTTAATATATGAAAAAACTTAATATAGGCATTTTAGGTCTTGGAACGGTAGGAGGCGGAGCTTATGATATTCTCCAAAATAACCGTTCTCTTATAGAAAAAAGAACCGGGGTAAGCATAGAAGTTGTCAAAATTCTTGATTTAAGAAAAAGACCTGGAGTCAACGAAGCGCTTTTTACAGACGACCCTGATGAAGTTTTAAAAAATCCGTCTGTAGACTTGGTAGTTGAAACTCTCGGAGGAATCGAGCCTGCATCTTCGTTCATGGTTCAGGCGCTTAATAACGGCAAGCATGTGGTAACCGCCAATAAGGCTGCTGTAGCGGCAAGCTATGAAAAACTTCAGAAAGCCGCTTTAGATAATAACGTAAAATTCCTTTTTGAAGCCAGTGTCGGCGGTGGAATCCCGGTGCTTACAGCAATTCAAAATGCTCTTTCAGCAAATCGGTTCCTTGAGGTTATGGGAATTGTAAATGGCACAACCAATTATATTCTGACTAAGATGACAGAAGACGGCGCCGACTATGTGGAAGTATTAAAAGATGCCCAGGCAAAAGGCTTTGCTGAAGCTGACCCTACTGCCGATGTAGAGGGTATTGACGTAGCAAATAAACTCTGCATTCTCATCGCTTTGCTGTTTGACCAATATATACCTCCTACAGAAATTCCTACCACAGGCATTTCCAAAATCACAGGTGAAGACATCGCCGCAGCTAAGGCTGAAGGCTGCAAAATCAAACTTATCGCTCATGCTTCCATAAAAGACGGAAAAGTTACTGCCAGCGTTGCTCCTGAAAAGCTTCCTGAAAACCACCCTCTTTCCGGCGTAAGCAACGAATTTAATGCGGTTTACATTACAGGCGATATGGTCGATGAAGTAATGTTTTACGGTAAAGGCGCAGGCGCTCTCCCTACCGGAAGCGCTATCGTAGGGGATATCATCAGCGTAGCTAAATCACTATAGTCAATTAAGTGTAATCAATCAAGCAAAGTATAACAATTTCAAAGACATGGAGGATTTTAAAATGAGTTTGTACAAACAATGGATTGAATTAATGGAAGGTCAGACAGATGAGACCTTTGAATCTTTCTGGACCGAATACAGCCAAACAGAAACCAGAGTTTACGAATATATATTAGAACATAAGGATGAACATCTTAAGGGAAAGTTCAGGGACTTGACAAGTCAGTTTGACGCAAATCCGGTAATCTTTATGGGGTTTCTCGACGGTATAAATACCAGCCTTAATGAAGCCAATGAACTGGAAAAAATCACAGAGGATACTGAAATATACCTTGACATCGATATGGAGAAACTTTTCTTCAATATGCTTAAAGCTGACGCAGATTACTTATATCGCCTGCCTCAGTGGGAAAGCGTTCTTTCCGAAGAAAAAAGGCTTGAAATCGTTAAAAGCTACAAACGTTCTAAAATCGTCATAAAAGAAAAAGAGCCGGGCAGAAATGATCCATGCCCTTGCGGCTCGGGTAAAAAATATAAAAAATGCTGCGGCGCTAATAAATAGTGTTGCATAAAAAAGGCGCTCTAAAAATCGCCTCAGAACATCATATTAAATATCAGAGGAGCTGTTCACTTTTAAAACAGCTCCTTTTTATATTATGATATAAACATGGCATCTCCGTAACTGAAAAATCTGTATTTTTCATTCACGGCAATTCCATATATACGAAGAATATCCTCTCTGTTGTATAATGCGGAAATAAGCATTAGCAACGTAGACTTAGGAAGATGGAAATTAGTAATCAAAGATTCAACTATTTTAAATTCATAGCCCGGATAAATGAAAATCCCCGTGGAACCATGCCCATGCTCCACAAGCCATTTACAGCTTACCTCATCAAACTTTGCAGCGCTCTCCAAAGTTCTGGTTGAGGTAGTTCCTACCGCAACAATCCTTCCCCCTGCCTTAATCGTTTCATTGATTATATCAGCAGTTTCCTCATCTACAAAGTATTCTTCAAAGTGCATGTGGTGTTCTTCAATATTTTCAACTTTAACAGGTCTAAACGTACCAATTCCAACATGCAGCGTAACGTAAGCGATCTTTACACCCTTGGCTTTTGCTTTTTCCAAGAGTTCCTTCGTAAAGTGAAGACCTGCTGTAGGCGCAGCCACAGATCCCTCATTTTTGCAGTATACCGTCTGGTATCTATCCTTATCCTCGCTGTTGTTCGCGCGCTCTATATATGGCGGCAGCGGCATCTGTCCCAATTCTTCCAGCCTTTCAAGGAAAATGCCCTCATATTGAAACTCTACAATTCTGGTTCCATCTTCTCCATAATCTTTTATTACGGCACGAAAAAGTTTTTCATCGTCAAAAGATACCGCATCTCCCACTTTCAATCTTTTACCCGGTTTAACCATAGTTTCCCAGACGTCGCCTTCAATACGTTTGATAAGGAGGAATTCTACTTTTGCGCCTGTCCCCTCTTTAACTCCGAAAAGTCTTGCCGGCAGTACCTTAGAATTATTTAAAACCAGACAATCGGTAGGTTTTAAATAATCAATAATATCATAAAAATGTTTGTGCTCTACTTTGCCGCTCTGTCTGTCTACTACAAGCAGACGGGAGCTGTCCCTCTTTTCGGCCGGAGTCTGAGCTATCAGTTCCTTAGGTAATTCGTAATCAAAATCATTAATATTCATATCTCTTAAAAAGTAATCTGTCTTTCTTCAGTATCGTCATCGTTATTACCGTAATTGATTCCCATGTGTTTGTAACCTGCCTGTGAAACCATCCTTCCCTTCGGAGTTCTGTAAAGAAATCCCGATTGTATAAGGTAAGGTTCATAAACGTCTTCGATTGTAACCCGTTCTTCTCCTATGGAAGCCGCAATAGTGTCAATACCCACAGGGCCGCCGTTAAACCGTTCAATGATCGTACTTAAAATCTCACGGTCAAGTCTTTCAAGCCCCATATTATCCACGCCCAACGCTTCTAAACCTTCCTTAGTAATATCGATGTTTATTATACCATTTCCCTTCACCTGTGAAAAGTCTCTGATACGCTTCAGCATCCTGTTGGCAACTCGAGGAGTTCCTCTCGATCGTCTTGCCATCTCCGTTACAGACTGTTCATCAATCTCTACTCCGAGAATTCTTGCTGTACGCCTGATGATTTCCTTAAGCTCATCGGCTGTGTACATTTCAAACTTGCCCATTACTCCAAATCTATCTCTTAAAGGTGCAGAAAGACTTCCGGCGCGAGTTGTTGCACCGATAAGAGTAAACTTAGCTAAATCCAAACGAATCGAACGAGCTGAAGGACCTTTTCCAATGATTATATCAAGTGCGTAATCTTCCATTGCAGAATAAAGAACTTCCTCTACAGAACGGTTTAAACGATGTATTTCATCTATAAAAAGAACATCATTATCATTTAAATTTGTCAGAATTGCAGCTAAATCTCCCGCTCTGTCAATAGCTGGACCGGATGTGATTTTAATATCAACGCCCAACTCGTTAGCTATAATTCCTGCCAAAGTGGTTTTACCAAGCCCCGGAGGACCGTAAAACAGTACATGATCCAGAGGTTCCTTTCTAAGTTTGGCTGCTTCAATAAAAATTTTAAGATTCTGCTTAACTCCCTGCTGACCGATATAGTCCTTAAGATGCTGAGGCCTCAGATTTATCTCGCTGCGGCTCTCTCCCGAATTTATATTAGCAGATGTAATTCTTTCATTATCCATTACATGTCCCTCTTATCCATGTTTAAAATAAATTCTTTAATGCTTTCTTTATATATTCTTCACTTGTAAGTCCGTCTTCCGGTACCTTGCCTACTGCGCCGAAAGCCTCCGACTTGCTGTACCCCAGAGCTATCAGACCATAAATAGCCTCGGTTCTGCCATCTTGAGAAACGGTTTCATTGATTACGCCTCCTATAGCTTCCCCAGTTCTTCCGGTTTCCATATCAAGTTTTCCTACTTTATCTTTAAGTTCTAAAATTAGCCTTTCGGCAGTTTTTTTACCTATACCGTTGGCTCTGCTTATCTCTTTAACATCTTCAAAAGCGACAGCTCGCTTCAATTCGTCAACAGACATGGAACCCATAATGGCCATAGCTCCCTTAGCTCCTATTCCCGACACAGTAAGCAGAAGCCTAAAAAAGTCTAAGCTTTCCCTATTGTGAAACCCATAAAGGCTTATATCATCTTCTTTGACAATCATAGCAGTAAACACCTTGATTTCATCACCTTCGCTGTATTTATACAGCGGTGAACCAGCAGGAATGTTTATCTCAAATCCTATGCCAGAGGAACTTTCAACTACAATTCCCCCTGCAAATGTCATAGCATATATTCCACGTATGTATTTAATCACACTAAATTCCCTCCTTAATGCGAAGCATTCTCATTCCTCTGCTTCCGGCAGAGTGTCCATGGCAGACTGCCGCAGCCAGAGCATCGGCTGTATCGTCAGGTTTTGGAACAGCCTCAAGATTTAAAATGGCCTTAACCATCGCCTGAACCTGCTTTTTTTCGGCTCTGCCGTATCCTACCAATGCCTGCTTAATCTGAAGCGGCGTATATTCACATATATTTAAGTTATTCTTAGCACATGCAAGCACAGCCACGCCTCTTGCTTCTCCTACGAGAATTGCAGTCTTAGCATTGTTGTTAAAAAAAAGTTCTTCTATAGACGCTTCCTGAGGTTTATATTTTTCAATTATATCAATCAATCCGTCATACAGCGTTTCAAGCCTTGCAGGCATGTCCATCTTGGTATCAGTAGTAATGGAACCGTAGGCAACCACAGAAAATCGGTTGCCGATCATATCTACAACGCCATAACCTAAAATGGCATACCCTGGGTCAATTCCTAAAATTCTCATTTATACTCTCCGTTCGCTTTCTGCCGCTTCATAGCAGCAGAACTTTTCCAATTAAATTATACCATGCAAACATTTGTTTGTCTATAAATATTTACCTATCATGATTTTTTTCGCTATTGAAAAAAATCATTTATTGTGATAATATGACAGTAATTATAATTAGCCAATACAAATAATTATAAGTGTGAGAGGAGATTAAAAGGAGGGAAAAATGAGATATTCAAGACAGAATAAAATCATTG
>CAZYWO010000010.1:0-17637 GCA_964651095.1 uncultured Oscillospiraceae bacterium | reverse complement strand
ATAATAATATCTGACATGTTATACCTCCCTATACATTGAAATTATTAATCATAACGAGGTTGATACTCAAGAAAAATTAGCAGCACTTTTACGCGAAAGCGGTTACGAAGTTACTCAGGCCACCATATCCCGCGACATTAAAGAACTACAATTAGTAAAAACCCTTTCCGCATCTGGCAAGTATAAATATGTAGAAAATACATCAAAAGATTTGCCGGTTTCCGATAGATTTAATAAGATTTTCAGGGAAACAATAACATCTTTTCATTCAGCAGAAAACATTATCGTGGTCAAGACTCTTTCCGGCTGCGCCAACGCCGCTGCTGAAGCTGTTGACAACTGTAGAATACCTCATATAATCGGATCAATTGCAGGCGATAATACATTCATTCTTATAGCAGATAAAAAAGAAAATGTTCCGGAAGTAATGGCTGCTTTTGACGAAATGCTTTATACGAGGGCAAAGAATGATTAACCATATTAGCATTAAAAATTTTGCAATAATAGAAAATACAGAAGTGGATTTTGATGATGGTCTTAACATAATCACCGGAGAAACAGGCGCAGGAAAGTCCATCGTCATAGAGGCTATAAGTTTAGCTCTGGGGAGCCGAGCTGATACTTCCGCCATCAGAACAGGTGCGGACAAAGCCATAGTTCAGCTTTTGGGAACTCTCGACGGAGAAGATGTTCTCATAACCAGAGAAGTTTCAGCCTCGGGGAAAAATATATGCAAACTAAACGGTGAATTGGTTACTTTGTCCCAACTTAATCAAGTATGCCGCAGACTGGCAGATATTCACGGGCAATACGATAATCAGTCGCTGCTTAATCCGGAATACCATCAGATTCTTCTTGATACATATAAATCCGATAAAATAGCGCCTGCTAAAAATACGGTGAGCGGAATTTTTGAAAGGTTTGTAAAATGCCGCAGCGATCTGGCCTCTGTTCTAACCCTCGAAAAGGAAAACGCACGAAAGAAAGATTTTTATCAATACGAAGTTGCAGAAATAGATAAAGCTTGTCTTGTAAACGGCGAAGATGAAGAACTTTCGGATCGAATTTCTATGCTTGAAAACAGCGAAAAAATATTTGCCAACATAGAAAAAACTTATGCTATGATGTGCGACGAAAGTCCCTGCTTGCTTGAAGCTATGGGAACGGGTCTTAGAGCCATTGAAGAAATATCTTCTTTTTCAAAAGATTTAGAAAACATATCTCAGGAATTCAGCGATATATATTATCGACTTGAAGATTTATGCAGAAATCTGCGTGAAATAAAAGAAGCAGTGACCTTTTCTCCTTCTGAACTGGATGCTGCCATTGCAAGGCTTGATCTCATCGAAAATCTTAAAAAAAAGTACGGTTCCACCATCGATGATATTATCCGGTACAGAGACGATATTCAATCGCAATTGAGCATCATAGAAAACTTCGATGATGTTAAATTAAAACTTGAAAAAGAACTTATTTTACTAAAAAAAGAACTTCTGGCTGCTTGTGCAAATCTTACCGATATAAGAAAAGCTACAGCCATGGAGCTTGAAGAAAAGATACAAAAAGAACTGATAGATTTAAACTTCCACGACGCACGCATAAATATTTCCATTGAACCTTTAAAAACCCCTTCTGCCGAAGGTATGGACAAGGTTGAAATTTTAATTTCAACCAACAAGGGTGAACCTCTTAAGCCCCTTTATAAGATAGCTTCCGGTGGTGAAATGTCGAGAATAATGCTTGCGTTTAAGAACATAATCAGTTCATATGACATGATTCCTACTTTGATTTTTGACGAAATTGATAATGGAATCAGCGGCATCACTGCCAGCATAGTAGGTAAAAAGCTCAAGGAGATCTCACGCCAACATCAGATAATTTGTATCACTCATCTGCCTCAGATAGCAGCCTGTGGAGATTATAACTACCGCATTTTTAAAGAGACAGACAGTGAAAAAACCTTTACTACCGTCGAAAAGCTTACAGACAGTGAAAAAATTTCTGAAGTCGCACGTCTTCTTGGCGGAGCCAATATCACCGAAACCACCCTTGAAAGCGCCCGAGAACTTATCGAAAGCAGCGCAAATTAATATTATATATGTAAAAGATAGTCAGATATAGACAAATGCATAAAATAAGACCCAAATAAAGCCTTGGGTCTTATTTTTTATCTATTATTTTTTTATCTATAATATCTTTATTTTTTAATTCTGAGATATTCCTCTATGGCATTTAGAGTTTCAGATAGCGAATCATCATCGTGAGCCGCTGAGAGGAACATAGCTTCAAACTGCGATGGAGCAATGTGAATTCCTCTTGCAAGCATATATTTAAAATAATCTCTGAATATATCTACATCCGCTTTCTTTGCACTGTCATAATCTGTAACTTCATCGCTAGTAAAAAACAGGCATCCCAAAGAAGCAACGTGATTCACCCTATAAGGTATATCGTTTTCCATCAATAATTCTTGCATTTTACCATAGAATTTATTTCCCTTTTCCTCTAATTGAAAATAAAGCTCAGGTGAATCGGCTAAAATGCGAAGCTGTGTTAATCCTGCCGCCATAGCCACAGGATTGCCGCTCAAAGTACCTGCCTGATACACAGGTCCTACAGGGGCAACCTGTTTCATCACATCAAGTCTGCCTCCGTAAGCTCCAACAGGCATCCCTGCTCCGATGATTTTTCCGTAGGTAACTAAATCCGGCTCTACGTTATAATATTCTGCGGCGCCTCCGAATCTAAGGCGGAATCCCGTAATAACTTCGTCAAATATCAACAATGCGCCGTTTTCATCACATAGGCTGCGAAGTCCTTTTAAGAAACCTTCTTTAGGAGGCACTAAGCCCATATTGGCGCCTACAGGCTCGACAATTATCGCCGCTACTTGTCCCTGATTTGCCTTAAAAAATTGTTCAACAGATTCAAGGTCATTATATTTTGCAATCAAAGTATCCTGTGCGCAGCCTGCCGGAACGCCGGCGCTGTCAGGTACTCCGCTGGTCATAACTCCGCTTCCCGCACTTACCAGCATGGAATCGGTATGACCGTGATAACAGCCTGCAAACTTGATTATTTTACTGCGGCCTGTAAATCCGCGAGCAACACGCAGAGCGCTCATAACCGCTTCTGTGCCTGAATTAACCATACGAATCATATCTACATGAGGAATTTTTTCGCATATAAATTCTGCCATCTCTACTTCAATTTGCGTAGCGCAGCCGAAACTTAATCCGTTGTTTGCCGCGTTAATAACAGCCTCTTTGATTGCAGGATAGTTATGTCCTAAAATCATAGGTCCCCATGAGCAGATGTAATCTATATATTGGTTTCCGTCTGCATCGTAAATTCGGCAGCCGTCAGCGCGACTTATAAATCTGGGAGCAATCCCGATAGAACCATAGGCTCTGACCGGAGAGTTTACTCCTCCGGGAATATACATTGTCGCTCTCTCAAATAACGACTCTGATGTTGAAACATCATAACATTTTTCTTTTCCATCGTTACTCTGCATATTTAGCCGATCCTCCCTTCTATCATCGCTTTTGCCAGTTCCTTTGCAAAATAAGTAATATAAATGTCTACGCCTGCACGATAAGCGCTGACCGCCATTTCGCACATAATCTTTTCCTCATCGATATATCCCATCTTTGCAGCAGCTTTAACCATAGAATATTCACCGCTGACCGAATAAGCCGCAAGGGGCAGATCGGTCATATCCTTTACCTCTCTAACTATATCAAGGAAAGACATGGCAGGTTTAACCATGAGAATGTCGGCGCCTTCCTCAACGTCAAGGGCAACTTCTTTAAGCGCCTCTCTGCGGTTATGGACATCCATCTGATATGTCTGTCTGTCGCCAAAAGACGGAGCTGAGTCTGCGGCTTCTCTGAAAGGACCGTAAAATCCGGAAGCATATTTTACAGCATAAGACATTATAGGAGTATTTTTATATCCGTTATTATCAAGTTTTTCTCTGATAGCTCTCACTCTTCCATCCATCATGTCTGAAGGCGCAACCATATCGGCGCCTGCCTCCGCATGGGATAAAGCAGTCTGAGCAAGAAGTTCCAGCGTGCTGTCATTTTCTACATCATGTCCGCAAAGCACGCCGCAATGACCGTGAGACGTATATTCGCACATACAGACATCTGTAATCAGATAAAGATCAGGATAACGGCGTCGTATTTCACGCAAAGCCTGCTGCACTATGCCGTTTTCTGCGTACGCCTGACTTCCCAGTTCATCTTTTTCTTCGGGAATTCCAAAGAGTATAAGCTTGTCAACGCCGGCTTCTATTACAGGCTCAATGGCATAAGGCAGTTTATCGATTGAATAACGATATTGTCCTTCCATAGATGGAATTTCTTCCATAATGCCTTCTCCTTCTTGAAAAAACAAAGGATAAATTAAAGAGCTTTTATCCATTCTGGTCTCGCGCACCATCTTGCGAAGTCTTTCGCTTCCTCTAAGTCGTCTGGGTCTCATTGTTATTTCCATGTCCAATCCTCCACCAAATCAATTAAATTATATCTTCACTTCTAAGCATTACTATAAGCGATGTTAAACTATCCATTGTTGCAGCTTCTGCCACGTATGTTTTCATTCCCAGTTCAGCAGCCGCAGCCTCGGTTTGCTTTCCTATGCACGCCGCCTTTATTTGTGTGAAATCCACATCGCTGCATGAAGCGGCCAAGCCCTTTACTGTAGATGCACTCGTAAAGGTTACACAGTTAATCTTATTTTCTTTCAGCAGCTTGTTCATATCTACATTGTCCCGGGATACATACCGGGTCTCGTAAATAGGCACATCCGTTACGTGAATGGTTTTGTTTGTTCCCTTTTCTCTTTGAATATCTTCACAAATGTTTCCTTTAATATTCCCTTTATATTCCTCAGGGCAAAGCTCATTTGTTAAATCCTTTGAACCTATTTCTGCACGGGCAATCAACACTTTGTCTCCGTCGCCGCATACTTGGCGAAGCTCTTTGCCAAGCTGCTCTGCTGAATAGGTTTTCGGAACTAAATCTACCATCAGTCCTCGTTTTTGCACTGCATTGGCAGTAGCGGCTCCGATGGCGGCTATCTTAATGCCTGTAAGACGACGTACATCCATTTTTTCAGAGCTTAGCTGATCAAAGAAAACCTCAACCCCAAAGGGACTTGTAAACACTAACCATTTATACTCATCTATCTTTTTCAGTTCTGATTTCAACCGTGTCTGGTCGCTGAAAGCTACGGTTTTTACAGATGGGATTTCAACAACCTCGGCTCCCATGCTGCGGAGTTTTGAAGCCATTACCGAAGGGCGATTCTTAGGTCTCGTAACTAAAATACGGCATCCAAATAGTGGAAGTTTCTCGTACCACGAAAAGCTGTCCGCCAGACTGCAAACCTTTCCAACTACTATAATAGCAGGTGTTTCAACTCCTTGCACCGCCGTTTCTTCTGCAAGGGTAGATACGGTAGCAACAATCTTTTTCTGTCCCGCCGTAGTTCCCTGCTGCAAAACCGCAGCAGGCATATTGGGATCCATGCCCCCTGCAAGCAGACCTTTGCAAATATCTTCCAAAGCAGCTACCCCCATAAGGAAAACAAGAGTGCCTTTGGTACGCACCAGGACTTCAAAATCAATATCATAATCTGCCCCTTGTTTTTTATGTCCTGTAATTATATGTAATGACGAACAAAAATCTCGGTGCGTAACGGGAATTCCGTTATATGCCGGCACTGAAAGCGCCGCGGTTACTCCGGGTACAACTTCATAATCGATACCTTCGGCAGTAAGCAGTTCAAGTTCTTCTCCTCCTCGTCCAAACATGAACGGGTCTCCGCCCTTAAGGCGTACAACCTTGCGGCCTTTTTTAGCCTGCTCTGCAAGAACGCGGCTTATATCCTCCTGCTTCATGGTGTGGTGAGAAGCACGCTTACCCACGTTTATGATTTCGGCATGTTCCGGTATACATGAAAGCACTCCTGAACCCACTAAAGCATCGTATACTACAACATCGGCTGATTTAAGAACTTCCATGCCTTTTAAAGTAAACAATCCTATGTCTCCGGGACCTGCGCCTACAAGCCAAACCTTGCCTGCTTCATTTTTAGATTTAACAGTCATCTTTGCTTTTTCTCGTATTTTAAACTCAACCGCAGCTTTTAGTTTTTCAGCCAGTTCATATCCCAATTTTTCCGGCTTTAAAGCGACGCCTTTTATGCTCATTTTTTCCCATACTTGACTTTTCTCGTCACAGTATAGACCAATTAAATTCATTTCATCGCCTTTTACTACTGAATAAGCGGCAATAGGTGAAGAACAACCTCCGTTTAACGCACGAACAAAGGCTCTTTCAGCCCTCGCTGAAAGAGAGCTGTCCAAGTCCTCAAAGCCTTCCAAATAACCATAGTCTTCTCCCTTGCGGCCTTGAACTGCTAAAATCCCCTGACCTGCCGCCGGAATTATTTCATCGGGTTCAAAATATCTGGTAATGCGATCTTCCAAACCCAGACGTTTAAGCCCTGCCGCAGCCAACACCAGCGCGCCGTATTCTCCTTTGTCCAGCTTTTCCAGTCTGGTAAGCACATTGCCGCGAACTGGCTTTATTGTACATTCCGGAAAAAGTTCCTTAAGCTGTAGCTGTCTTCTCGGCCCTGAACATCCTATAGGCAAGACCGGATTCGGCTCAGTAACGCCCTTTTGCGCCGCATCTTTTGGAAGTACCAGAACATCTCTGGGGTCTTCACGCTTGGAAAAAGCAATCAAAGGCAGATCCTCCGATACTTCCATTGGAACATCTTTTAAACTATGTACGCTTATATCGCTTCTTCTTTCCATTAGCGCTTTATCCAGTTCTTTGACAAACAAACCTTTTCCGCCAACTTTATCCAGCGTTCTGTCTAAAATTATGTCTCCGGTAGTCTTCATTTTTAAAATGGAAACTTCTGCATCCGGATTGTTTTTTTCAATGTAATCCTGAACTAATTTGCTCTGGATTACTGCCAGTTTGCTTTCTCTGCTGCCGATAACAATCTGCCCTTTCATATGATTCTCCTCATTTCATTAAACCAATTATATTCAAATCCCATGTCTGTCGTTTGTCAGCCAACTCTCCACAAGCTGTCTCATGGCTTTTACACCTTTATGATTTTTCCCGCTTCCATTGAAAGCTATCACTATATCATCTTCAATTATTACAGATGGGAAATAAAAATCACATAAAGTTTTATCGCTTGAAACATTCACTTTAATGTTTTTTTTGTGGCAATCTTCATAAATCCGCCTGTTCACCGCCTCGTCGGAAGTACATGCAAGCACTATATCGGAGTCTTCAAGAAATCTCTCATCGTAGACGCTCTCAATCCATGAAAGCCGGGAACATTTAATATCTCTTTCGGCAAGAAATTCTTCCAGCTCCGGAGAAAGCCTGGGCGAAATAATCTTGATTTCAGTACCGAATTGTCCTTCTATCAATGTTCTTATCCGTCTGGCAGCTATCTTTCCTCCTCCAATTACTGTAACTTTGTATCCGTTTAAATCTATAAAAATCGGAAACATCCTGCTACCCTCAAGGTAATCATGGGACACAGCCTGCTTTTTATGATCCAAATCATCATTCTTCTTCATATAGTTTCTCCAATCCCTGAATACAGTCAGTAAACTCCTGCATACCCACCATATCGCGAATACCGAAAAGAATTTTACCTGCAACCTTTGAAGCAGCGTTTTCCACAGCTCTCATCACGTTATCCTGTTCTTGCTTTTCAATATCTGCTTTCTTAACTGTATGTAAAACTCTAAGATAAATGTCCTCTGCCACGCTTTCCTGTAACTGCTGAATACGAGGAATCATTACTCGACCTGAAAGCCATACTTCCAACTCGTCCATCTTTTCGTTCAGAATCTCCGCCGCGGCTTCCATGCTCTGACAGACTGCATCGGATACCGGGTCAATACGGAAGCTGTCGATGTCGTATAGACATACGCCGCTGCACTTTGCAATGGAAGGTTCAATATCTCTTGGAACAGCCATGTCAATCATAATTATATTGCGATTAACTCCGGAATTTTCGTATAATTCCTTAGTGATAGTATAATTAGGACTTGCGGTTGCAGAAATAACCATATCGCATTGCGGAATAAACTCCATTCTGTCCCCATAGTTTATTCTGCTGCATCCGGCAGGAATATTTACCACGCCGCTTTTGTACTGACGAATCGTTACCATAACATCAGCCCCCGCATCTTTAAGGGCTAAGGCTGTCACCTTACCCATTTCACCGTTACCTATTACCATGCACTTCTTGCCTACAGGCGTAAAACCTTTTTTCTCTAAAACAGCTAAGGCCTCGTGTATTACAGATACATTCCCACGGCTAAAAACAACTTCCGTCTTAACTTTTTTCGCCGCAGTTATGGCAGTGCGGAAAAGTACCTCCAGTATTCCGTCTGTGCAGTATTCTTTTCTTGCAAGGTCCAAAGCGTTTTTAACCTGAGTTATGATCTGATCTTCGGCAAGAATCTGGGACTTAAGACCACTTGTCATGTAAAATAGATGCTCTATCGCCTCTCTTCCTTTTCTGCTTACAAAATAATCGCTGTATTCAGATAAGTTAAGCTGTTTTTCTTCACATAAAAAAGCATAAAGATTTTGCGGGTCAAAATCTTCCAAATCGCTGCTCACCCATAGTTCCATACGGTTGCATGTAGACAGAATTACACAACCTTGAATATTCTCTTTTTCTTTTAATCGGGTCATGGCGGCAGCTGCTCCATTTTTAGTAAAAGCAAACAACGCTCTTATATCTACCGACGCCCTATTGTAATCAATTCCAATCATGGAAATATGCTGCATACTCTACTCTCCTGTTATTGTTATTACTTATTCCGGTTTTATTTACCTTAATTTGCTCTACTTCCAATAATCTCTTTCATTATCCAGCATATAAAGCAGCGCATTGATAATACATGCGGCAATATTGCTGCCGCCCTTTCTTCCTCGTGCAACTATGTACGGCACGTGGAGGGACAATATCAGTTCCTTTGACTGAACCACATTTACAAAGCCTACAGGCACACCGACGATGAGATGAGGTTTAATCTTTTGTTCCTGAATCAAATCGTAAAGTGTCACCAGAGCCGTAGGAGCGTTGCCTACTGCAAAAATAAACGGTTCTCCAATGGAAGCCGCCTTTTCCATGCTAGCGCTGGCTCTGGTACTTCCTGCCTTTTTCGCCGCCTCTGCTACATCTGTATCTGACATAAAGCAATGTACCTGACCTCCCCATTTGCCAAGAGCAGTCTTATTAATCCCCGCCTTTGCCATTTGTGTATCAGTTACTATAGACGCGCCGTTTTTTATAGCTTCAAGCGCTTTGGTTACTACTCCATCGGAAAAGCACAGATTGTCCGCATAATCAAAATCTGCGCTGGTATGTATACATCTTTTCACTATAAGCTCCGTATTTTGCGGAAAGCTTCTGTTTCCAAGTTCATGTGTGATAATTTCAAAGCTTCTGGTCTCTATATCTCTCGGCTTTACATTCTCAAGTTGTTCTCTCATGGTACTTATATCCCCTGTTCCAAAATTTTATAAATTGCTTCCATATCCAAATGCTTGCGAAGTCCCTCAGCCAGCAAATCGTACTGACTTTCTTTATACTTTGCATAGTCTACTGCTTCCATACCTTCCGTATCTATGCCCTTTCGCTTTCCTATGGACTTTATTATCGCTTCAGCTACGCCATATCCGTCAAAGATACCGTGTACGTATGTGCCGAATACGTTATCGCTGTACGCTCCGTCGCTTTTAGATACTCCGCTTACGCTGTCCTCGATGTTTTGCAGCGGTAAAGCGCCTTCACTTAAAACAGATTGTCCCATGTGAATTTCATAACCCTCGCATTTTATATCTTTACGGCAAAGTTCATCAAATAAACTGCCTTGGCATGTAAACTTGCCCTCAACTCTGGTTCTCGTCTTTTCTCCTGCGAAAACGGTGCTTACGGGAAGAAGCCCC
Organism: uncultured Oscillospiraceae bacterium; assembly: GCA_964651095.1. Lineage (GTDB taxonomy): Bacteria > Bacillota > Clostridia > Peptostreptococcales > Anaerovoracaceae > SUG1106. The sequence continues at coordinate 7,621 of CAZYWO010000010.1, read as the reverse complement.
ATGCCTCTTACTTCTCCGCCCGTTTCAACTCCCAGAGGGTCTGAAAGCACCTGACCGAGCATCTGATATCCTCCGCATATCCCGAAGATAATTTTTCCCTGTGCTGCCTGTTTAAGAACTGCTGCCTCAATGCCTTTCTGTCTCATCCAAAGCAGGTCTTCCATAGTATTCTTTGATCCCGGAATGATAACCATATCAGGATCTTTGATTTCAGCCGCCGACTTAACATATCTTACAGATACGCCCGGAATTACCTCCAGAGCATTAAAGTCTGTAAAGTTGGAAATTCTAGGCAATCTGATAACTGCAATATCTATGAGATCCACTTTATCTGTATATTCGAGTCTTTCGCTCAGGCTGTCCTCATCCTCCACATCTACATGCATGTAGGGAGCCACACCCACTACCGGAATGTCTGCCTTTTCCTCCAGCATTTTTATGCCCGGATCGAGTATGGACTTATCGCCCCTGAACTTGTTTATAATCAAACCTTTTACAATGGAACGTTCTTCCGGCTCAAGCAGGTTTACTGTTCCTATAAGCTGAGCGAAAACGCCGCCTCTGTCTATGTCTCCCACAAGGAGAACCGGAGATTTTGCCATTTTAGCCATACCCATGTTTACAAGGTCTTCTTGCTTTAAGTTGATTTCCGCAGGACTTCCCGCGCCTTCTATTACTATAATATCGTATTCTTCTGAAAGGCTGTTAAAAGCCTTGAGAATATCAGGAATAAGTTCTCTTTTATATTCAAAATATTCTTTCGCCGCCATTGTACAACGTATCTCCCCGTTTACAATCACCTGACTACCTGTATCGTTGGTAGGCTTAAGCAAAATAGGATTCATTCTCACATCGGGCTTAATTCCCGCTGCTTCAGCCTGCATTACCTGGGCTCTTCCCATCTCAAAGCCGTCTTCCGTTATAAAGGAATTTAAAGCCATATTTTGAGACTTAAAAGGCGCCACTCGATAACCGTCCTGACTGAAAATCCTGCACAGCCCTGCAGTGATAAGACTCTTTCCTACATTTGACATAGTTCCCTGTATCATCAAAACTTTTGCCATATATTTTTACTCCTTTATCTTTCTCAAAACCTCAATAAGCCTATCGTTTTCTTCTCTTTTTCTGACTGCAACTCTATAATATCCGCCGCCCAGTCCACGATAATTACTGCAATCCCGTATTAAAATTCCCTCGGCCAGACACTTCTCCCATAGATGTTCCTCTCCTTTGAAAAAAATGTAGTTGGCTGACGATTCGTATATTTTAAAGCCTATTTCTTTAATGGCAGTTAAAAGTCTCTTTCTTTCTTTTTTTATTTTATAAAGGCTTTCCCGCACATAATCACTTTCCTTCAGTGCGGCTATTCCCCCATATTGTGCCATGGTAGACACATTCCATGGCTGAACTTTTTCTTTCATTCCCAAGATAACCGACTCATCTTTGCTTATACCGTACCCAAGTCTGACTCCCGCCATGGCATAGAGCTTAGTAAAGGCTTTGAGAATCAATATATCATGATATTCTTCAAGCATATCGGTCATTGTATAAACTTCTGGCATCTCAATAAAATCGAGAAAACACTCGTCTATAATTAAGAAAGTATGACATCTTCTGCATTTTTCTGCCAGCCTTAACAGGTAGTCCTTTTCAAGCAAAACGCCTGTAGGGTTATTGGGATTACACACAAACACCGCGTCAATCGTCTCATCTATGCTCTCTATGAAACTCTCATCAGGTCTAAAGCCATTTTTTTCATCAAGAACAAAGAAATTCGGCTTGCATCCCGCCGCCAAAAGCGCCTGTTCATATTCGGCAAAGGCAGGAACGGGAATTAAAGCTTTCTTCGGTTTAAGAAATGATGCTATGCAAAATATCACTTCCGCAGCGCCGTTTCCACAGAAGATATTTTCAGCAGATACCTTGTGAACTTTTGCTATTTCTTCTCTTAATCTGCTGCACATCACATCCGGATAATGATTTAACGTATCTGCCGCACCGCAAACAGCCCTTTTTACACTTTCAGGCGTGCCAAAAGGGTTGCAATTAGATGAAAAATCCAAAACATTTTTATGGCGATATATGTCGCCTCCATGAACATGATTGCCCATATTATTTTATTTTCTCCTGTCTTTCGTCTAATTTCTTAGAAAATCACTAATATAATCCCTAGATGAATCAGCGCCAAAATTACAACAGCCAAAAAACTTCCTATGTACATCAGCCTGTTCACCCGCTTTATATCTTCTGCTGAAACATTTCGCAAATCATCGCCGATTGTGGGTTTCTCATATAGCTTGCCAAAATAGTAAGCGTTTCCGGCAAGCTGAATACCTAAAGCCCCCGCAACTACTGATTCCGTCTGGGCGGAGTTTGGACTGGCATGATTAAACCTGTCTCGCTTAAAAATTTTTATAGCTTGGGCTGCGTCATATCCGCACAAATATGCAGCTAAAATAAGCGCCGCTGCCGATAACCTTGCGGGAATAAAGTTTGCTATATCATCAAGTTTTGCCGCACACCTTCCGAAGTACAAATACTTGTCATTTTTATAACCGACCATGGAATCCATAGTATTAATCGCCTTATATATATACATAAGCACAGGACCGCCTACAGTCATATAGAGCATTGGAGCTATTACTCCGTCGGAGAAGTTTTCGGCAACCGTTTCAACCGCAGCCTTCGTAATTCCCGTCTCATCCAGCGAATCGGTATTTCTGCCTACAATCATTGAAACAGCCATTTGTCCATCTTCTAAAGTTCCGTCTTTTAACGCCCAATAGACCTTCATGCTCTCATCTCTTAACGATTTTACAGCAAGCATTTGATAGCACATAAAACACTCTAAAATTATACCGGCGATAACATTCCATTTAAAAAATAAGTAAACCAAAATCCATGAAGCCGCGCCCCATAAAAGCAGCGTTGCCACGACCATAAGCGTGCCGCCTGCAAGCTCTCCTTTTTGTCCCTTTGGCATGATCCTTCTTATTATTTTTTCAAGCCAAACTATGATGTTTCCTATAAGCCTAACCGGATGATAAAGCCATCGTGGATCCCCAAAGACCAAGTCTGCGAAATAACCTACAGCAAGCGCCGCACCTGCATATATTAACATTTGTAAATTATCCTTTCAGATTTTTGCTTCCGTACTTTCTGCACTTGCGGAGAAAAGCCATAGGAAGAGCAGTATTTCCATAGTAATAAAAATGAGGAAAACCTGCAAGCATAGTATCCGTGCTGTGAATACACGACCAATTTACTGATGAAGCAGGCTTCTGTGCGAAAAGGCAATCGCCCGGATCTGTAGAATCAAAATAGTGAAATTCATGGGCGGGCATTACCCCAATGTTGCAACAAGTCGCAGAGTCGATTTCATCACTTGATCCATCAGACTGACACCACTCTTTAAAAAAATCTCCCTTTTCCACACTCAAATTAATATAACCAAAACGACCTAGTTTGGAAGTCTTAAATGCCTTGCCTTTGATTATTCCCACGCCATTGTAGGAATTCCCGTCGATATCCTCCAAGGTTTCATGCAGATACATAAATCCGCCGCATTCTGCCAACACGGGCAATCCTCCCCGGCATTTTAAGGCTATGTCCTCCAGCATTGAATGATTGCCGGAAAGTTGTTTTGCGTAAAGCTCAGGATATCCTCCGCACAAAATCAACCCCTCTGTTCCGTCAGGCAGACATCTATCGTGTAGAGGTGAAAATTCTATGATTTCCGCTCCCATCTTTTTAAGCAATTCAATATTATCTTCATATATAAAACAGAAGGCTTCGTCTCTTGCAAGAGCCACTTTGATCCCCCCACTTGTTCCGTCTTGACTCCCTCCGTTGTCAATCTTATCGTCTTTTAAGGTTTTAAAAACTTTCGGTTGTGAAATTTCAAGTTCTAAAGCCTGATCTGCTATTTGAATCAGCATGTCAAGATCAACAGTCTGCTCGATTATTTCTGCAAGTTTCATGAGCTTTTCTTTAATGCCGGCGATTTCATCAGGCATCATCAGCCCCAAATGGCGGCTTTCAATAACGCACTCCTTTACCTCAGGTACATATCCCAGCACAGCAACTTGGCAGCTTTCCTCGATACAGGCTTTAAGCTTTTTATAAATGCCCGTGCTTACCCGATTTAGAATTACAGCCTTAATATTGCTGTCTTTTCTGAAATCAATATACCCTTTGATCAACGCCGCTGCTGACAAACTCATTCCTTTGCAGTTTACAATTAAAACAGCAGGAGTATCGGTGGCTTTTGCCACATCATAAGTGCTTGCATCTGTAGTTATCCCGCCTATTCCGTCATAGTAACCCATGACTCCCTCTATAACGGAAATATCAGATGCCTTGCTGTTTTCAGCTAAAATGTATTTGACAGTTTGAGTATCTGCAAAAAATGTATCCAAATTACGGGCACAAGTTCCGATCACCTTGGTATGAAACATTGGGTCAATATAATCTGGACCGCATTTAAATGACGCAGGTTTAAGCCCTCTGTTGATAAGCGCTTGAAGTATGCCGCACGTTATAAGCGTCTTTCCGCTGTTGCTGGCTCCGGCACAGAAAAGAATACGAGGAACTTTTATGTTCATCATGCTTGTGCTCCTTTCCCGGTAAAGGAAATTATAGTGATGGGATTTTCACCGTTCATCATAGTGTATGGTCCTATTTTTGAAGTTCTTGCAACCGAAACCTGAATGACCTCCACAGTATCTCCTGCGCCCTTTTCATAAGCCAACTTTAATGCAGTTGAAACCGATTCAACAGCTATGCAGTTAATAACAATCCGCGCCATAGGATTTTTTGAAAGAACCGATTCAACTATTTCTTCCATATTTCCGGAAGAACCGCCTATAAACACGTGTGTAGGGGCAGGAAGATCTATCATTGCTTCCGGCGCAAGACCTTCTATTACTTCTAAGTTATCGGTCATAAATTTTATTTTGTTCTGTCTAATCAGGTCGACTGCTTCTTCTTTCTTTTCGATGGCATATACTCTGCCCTTTGGCGTTTTAACTGCCATCTCGACGGACACCGATCCTGTGCCTGCTCCTACATCGTAACATATTGAATCAGGCTTAAGGTTCAGTTTGGAAATTGAAATAGTTCTGATTTCCTCTTTAGTCATCGGCACTTTGCCCCTTATAAATTCGGAGTCACGCCTTACGGTCAACGGATTTTGACATGTATCAGGAGCGTGTTCATTTACCGCAGCTATTACACAAAGGCTGTAGTTTTCGTAATCCGTAAGCTCAGATGGATTGGCTTTAAATATTTTTTCATCGCTGTAGGAAAGGTTTTCTCCCACATATAATTTTACCTCGCCAAGACCATATTCTATAAGTTTGCCTGCCAAGTTTCTAACATCGTCAGGTCTGCCCAATATGGAAAATACCTTTTCATTATCGCGGATAAGGGGAATAAGTGAGTTGGTTATTCCGTGGTTCGATGTAATAACCGCATCATCCCAAGATAATCCAATTCTACCCATGAAATATGAAACCGACGATATTCCGGGGAATACGCTTATCTTATAATCTTTTTCTCTGAGCAAAGTTATAAGTTTCTTTGCACCGCTGTAAAATCCAATATCGCCGGAAAATACTACCGCAATCTTTTCCAGTTCCCTGTGATGTTCTATATATTCAGCAATTCTTTCGCTGTTGTATTCAAATATAGTGTTTTGTCCTTTAATGTTTACCGCTTCTGCAATACGTTTTGCTCCTATAATCAGCTCAGCTTCTGTAAGACATCTCTTCGCCTCCTCCGTAAGAGTATCATGACTGCCCATGCCAATTCCCACCAAGCCTATTTGCTGCACGGTTTTAATATCAAACTTTTCAGTTAAAAGCTTTTTACATTCTGCAAAATCCAGCCCTTCCTCTCCGGAAGGTCTGCCTATGACAACAGGTATGCAGCCGCAATCTAAAGCAGCCTGAATTTTGTCTTCAAAACCTCCCGTGGTTCCGGATGCTTTAGTCACCATGTATTTGCAATCGAACTGCTTTATCATGGCTCTGTTAATTTCCCGGGAAAAAGGCCCCTGCATACATATAAGATTCTTCCCCTCAATTCCCAGTTTCCTGCAATGTTCCACCGATTCAACCGTGGATAATACTCTGGCTATTAAACGCTCTTTAAAATTTTCAAGGGCAGTAAACTCCGCCAGCTCCTTGCTGCCGGTAGTTACCAAGATTCTGCCTTCTGTTTTTGAAAGAACCTCTACTGCTTCCTTAATGTTATCAACGAAAATGCAGCATGATTCTTCGCCGTCGTTTTTTTTACCGCCTGCATCTTCCGAACGCAGAAGTCTCACATACTGCACGTTCTGCTCTTTGCAAGCCTTTTTAATGTTTTCCGTTACATCTACAGCAAATGGATGAGTTGCGTCTATAACTATTTCAGGTTTTTTTTCAGCTATTAAAGCTTCCATCTGCTGCTCATCCAGCCTCTTGTCGGAAAACGTCAAGCATTCCCCTTCCGGAATCAATGTTCCCCCATATTGAGTTGCAACGCAAACATGAGCGCCGACTTTGCTCCTGTCCATAAATTCGGCTAAAAGTCTTCCTTCTGTAGTGCCTCCGAAAATAATTACCTTACACATTCCTATAACCTCTCGGTGTTACCATTTTACCATTAAGTTCTCTTGTCTGTGAGTTCCCTACAAATACAGTTGTAAACATATCCACTTCTGCATCTCTAAGTTCTTTAAGGCTCATAAGTTTCATCTGTTCGCCATCCCTACCAATGTTTGCTACCGTTGCGCAAACTGTGGCAGGCGATTTAAATTCCATCATGATATCGCATGCCTTTTGAAGATAATCGCGGCGTTTAATGCTTGAAGGATTATACAGACATACTACAAAGTCTCCATGTGCTGCATCTCTAAGCCTTTTTTCGATAAGCTCCCATGGAGTAAGCAAGTCGCTTAAACTTATAAGGCAAAAATCATGGATAAGCGGCGCACCCAGAACAGCAGCTCCGCCTGTTGCCGCAGTCACTCCTGCTATCACATTTATCTCCGTATCCGGATAATTTTGAGAAAGCTCAAACATCAGACCTGCCATACCGTATATGCCTGCGTCTCCGCTGCATATCATTGCAACCTCTTGACCTTTTGAAGCTTCCTCAAAGGCAAGAATACACCTTTCCTTTTCCTTCTTCATGGGAGTACTCATAAATTTTTTATCTGCAAAATGTTCCTTTACCAAATCGATATAAACTGTGTATCCGATTATCACCTGACATTTTTCCAAGACTCTCGCTGCTTCAATTGTCATCTTCTCATAGGCTCCCGGGCCGATTCCGACTACGTATATTTTATTCAAAGCTTATTCTCCATTTCTTTACCGCGATTGCGCATGTCACTCCTTCTTTGCAGAATTTGTGAAGCACCAAAACCGGTTCATCATCTTCATAGCTTAAATTTTTTCTTTCATCTTGCCGTGCGGCAAGCACTGCGCTTCTTTCGCAGACATTATCCACTCCCGTGATTTTCTTTACAAATTTAGAGCAGGTAAAGTCTCCCGTCACTGAAGAAAGCTCATCTGCGGTAAATATCTTTAATTCCAGTTCATTTTTTTTGCAAAATTCAGTCAGTCCCGCTTCA
>CAZYWO010000009.1:0-33829 GCA_964651095.1 uncultured Oscillospiraceae bacterium | reverse complement strand
CTCTACGATGTCATTATAAAATCGATTTATTACAAACAAACCGTGCAATTTCTTAAGAATTTTTTAAATCACATCGTTATATCATCCTTAGTTTTTATTGAGCGCTTTGAAACCATACAATTCGGCAAGACCGGCATTTATGTATGGAAAATCCATGCTAAAAAATGAATTTATAGTAAAAATAAATACGGATATGCTACCATGAGGGCGTACCTACACATCAATAATCCCAAGCTTTTATTCTATACTGCTGTAGCTGCATACACGCAAGCCGACTATTGTATTTGTTCTCATTTTTTGTTATACTAATTAAGGTATATATTTTAATTAATGATTAAATCATAATGTTTTAATTGTATCACTTTATTAGAGATAATCATACTGAAAATTTTAGTTAAAAAAATTTTAGAATTTTTTCGGCCAATTTTTTCATTTTATGTAACCTTTTCGGGTTCTATTTTGAGTTATTTATGAAAGGAGAACAAAGGATGAGTAATACTTTTGTTCAAGACGAAAGTATTGAGACTGTAATCCAGCGTTATAAAGGCACCGTTTATGGTGTAGCACTTTCATATACAAGCAATCAAGCCGATGCTGACGATATATTTCAAGAGGTTTTTCTGATTTACTTTAAATCCAAACCTCAATTTAATGATGAAGAACATCGCAAAGCATGGCTTATAAGAACGACGATAAACTGTTCTTTGCGTGTTGTTGAAAGCACTTACCGTAAACGCACAGTACCAATGGATGAAATGGAGGAAGGCTCATTTCAGTTTGAATCAAAGGAAGAAAACGCAGTATATTTAGCTCTGCGTACACTTCCGGAAAAATACAGAATTGTTCTCCAGCTTTTCTATTTCGAGGACATGTCAATTGAATCTATCAGCAAGACTTTAAATATTAAAGTAAGCACTGTAAAAGTTCAGTTGATGCGCGGTCGAGAAATGATGAAAACTAAATTGAAGGAGGAAGATTATCAATGACTGACGATACTATTCGCAGCATGAAGGAACAGATGATTCCGTCAGAGGATATAGTATCTGATCTGCTGGCAAAAATCGCAGCTTTAGAAGCTTCCCCGGAAAATATGGATAACGTGCGTTCTTTCAACGACTCAACCGATGTAAAAGACGGTGAACTTAGAGTTAAGAAGCCGAGAAAGCATGCAAGCAAATTTACAACTAAATCAATATGGTTCTACAGCGCGGCTGCGGGCATACTCGTTCTACTATCTACATTTGTCATGTTCGGCGGACTTGATGCAGACGATGCTAAAAATACCCTTGATGGAATTATCAATAATCCTGATGTTATAATTGATAGCAACGATGTTATCGAAAACCCTGATGGTAACAGTGCAGAGAATTCAAATATAGATAATGCTGACAATACTGAAAGCGAAGATAACGCAGATAATGATAAAAAAGGCGGTTTCTTCTATAATTTATTCCATCGAGATGATGATAAAAGTCAAGATGAAGTTAATGACAAAGACAGTAACAGCAGTGACGGCAATGTCAATAGCAACAACGGAAACACTACAGACGACAGCAGCAAACAAGACGACAATTTAAGCACTGATACTCCAAATAGCGGAGATAATTCAGACAATAGCACTCCGGAAAACGGAGATAGTTCAGCTATAACAGCGCCTCCTGCCCAAAACGGTGATGATTCGGATAGGAGCACAGTTGAAGTCGACGACTCGAAGGTAACTCCGGGAGCTCCCGGCGAGTCGGATATAAGCTGGCAGCGTGAAATTCTTGCCGAAAGTTCAGTTGCAAGTATTACAGTTTCCGGCACTAACTATGTTGTCGATTCTGTGGCATCCTCTCCGTCGGTGGCAAGCTCAGAGATAAAGTCGATTTCTCTGGAAATTCCGGCCACTTCTACTACTAATCATACTACGGTAAGAGCAAGAGTTAAAACGGTAAAGAATGTTTCATCAGACCTTATGGTTGCACTGGATGCCAACGGTTTTAAGGAAACTTTGCTCTATACCAACAAGGATTATAAACCTGATACACTGGGACAGTTTATAAGCGATGCAGGACTTGAAAGTAACACCAGCTTTGCAAAAACAGTTTATTGTAAAGGTGAAAAAATAGGTTACTCCTCATACAAGCGATTTAATATCGACAACATGAGCAGTCTGGTTTCTAAGTACATTTTCAAAAATGAAAATGCTGCTTTGTCAGATTACAGTTCCTATAAAAATGGTAATATTCACGTACTATTTAAATCAAACAGTAATCCTACTTGTTCGGTTATCGACTTCGGAGTAAGCGATAATGGTTATCTGTATGTGAAGATGGCTTCCGCAAATACCTTTACGTTCTATATTGGTGAAAGTAATGCAAATAGCTTTATAAGCCATATTACCGGTGAATAAGTTTTATCTAAGCATTTTTCATTTTATTAATCTTAAATATCCAAAAAATCCCCGTCAATGCATTAGCTTTGGCGGGGATTTTCGTTCTGTCGTTTTATCTCTTTAATTAATGTTAAGTTTTATCATTGTCAATATTGTTGTTACTGCTGTACCAATCTGGTATTAACCGCCTGAAGCACCTTATTTGCCACAGGTCCGGCTACAGCGGCTCCTGAACCTCCATTTTCAACGCAAACTATAAACGCATAATCGCCGGAAAAACCGCAGAACCAGCTATTTGGCGTTTTGCCGCCGCCATTTTCTGCTGTTCCCGACTTGGCATGAAGTTCAAGTCCGGGATAATTGCCGTCGCCATAAGTGACCTCAACATTATTCCTCATCATGTCTTTTAGCTGGTTGGCAGTATCTTCAGACAGCAGATTTACTGTGTCTTTGCCAAAAATATTAATTGAACCCAATATGCCGTTGCCCTCTTTAATCAAATGGGGCTCGGCAGCGCTTCCGCCTCCTGCAATGGCGCCCATATATACCATCATGGAAAGAGGATTTATCTGATCCTCAAATTGACCTACTCCTGCCCAGCCCAAGTTTATATCGTAAGTATCGAAATTAAAATTTCCTTGTGCTGTCTTAATGCCATCTATATTATATTGAGAAGTAAGCCCCAGCTCATCCACGTATCGGTTCATCATATCAGCCCCAAGCTCCACCGTCAGATAGGCGTAAGCGCAGTTGCAGGATTTTGCCAAGGCGCTGTACAAGTCCACCTTTCCGTGTGAATGGGAACATGTTATCTTATCAGAACCTATCGTATAACTTCCCGTGCATTCAAAGGACCATTCATCTATTCCGTCAATATTTTCTATAGCCGCTGCCGTAGTCACCAGCTTAAAAGTGGAGCCCGGCGTATAGGTTGCCGAAAGAACTTTATTAATATAAGTCCCCGACTGCACGCTGCTGCTTTCAACCTTCTGGGATGGGTCAACAGTAGGCATGCTTACAAGACAAACAATTTCTCCCGTTTTCCAGTTATACACGCTTACAAATCCATTACGTCCTGCCAGCGCATTATATGCCGCTTTGTTTAATTCTGCATCTATAGTTAACGTAACCTTCCTATCAGAACTAAACAGAAGGTCATTAGTTCCTGTTACCAAGTTATATCCTATCATTTTACTTCTAAAAGCGTTATTTGCCGCAGTGGTAATATTATATCCAACATCTCCTACTACATGGAGAGTAGCTTTTCTAAGTTCAGCATCATCCACATAGTGGCTTCCGTCTTTATCGTTTTCCAAAAGGCACAATCCATTGCGGTCATATACTGCTCCTACGCTCAACTGTCCGCCTGAATATATATGCTGGTTAGCATAGAATGACGCCCAGTCATCTCCGTTTTTTACCAGCTTATATATGAAAGCAAACAGCCCTAAAACAAGAGCTAATGCCAAGGTTAGACAAAGAATAGCTCTGCCTTCCAGTTTTTTCATCGCTTTGCCCCTCCTTTCACCGCTAAACTGGCTTGTTCACGGGTATCCGCCGATTTAAGAAAGGCAAGCAAAGCCCACGATACCATCATACTTGTTCCTCCATTTGATACAAACGGAAATGTCACCCCTGTAAAAGGCAGTAAATCTACGCAGCCCATTACGTTGAGCATAGTCTGAAAAACAAGCATGGACATCGCGCCGCATGCTGCTATGGTATAATATGTAGAGCGACCTGCCATTATAGATCTGACTGCGAAAAAAGCCAGCGTTACAATTGAAAGCACTGCAAGGACTGCAATAATAAGTCCCCATTCTTCTATAAGCATACCGAATACCATGTCGGTATCCGCTGCCGGTATCTGCTCAAGCCAGCCTTCTCCTGAGCCGACTCCTACCAATCCACCGCTTGCAGCCGCGCTCATGGTTCTTGTCTGCTGATACCCTGCCGCATCTACAATGCCGGGATCCCACGCATGACCCCACGTAGCAAAGCGTTGCGCCACATAAGGTTTAAATCTCAGGATCATAAATCCTCCGGCAGCCGCAACACCTACGATAAGCACCAGTTTGGAAATATCCCCGCTTCTAAGAAAAGATATTATCAAAAAAGTCACAAAAAATATTATCGCTGTTCCAAAGTCGCCCATAATACCAAGGCATCCGAAACAAAACGCTGAAAATCCTACAAATATCCAAAGATTCTTTTTCTGAAAAAGTTCATCAAGAGTGGCCGCGCCAATCCATACGAAAGCGACTTTAACCAGTTCCGACGGCTGGAAGGTAAACCCTCCTATCTCAATCCAGTTTTTCGCTCCGAACCCTACAAATCCAAAAGCCAAATTGGCTATAAGAAGTATGGCAGCAGCAGCCATCAGCGCCCATCTCAAGCCTTTGGAAAATTCCAGATTCCTTAGGAAAACGCACATGGCAAACATTATTATGACTCCAAGAACTATAGCGATGAACTGCTTTATCATCTTATCAGGCGATGAACTTGCTACCACTGCAAGACTTAAAGTTGACAGGAAAAACCCAATACATTCCATTTCAAAACCTGTTCTGCCCGCCGCCCTAAGCGCCCCTATATAAATCCACATAAGAGCTGCCAAACCGCCTATAGATATCACAACCTTATCAAGATAATCCGGTCCCAGAGCGATCCATAACTGGAAAATAGTCAAAATCTGAAAAAGGGTGATCGCTGCCAAAATAGGACCTGCCCACATTAATTTGGTATCAGACCTTCTCATAGCCAGATTATTGTTTTTTTCCTCCAAGCTTATTGGAAGCAGAGTAAATTCAGTAAGTCCCGCCCTTAAAGTATCACCGTATTCCAGTTTAATCGGAGGCCCCATCTCCCCCTCTTTACTTATTTCAATATCTTCAAGGTAAGTGCCGTTCTTAGAACCTAAATCCCTGTATGTCCACTCACCTTGGCTGTTTCTCATGAGAACGCCGTGATTTCTGGAAAGTGTCCGGTCGTCTACCTGTATGTCGCAGCTTTTTTCTCTGCCGATTACGTTTTCCCAGTGAGTTATAGGCACGCTGATCTCCTCGGTTTGTCTTAAAAGTCCATCTTCGCATGAGGCGTACGTCGTCATCTTCATATACGCCCAAACCTCTGCCGGGTTATTTGTACGCACCAAGGATACTATACATCGCGTAAGAATATATACTGCCAAAGCTACGAATACCCACCTGACAATCCCTGTAAATATTACTGTCAAAGTTATTTCCACAATTAAAATCTCCTCTTTTCCCCTTTAGGTATGCCTCCTTTACTTACAAGCAAAAAGGCAAGCATTAGCGCTTGCCTTTATTCTACCATAAAACTCAAAAGTTGAAAACATGTTTACCTTTCACGAACCATTTTTATAATGGCTCTAGGTGAAAGTACCTTACCTCTGTAAAGAACCATTGATTTGTAAATCTTTCCTGCCAACACAGTGAGCAAGACTGTAGTCACAAGGACTATCGCTAAGGAAGCCAATCCTTTAGCTACAGATACTGTACCTAGAAGTATTTTAGCCGGAGTTATAAGCACCGCCGTAAAAGGTATCCAATCCATTGTAGCTTTGATCCACCAGATTTCTGTTCCTATTCCCGGGACTCCGCCTCCGTAAAGCACCGCAAAAAAGCTGATTAGAATTATCATCGTAAAAGCCAAATTAGCCGACGATAAGTCCTCCTGCTTGCTGGCAAGGGAACCTCCTATTCCTGCAAGGGAGCAGTAAAGAAGAATACCGGAAAACGCCATGAAAGCAGCTACAATTACGCCTCCTGGGGAAAACATGCCGTCTGTCAGCATATTGATCAGATCGAAAATGTCTTTAAGCACATTTCCGGCTTCCGGATTGAGCATACGCACGGCTGCGCCGCCAAGCATAAGCCCTAATATAAGAGAAACAATCCAGCTAAATAGTTGCAATATTCCTGAAAGAGCCGTTGCAAGAAGTTTCCCCATTATCATTGCTGCCGGTTTAACTGAAATAAGAAATACTTCCATCAGTTTAGAGCTTTTTTCCATTACTACGCTTGTAGCAACCCCTTGACCATAAATCAGCACGAAGAAATAAAGTACCATTATGTTGAGGAAGGCAACAATCATGGTAACAACTTCTTTAGCTTCGCCCGCTTCATCCTCCTGAACTGCATCGTCGCCATTAACTGATGTTTTGCCGGTTTCTTGGTTGAGCTTAGTTTTCATGATCACCGAATATTCGTCTAACAATATTCGGTAATTTTCTGCGGCTTCATACATATATGATGTTGACACGGGCGTCAATACATTAATTTCATAGTCATTTCCCACCTGGTCTGCCACAATAAGCAGTACATCGTTTCTGCCTTCTGCCGCAGCTACGGCTGATTCAAAGTCGCTTCCAAAATCTATCGTCTCGACAGATATGCCTGTCTCATCTTTGAGGTAATCCCCAAACCCCAATAAACTTTTCAGTCCGTCGCTGCTTCTGTCCACCAGCATAAGTTCCGTTATACTATTTATGTCTGCATCTATGTCATACCCCTTTTCTTCCCGGAAGCTGCCGTCATCTTCTGATGGCGCTATCTCCACTGCATCAGGTTCCGATATCGGTTCAGGCGTATTATTGTCCGAAAAAATCTCGCCGCCCGCCATTATGAGAATCGGAACGATAAGGCAAAGCAGCGCTATTACAATAGTCGTGCTTTTATATCCTTTTGACTTTACATGTTGAAAGAAGGTAAACGAAAAAATCTTTCCAAGTCCCCTGAAGTGTTGTCTCATTTAATTTTCCCCCTTTCCGGTTCTTCTGCCGCCTTTTTGACTGCCTGTAGCCATCGCAAAAATTTCCCCTATTCCAAGGCGTTTTCCTTTATATATGATAAGTCGATCGTAAACCTTTCCCGAAAGCTTTCTTAGCGCCATTATAAAGACAATCTGGACTGCCCATGACGCAAGCAATATGCCCCATCCTATGTCGCCCATAAGGAAATATATAGGCGCAGAAAAGGCTGAAACAGCAGGACACAGCGATGTGAATATAGTTATGGCATGCCCTCCTACCGGCATGGTGAACATTGAAATCATGTATCCTGCCAGTATTACCAACATGCCCGCCATGTTGGCTCCTTCCACGTCTTCCATGGTTGAACAGCCTGCTCCTGCCAATGCAGATATTTGAGAAAAAATCAGGAAGGCAAGTATCAGTGAAATCAAAAGAACCAATATCAGTTCAGGCCCTAAATTCAAAAGGCTTACGGATATTCCCAATCCTTGAAGGACATCGCCTATAAACGATACATCTCTGAAAATTCCCGTAATAGCATATGATATTCCAAATGTTCCTGCCAAGACTGTCACCAAAATCAGCATGTACGTCATAACTGCCAAAATCTTTCCAAAGATCATCGCATCTGATTTAATGCTTACCATGAGCGTCTCCACCAGCTTAGATGATTTTTCCTCCACTATAGCTCTGACTATAAATGATGCCGAAAATACGCAAATCATTAAAAGTATAATAGAATATCCATACTGGATTGCATAGCGAGTATCAAAATCATCAGGTCCGTTTGCTATATAATTTTCCACAGTATCCACATAAGTGTATATTTCCGACAGGCCGCCTACCTTGGTAGCGCTGTCTCCTCCCAAGAAGAAAGATGCTACAGGCACAGCTAATGCGAACACCAGAACTAAAATTGTCATAGTAATGACATTGCTCTTGCTTCGAAGCATTTGTATCAGGGTAAAGCTGAAGACCTTCCTCACCCCTGAAGATTTTCTGTTTTTTCTATTCATGAACATCACCCACTTTTTCTACAAAGATTTCGTGTAGGCTAGGTTCTCTCAAATCAAAGGTTATTACCGTAATCCCAGCCTCTATCAAGTCCATGAGCAGCCTGTTGGCTTGAGTTTCTCCGGAAACCTTTATCTGATATTCATTTTCCTTTTCTGTAATTATCTGAGCGCCTGCATTTTCTATATAACCGCCGGCGTCTTGTTCCGTTTTAAGATGTAGATTAACTCTGCCATAGCTTTTCTTTATTTCGTTTAGATTTCCCTGTAATACCGGTTTTGAACGATCCAAGATAGTAATGTCTGTGCAAAACTCCTCCACCGTAGCCATCTGATGGCTGGACATGATCAGATACTTTCCCTTGGCAATTTCTTCTCTGAGTATCCCTTTAAAAAGGTCAGTATTTACAGGGTCAAGACCTGATAGCGGCTCATCAAGTATCAGAAGCTCCGGGTCTGAAATCAAAGCTATCATAAACTGTATCTTCTGCTGATTTCCCTTGCTGAGCTGATCCGCCAGTTTTGGTTTCTGGCGTTTTTTACGCTGCGGTTTGGTTATTCTTGACTGTTTTATACTCTTTCCAATGGTCGGCGCTTCTTGAGCTGCTTCTTCCAATAACATCATCTTTTCGGGATAAAGGTATTCTTCAGCATCCAATTTTTTCGCCCAGTAGGCAATTCTCTCCTTGGCATCTTCCTTGGATACGCCTCTGAGACCGGCAAAATATATAAGTTGATCCATCAGCGGATACTTGGAATAAAGCCCTCTTTCTTCAGCAAGGTAGCCCACATTGCAGCTATCTATGCTCAGGGGTTTGCCGTTCCACAAAACCTCTCCGCCGTCTTTTGCCAGCATACCCAGCATCATCCTAATCGACGTGGTTTTCCCTGCCCCGTTGGTACCCAGAAGAGCGTAAACCCCCGGTTCCCTCATAGTAAAACTCAAGTTATCTACTACAACCTTTTCTCCGTACTTTTTACAAAGATTTTTTACTTCTAAACCCATTTCATAACCTCTTTTCTGTCTATGATTGAAAAATTTATTTGAACCGCCTTAACTCATCCTATTAGGGTTTGTATTTAAGACGATCCATTCCGCCTGAATCAATTTAGTTTATTTGTCTCAAGTTTACGTGCTTCTAACATGTATGTCATGGTTGCCGTAAGCCATATTGCTGAAACTGCTATAATAGGAAGAAATCCCACATTAAATGCCATTCCAAGAATTGCAAACACAGCCCAGAGTATAATGCAGGCTATATTACATGCACGGTACGCCTTATATGCCGACTTATAAATCAATATCTTCTCCATTTCATCACAACTGTCTTCCCATTTTTTTACAAATTTAGTATCATATACGCTGCCAACTTTTGACGGATTAAGTATTTTTTCCATGTCGACCATCTTTTGCTGATACTTAATTTCCATAAAACAGAAAACCATGAACAATACAATAACCACCATTATCCATGCTTCCACCAGTTCTACATACAGGTCCAGATTTACTACGACCAGCCCGAAAAACATAAACTGGATAATCATGCTTACACTCTGTGTCATCATTCCATTGGAGATATTTGCGTCAATTATCTGCATTTCTCTTTCATCCCGCTCGCCTTCTTCTGCGTTATTCAGCGCTGATTTATAGTGTTTAACTGATTTTTTGTAAAACACAGCAGTTAATATGTTTCCTGCAATGCCGCATAAAATCACGCCCCAAGGGCTTATGCGTATTATTATGTCCCTGCAAAATGACTCTACGTCAAAAGTGAATCCTTCTTTCCCTATAAACACGACTAAAAAGCCCAAAACTCCTCCCACAAGACCGGCTCCAATTATAATGGGGATAAACACTTTGAGGGCTTTCTTGTTTTCTGCTTTGTTTTCTTTGTCTTTATTTTGTTCTGCGATTGTCAGTTTGTCTCTTTCTATCATCTCAAGTTCCTTATTCATTGGTTCAACCGTTTGTCCCATGTCGCTAATTTTGCTCATTACTTTCCTCCTCGTAATAAAATATATCTTCAACTTGTACATTGCAGATTCTTGCAATTTTTAGCGCCAAAGATACTGACGGGGAATAATCTCCTCTCTCAATCTGGCTTATAGTCTGCCTTGATACACCTGCCAGACGTCCCATTTCAGTCTGATTCACGCCGATCTGCGCTCGGTACTCTTTTAATTTATTGTATAGTGGCATTTACATCTGACACCCCCCCCCCAGAAAAATTTGACAACTTTTCTTGTCAACTGTAGTATATCATTGACAACTTTCCTTGTCAATATATATATTTATATTTTCTATAATGCAGGACACGTTAGGTTTGTATGAGGCTCCGGAAAATAAGTAAGCCATGGCTGCCGCGATGGTAACTAAAGATAATGGTAACTAAAGGTAATTGCAATTAGATACAATTGTAATTAGAGATAATTGTAATTAAGGATACATACCGGCTCAATTAAAGTTTTTCTGGAAAAGTCAGCAGTCCAAAGATACGCCAATAAAAAAATGTTGGCAGTCACTCATTTTAAATGTTTACCGCCAACATTACCTCTATTCAGCATATATGATAATATATTAATTTATACCCATGCAGCGCTGTTTTCACCGAAATTAGAGGTCGAAACCTTTATTTTACAATGTTTGTGAAGCTCTGCGAGTTGCTGTGAATATCCCTTGTATTTTGCTACTTAGCATTGCAGATTTCCTCGCCCTGCTGCACGCTATAGTTGTCATCATCCTCCTGCATATCCCTGCTGTGTTTCTCATCCCAAACATTATAAACTATTACTGAAACGATTACAATAATACCTCCTATGAAGGCAAAGATCCCGGGAACTTCTCCATAGAAAAGCGCTACCCATACAGGATTTAAGAGGGGTTCTATCATTCCTATAAGAGAACACGACAGAGGGCTTATCGCATCGGAAGCTTTGCAGTACAGCACATACGGTATGCCAAGTTGAACAACGCCCAGAATTCCTAAAAACAATATGGCCCTTTCATCTAAATTAATAACCGCAGTAAAACAACCCACCGGTATTCCGATCAGGGCTGTCAGAGAATGAGCCACCAAAATTCCGCTCATTTTTGCCGACATATCGTCTATCTTGCTATTGAATACAAACATTATCGCCATAAAAAGGCCTGAGGCGATAGCGATAAAATTGCCCATCAAACTTCCCAAGTCAAGTTCATCTATAAAAAACAATATTATCCCGCCAAAAGTCAACAAAACCACGCCTATTTCCATCTTTCTCAGTTTTTGTTTGAAGAAAACCGCTGAAATTATTAAAACAAAAGCAGGTGCAATATATTGAAGAACAATAGCGTTAGCAGCCGTCGTCATTTTATTGGCAATCACAAAGCAGGTGACACAGCCGCAGAGAGCAACACCTGCGGAAACGGACTTGCGGTTCAGCTTGACTTTATAGTGATTTACAGACATATAAATCAGCACCACAAACAATGCGATCAGACTTCTTATGCCTGCAATAAAAAATGGGCTTGAATCTATATATTTCATCAATATGCCGCCTATGCTCCACATCAACGCACATATTGCCATCATAAGCTGACCTTTTCTTGTTGTATTCATGATAAAAGTCTTCTCCTTTTTATATTCTGCCATATTTTTGTATTCCACTGCATTTTATACTATTTACGAAAAAACTTCAATAATGTATAATAGTTTCGGCGATATTATTTAATTGCAAAAAATGACTTACGACGGCGTTGCCGCAATATATAAACGATAAGGAGGGCTTTTTTTATGAAATATACTGAATTTAAAGAAGCCAAAGTTTCCAGATTGGGTTTTGGTACCATGAGGCTTCCGATGGACAGCGAAGGCAAAATTGACTTCAATGCGGGCAGAGAAATGGTCGATTATGCTATTGCAAACGGAATTACATATTTTGATACGGCTTATAAATATCATGCAGGCGAATCTGAAATTTTTTGCAGAGAGGCGCTTTCTAAAAGACATCCAAGAGAAAGTTTTTATTTGGCAGACAAGCTGCCAACATGGCTTTGCAAGAGTGAAAGCGATGTTATAAAAATATTTGAGGAGCAACTTGAAAAGTGCGGAGTGGAACATTTCGACTTCTATCTTATACATAACGTCGATGAAGAAACTTGGCCTAACATCTGCAAACAGCATATGATCGACTTGATGGCAAAAGAACGTGAGGCAGGGCGCATAACTCATCTTGGACTTTCAGTTCACTGTGAACCTCCTCTGCTGCGCGAAATCATGGAAAAACACAGCGACGTGCTGGAATTTGTTCAAATTCAGCTTAATTACATGGATTGGGACTATATCAACGCTAAAGAACTCTATTATATTTGCAGAGAATATAACAAGCCCATCATCATTATGGAACCTATCCGCGGCGGCATGCTAGCCAACCCCCTCAGTGAAAAAGCGTGCCTGATCCTTGACGATGCAGGAAAGGGTGATAAACTTTCATATAGCGATTTCGCACTGGGTTTTGTGGATCAACTGGATGGTGTGGGATGGACTCTTTCAGGTATGTCGTCTCTTGAGCAGATGAAAGAAAATATAGAATTTTTTGGCGGAAACGGACTAAGTGAAAAGCAGGTTGATGCCGCATGGCAAGCAGCAAAAGCTCTTCAGGAAGATCTTTTCGTTCCATGTACGGGCTGCAACTATTGCTTTGAATGTCCTATGGAAATCCCTATCTCGAAAATTTTTAAAACCTACAACGAGGCAGCGGCAAAAGGCTTCCATAATATATGGGGTAAACTCTCGGATGTTTATAAGGCTCTTGGTACTAACGGCAGCGACTGTATAGGATGTGGAAACTGTGAAAGTCACTGTCCTCAAAAAATAGAAATTATCAGCATGCTGAAGCAAATCGATGATAAATATGCAGAATTAGAAAAGATTGGCGAATAACGCCAATCTTTTTTGTTCTTTGTTTATTAACGCAGACTTTGTTACCACAGTCCCAGAATCCGTTGCATTTCCAGCGATACAATACCGATAACCGCCCAGCAGGCAAAGCCCATTCCGATAGGTTTAGCTCCGGTTTTAACAAGTTTAACAATATCCGTGTTAATGCCGATAGCGCTCATAGCCATAACTATGAAAAATTTGCTTACTTTCTTTAAGAATCCAAAACAATCCACCGCCATCTCTAAAGCCACGCCGGTTGCCACCTGATTTACCACTGTCGTAATGGCTGATGCGACGATGAAATAGATTATGAAGGTCGGTATCATCTTAACAATTGAAAGTTTTGTTCCATCGGTCTTATCTCTGCGAGCATGAAAGACCGAAAGTACGAGAGTAATAGGGATAATCGCCAGAGTTCTTGTCAATTTAACGATTGTAGCATATTCCAGAACGGCTCCTTCCGTTCCGTGAAACGTATCCCAAACTGAAGCAGCTGCCGTTACAGAAGAGGTATCGTTAACAGCCGTTCCTGCAAAAAGTCCGAACCCTGTGTCACTCAAACCTATCATATCGCCCAAAGTAGGATAAATTAAAGCAGCAATTACGTTAAAAAGAAAAACCACCGAAATCGACTGGGCAATTTCTTCATCGTCAGCGCCTATTACAGGGGCAGTGGCAGCGATGGCAGAGCCTCCGCATATCGATGAACCTACACCGATTAAAGTGGATACCCTGGAAGGAACTTTAAACAACTTGAAAATTATATAAGATACGATAAGTGAAGACCCGATTGTGGAAAGTATAATAGGCAGCGAAGTTGCCCCGACCTTTCCCACCGTAGCCAGATTAAGCCCGAATCCTAAAAGAATTACAGCCCACTGCAAAACTTTCTTCGATGTAAAAGCGATACCCTTTTTAAATTGTGTCTTTTCTCCCAGCTTCATTACAGTGCCTGCCAATATGCCTATAAGTATGCCGAATACAGGCGCACCGACAATCTCAAGAGCCGGAATCAATTTGACAATTAATGTGGCGGCGCAAGCAATCAGTATGCACAGTGCAACGCCGGGGAAAAGCTCTTTTATTTTATCCATACCATGTTCTCCTTTTTTATACTTTTGTCTTTCTTTACTTTTCTGCGATGACAAAATAATAATATTATGATAAAATATTTGCAAATAAATTCCCTTTATTCTGAAAGGAAAATAATCATGAATAATAACGTGGTTAGATGCCTATCCGGTAAAAAAGCGACAAGGTTATTTTTGTCGATAGTGCTGATTTTTATAATAGCATTTTTATTTTCCGCCGGCAATGCCCAAGCTGAAACATTATCTTCAAACGTTAACTATCCTTCTCAGGAAGAAATTGTACTGTATTCTCAGGAGAATCCTACAAATCTGGCTGAATACACCGAGGATGGAAAACCTCTAAAGAATTATACCATAGGATACGATGAAACTCCTGTGCTTCAGGCTCCCTATAAAGCAGGCAGACTTTCTGACGAAGAACTTATATGCGCTTTTAATACAGTAAAAACCATACGTTATATTGCAGGAATATCTGATGAAATTTATCTTTCTGACAAATACAACAGTTTAGCACAAGCATCTTCAATAGTCAACTATGTAAATAACAAGCTGACCCATACGCCTTCTGCGCCTTCAGACATGGATAGTGCTTTAGCCGCTGACGGCATTACAGGTTCTAAAAATTCAAATATCGCCTGGATGTCTTGGCAAAACAGTTGTTTAAAACATACAATTATAGATGGCTGGATGGCTGACAGCGATACTAATAATATAAGCATCCTCGGTCATCGTCGATGGATTCTTAATCCGTCTATGGGAATGACCGGATTTGGTGCAGTGACAGGCGTTAAAGGTACATTTAACGCTATGTATGCCAACGATACTTCCAATCCTGACAACGCTTACACCGGGGTTTGCTGGCCCGCCAAAAACACCCCTACATCATACTTTTCCGTATCATCTCCGTGGAGCATTTCCATAGGTTCTAAGGTAGATGAGAAAGATGTTTTCATTTATATGATCAGAAAAAGCGACCGTAAAACATGGGCTTTCAGCAGCCTTTACTCTGATGGTGATTTTTATGTGAATAACCAAAATTACGGTCAGACGGGATGCATTATTTTCAGGCCTTCCGGCATAGATGAATATTCTTCCGGCGATTCTTTTAATATATCAGTATATATTGGAAACGATGTCCTTCGATACGATGTAAACTTCTTCGATTTAGAACATTACTATTCAACTGAACCGCCTGTCATAAACAGCCTTAAAATTAATTCTGTCGGCAAACCGTCTTTGCAATGGGAATCTGTTCCTGAAGCCTCCAGTTACAACGTTTACCGCAAGGCGCGGGGCGGTTCATGGAAACTGATTTGCGAAGGTCTAAAAGCTTGTACGTTCGACGATGCCTCCGCAGGAAAAGGCATAAGATATTATTATCGCATAACTACAAACCGGGTGGTAAACGGCACAAATTACGAAAGTGAATATTCCGCAAGCAAGTATGTAACAGTGCCTTTAAGTACGCCTAAGATAACATATCTTAAATCTACGGCTAAAAAAACCAACTACATAAAGTGGTCTTCCGTATCTAAAGCTACAGGATACAAGGTTTATCGCCGTCTTGCAGGAAGCTCCAAGTGGACATTGGTAAAGACTACCGGTAACCGATATTATAAAAATACTACGGCGGTTTCCGGTAAAAAGTACGAGTATCGCGTTCGCGCATATCGAATCTTTAACGGTTATACAGTCTACAGCTCATATACGGCTAAAAAATCCGTAAAAACCAAATAATGTGTAAAAATCCACCTCTATTGGTTACATTAAAAATGCATACAACAAAAAAAGGGTATCGTCGTGATACCCTTTTTTAAATTATCGTAATTGTTTTATGCCTACTCAAGCTCAAATGCGCCCATATAAAGTTGATAATACTTGCCCTTTTCTGCAATAAGATGGTCATGATTTCCACGTTCGATGATGCGCCCGTTCTCTATAACCATGATAACATCCGAATTCTGCACCGTGGACAAACGATGAGCAATTACAAAGACTGTTCTGCCTTTCATCAGATTGTCCATGCCTCGCTGTACTATGGATTCAGTACGTGTGTCTATAGAGGATGTAGCCTCATCAAGAATCATTACAGGAGGGTCTGCCACCGCCGCACGAGCGATGGAAATAAGCTGACGCTGGCCTTGGGATAAACCGCTGCCGTCGCCTTCTAAAACAGTATTATAGCCTTTTGGAAGCATCCGTATGAAACCGTCTGCATTAACAAGCTTTGCTGCTTCAATACATTCCTCATCTGTAGCATCCAACTTGCCGTATCTGATATTTTCCATAACGGTACCCGTAAACAGATTTACATCTTGAAGCACTACTCCCAATGACCTGCGCAGGTCCTCCTTGCGAATACGATTAATATTAATTCCGTCGTACTGAATTTTTCCATCATCTATATCGTAGAAACGATTTATCAAATTGGTGATCGTCGTCTTACCTGCTCCGGTCGCGCCTACCAGAGCCACCTTTTGACCCGGCTCGGCGTAAACCGTAATATCGTGGAGCACCATAACATCGTCGGTATATCCAAAATCAACCTCTTTCAAATTAATTTTACCGCGTACCTCCACGAGTTCATCATCGTCTTTCCACGCCCATATTCCGGTATGCTCTTTGCACTCAACAAGTTTGCCTGATTGGTCATAGCAAGCGTTAACCAGAGTAACGGTTCCCTTGTCCTCTTCACCGGGTTCATCAAGCAGTTCAAAAATTCTGGTAGCACCCGCCATAGCCATGATAACTGAATTAAGCTGCTGAGACATCTGTGTAATCGGATTGATAAAGTTTCTCGAAAGTATCAGGAAAGAAGCGATTGTTCCAAGAGTAATGGTCGGCTCGCCTCCGATGGAAATATTTATAACTCCCGCAATTCCCATGAAGCCTCCCACGATGGCAATTACCACGTAAAGCAGATATCCCAGATTACCCATGAGAGGCATAACTATGTTAGCTAAAACATTTGCTTTAGTAATATTTTCACATAGTTCTTCATTCTTGCCATCGAAAACTTCCTGTGCCTTCTTTTCATGGCAAAACACTTTTACCACCTTAAGACCGTTTACCATTTCTTCGATGTAACCGTTTACATCTGCCAAGCTTCGCTGCTGTTTTACGAAATAATTTCCGCTCATACCTGCGATTTTCTTAATCAGAATCATAGCAATTGCAGTAAAAAGTATTACCACCAGTGTAAGCAAAATGCTGAGATGGAGCATAGACGCAAACACCGCAACCATAGAAATCACCGAAGAAAACAAGTTTGGCAAGCTCTGAGAAATCATCTGACGCAGCGTATCCGCATCGTTGGTGTAGTAACTCATCACATCGCCATGAGTTTTGCTGTCAAAATATTTAACTGGCAGTGTCTGCATGTGCTCAAACATTTCATCTCGAATGTCTTTTAATATACTTTGAGCCACCACTCCCATAGTCCTGCTGTAAAATAAACTTGCCAGCACGCCTGCAAGGTAAATACATGCCATAAACCCTATTGCCCTTAGAAGTCCGTTAAATACAGGGGCAGATTCCAGCAGCAAAGGCGCGATGTAAGTGTCAATAAGGCTCTGAATAAAAAGCGAAGACGCTACACTAGCCAAAGCGCTGATTAATATACAGACTACCACGAAAAACATGCGGATTCTATACTGTTTTAGATAAGAAAGCAGTCTTTTTACAGTATCTCCGTTCATTTTAGATACTGCGCCGCCTGCATAAAGTTGTTTGCCCCCTCTTGGACCCGGACCTGTCATTGGTTTTTTACTCATCTAAGCCACCTCCTTCTCCAAAGTCAGCACAACTGCACGCGCTAAAAGCGCCCTTACCATTATCACTAATAACCGGAGAACTGTTTCCTACAGCAGTCTTATTCTGAGACTCATATACTTCTCTGTAAATATCACTGGTTTTCATCAGCTCATCGTGACTTCCCATGTCAACAATCTGTCCATTATCTAAAACTATGATTAAATCCGATTCCTGAACGGAAGCGATACGCTGGGCTATAATAATTTTAGTAGTATCAGGCAGTTCGTCTGCAAAGGCCTGTCTTATCATCGCATCGGTTTTCATGTCAACCGCGCTGGTGGAGTCGTCTAAGATGAGTATCTTGGGTTTTTTAAGCAAAGCTCTGGCAATGCAAAGTCTCTGCTTCTGTCCGCCGGATACATTGGCGCCGCCCTGCTCGATATAAGTATCATAACCATCGTCAAAGCTCTCTATAAATTCATCTGCACATGCCACATGACAAGCATGACGAATCTCCTCATCTGTTGCATTTTCGTTTCCCCAGCGAAGGTTTTCCTTAATGGTGCCGGAAAAAAGCACATTTTTTTGCAGTACCATCGCTACCTGATTTCTCAAACTTTCAATATCGTAATCGCGCACATCTACGCCGCCTACCTTTACACAGCCTTCTGTAACGTCATAGAGCCTTGGAATAAGCTGAACCAAACTGGATTTTGAAGAACCCGTTCCTCCAATGATACCAACAGTTTGTCCCGATTGGATATGAATGTTTATGTTATCGAGAACTTTTTTTGCAGGCTCCGATTTAATATTTTCTTCCGGATTCATGCTTTGAGCAACCTTTTCGTTTTCAGCATCATCAGTTTCTCTTGCGTACATAAAACTTACTTTTTCAAAGTCCACCGAACCGTCTGCCACGTTATATACAGGCTCCGGGGGATTTCTCAGTTCACTTTCCTCATCAAGTATTTCAACAATTCTCTCGCCGGAAGCTTTCGCCATAGTCATCATTACGAAAATCATGGAAAGCATCATCAGGCTCATAAGAATTTGAGTCGTATAAGTAATCATACTCATAAGCTGGCCTGTAGTAAGTCCAAAAAGTTCATTGTTGCCGCTGGCAACAATCATTCTGGCGCCTATCCATGAAATAAGCAGCATACAAGTATACATACATGTCTGCATGAGAGGCGCTACAAATGCCATCGTTTTTTCTGCCTTGGAAAAGTCCTTATAAATTTTGCCTGATATAGTTGTAAACTTTTCAGTTTCATGGTCCTGTCTGTTGAAAGATTTAACCACGCGCATGCCGTAAAGGTTTTCCTGTACCACATTGTTCAGCTTATCATAAGTCTTGAAAATAATTTCAAAAATAGGCTGCACCACGCTTATAAGTATAAACATTCCTATACCTAAAATAGGCAGAACCACTAAGAAAACCATCGCCAGCTTATGGTTCAGGCTAAAAGATGCTATTAGAGCAAAAATAAGCATGCCCGGGGCACGCACTGTAATTCTTATCATCATTTGGAAGGCTTGCTGTACATTGGTAACGTCCGTAGTCAAACGTGTTACGATACTGCCTGTTGAAAATTTGTCTATACTCGCAAAAGAATATTCCTGAACTTTATAATACATGGCCTGTCTTAAGTTCTTTGCGAAACCGGCAGATGCCATAGGCGCCGTCTTTCCTGCCAACACTCCGAAAACCATGGCAAGGAACGCTGCAAATATCAGTATAATACCATACTTGGTGATTTCACTCATATTTCCGTTGTCTATTCCCTTATCTATGAGAGCTGCCATCAGGAGCGGTATCATGATTTCCATAAACGATTCTAATACTACCAAAACCGGAGTCATTATGGCATACTTTTTATACTCTTTGACGTATTTTGATAATTTTTTTATCATTTTTTCTCTGAATTCCTCCTTTTCTCCTATTGTTCCCAAAATCTACACCCCTTTATCGCTGCTTAATGCAGCATTGTATATCTAAGCAAAACACTGAGTTCATAATGTTTAAAAGCTATGAGGGATATTATACCATAAAAAAAGGTGAGTCTCAACGATTAGATTCACCTTAAATATGAGTATTTAATGACTGTTTTATGAAGGCTTTGTGATTGCCTTAGTCATCTTTTCTGTTAACGTAGCTCGTATGAAGAAGCTTATGGGCTTTCATGCCCCCTGCCATTCCCAGATATTCCTTATAAAGTTTTTTAACGGAAGGATTGTTATGGGATTTGCGGATGAACTTTTCTCTATCGCTGTTATAAAGAGCTTTGGCTCGCCTTTCTTTAACATTCATCCAGTTTCTGACATCGGATACCTGCAAAGGCTGTCCTCCTCCGTTAATGCATCCGCCGGGGCATGCCATGATCTCTATAAAATCAAAATGTTCGCCCTCTTTTACCCTCTCAATAAGTTTTCTCGCATTACCTAATCCATGTGCAACTGCTGCACGTATATTTAAATCCGCAATTTTAACTTCCGCAATTTTAATTCCTTCAAGACCGCGTACCTGAACGTAGTCTATGGAATCCGAACTCACTCCGTTAACTAAATCAGCCACAGTTCTAAGGGCAGCCTCCATAACGCCTCCCGTAGTTCCGAAAATTACGCCTGCACCGGTAGAGACTCCTAAAGGTTCATCAAAAAGGCTGTCTCCCAAAGTATTAAAATCAACTCCTATAGACTTTATCATTCTGGCAAGCTCTCTCGTGGTAATAACCACGTCAACATCGGCTCTGCCGTCTACAGAAAGTTCAGGGCGCTGCGATTCAAATTTCTTAGCTGTACAAGGCATCACAGAAACCACTACTATTTTATCCGGATCTATGCCGTTCTTTTCTGCATAATAGCTTTTAATTATGGCTCCCATCATCTGATGTGGTGATTTACAAGTGGAAAGGTTGGGTATCATCTCGGGAAAATTATGTTCGCAAAACTTAATCCAGCCCGGTGAACAGGAAGTTATCATCGGAAGGATTCCTCCTCCTCTGATTCTGTCTATGAGTTCAGTTCCCTCCTCCATGATTGTCAAATCAGCGGCTGCATCAGTATCAAATACCTTATCAAATCCAAGCATCTTCAACGCCGTAACCATTTTACCGGTTACATCAGTACCTATAGGATTTCTGAATTCCTCTCCCAAAGCGGCTCTGACTGCAGGGGCGGTCTGAACTACCACATACTTGTCTTCGTCGTACAAGGCATCCCACACTTCATCAATGTCCCTGTGTTCCTGAAGCGCGCCTGTTGGACACACATTGATACACTGACCGCAGCTTACACATACAGTATCGTCAAGACTTCTGTTTCCAGCAGTGCCTATAACCGTATTGAATCCTCTATTGATGGCTGCGATTGCTCCTACAGTTTGAATATTGTTGCATATACTTATACATCTTCTGCAAAGCACACACCGGTTAGGATCACGCTGAATGGAAATTCCATCATCCATGTCTACCGCCGCATTTAAGGTTACTGCCTGCTGATACTTTTTATAATTGTTAAAGTGTACATCCAGCTTATTTGCCAAAGCCTGCAGTTCGCAGGTGGAATCAGATCTGGTACAGCTCTGGCAAATAGCCGGATGGTTGGAAAGAATCAGTTCCATATTCTTCTTTCTCACTTTAATAATCTCAGGTGAATGTGTTCTAACTTCCATTCCTTCCGAAACGGGATGAACGCAAGCAGCTTCAAGTCCTTTTTTACCCTTGACTTCCACCAGACACATACGGCAGCAGCCAATTTCGCTTACGTCTTTTAAGAAGCAAAGAGTAGGTATATGAATATTTATCTCCTTGGCGGCTTCTAAAATAGTGTAATCTTCAGGCACGTACACCTGAATTCCATCAATTGTTACATGTACTTTACCCATTTTACTGCCACCTCCTTATGCATTCTTCATAATTGACTTGAACGGACACTTATTCATGCACACACCGCATTTGATACATTTGTCCTGATCGATTATATAAGAGTTCTCCCTGCTGCCGCTGATAGCTCCCGCAGGACAATTTCTTGCGCAGATACCACATCGTTTGCATGTTTCCTCGTCAATAATGAATCTAAGCATAGAAATGCACACGCCTGCCGGACATTTTTTATCTCTCACATGGGCGATATATTCGTCTTTAAAATATTTCATTGTCGAAAGCACCGGATTAGGAGCCGACTGTCCCAAGCCGCAAAGAGCGCCTTTCTTAATGGCGTCAGCCAGTTCTTCCAATTCCTCCAAGTCTTCCATGCTTCCCTTACCTTCGGTAATTCCGGTGATTATCTCAAGCATCCTCTTGGTACCCAGTCTGCAAGGTGGACATTTGCCGCAAGATTCATCTACGGTGAACTCAAGAAAGAATTTTGCGATGTCCACCATGCAGGTGGTCTCATCCATTACGATCAAACCGCCTGAGCCCATCATTGAACCCAGACTTGTTAACGAATCGTAATCTATAGGTGTGTCTATAAGCTCGGCAGGAATACAGCCTCCCGACGGTCCGCCGGTTTGGGCCGCCTTAAACCGTTTTCCTCCCGGTATACCTCCGCCAATATCATATATAATTTCTTTAAGTGTTGTCCCCATGGGAATTTCTACCAGCCCTGTATTGTTAATTTTTCCGCTTACGGCAAAAACTTTGGTTCCTGTAGATTTTTCCGTTCCTATGTGGTTATACCAATCAGCCCCTTTGACTATAATCTGTGGCACGTTGGCAAAAGTTTCAACATTATTTAAAACTGTCGGATAACCGAAAATACCTTTTTCCGTAGCTCTGGGCGGTTTCGGTCTGGGTTCTCCCCTGTTTCCTTCTATCGATATCATCAATGCGGAACCTTCGCCGCACACAAAAGCGCCTGCCCCCAGACGGATTTCAATATTAAATTCAAAGCCTTTACCTAAAATATTGTCTCCTAATAGGCCGTATTCTTCAGCTTGTTTAATGGCAGTTCTAAGTCTGTCAACTGCAATCGGATATTCAGCTCTTATGTATATGAAACCTCTGTTTGCTCCCACTGCATATCCGGCGATAGCCATTGCCTCTATAACGGAATGAGGATCTCCCTCTAAAATAGAGCGGTCCATAAATGCACCCGGGTCTCCTTCATCTGCATTACAACATATATACTTAGTACGGCTTTCCGCTCTTGCGCCCGCTTCCCATTTTATGCCCACAGGGAAACCGCCGCCGCCTCTGCCTCTCAATCCGGATTTCTTGATCTCATCGATTACATCTTCCGGTTCCATCTCAGTTAAAACTTTTGATAAGGCTTCATATCCGCCATAGACAATGTACTCGTCTATGCACTCAGGATCAATTAAACCGCAATTTCTAAGTGCAGCTCTCTTCTGTTTTGAAAAAAATTCAGTTTCATTCTGTGAAACAAGCCGCTCCACAGGCTTACCACCTTTAATATGGTTTTCCCATATCTGTTCAATATCTTCACAGGATACTTGAGTGTACATGGTATTTTCGGGCTGAATCATAATAATCGGTCCCTCTGCACACAGCCCAAAGCATCCTGTCTTTATAATTGCTACCTTGTCCTCCATTTCATCTCGCTGGGCCAGTTCATGGAGCTTATCGATGAGCTTGCCTGATCCTGATGAAGTGCAGCCTGTACTTCCGCAAGTCATTATATGTATTTCAGCGCCTTCATAGTTGCTCTTTCCCAGACGGCTGCCGATCTTTTTAATTGTATTTTCTCTAATTGCCCTGATTTCTTCTATTGTTTTTATTGTTTTGGGCGCAATTTCCTTCGTTTTTATTAATTGTGTATTTTCCTGTATTTTTGCTTCTGCTTTCACTTCTTCCATCAGCTCTGCGCCTCCGCCGCTTTCTCTATCTCCTCGTATTTGTCGATAATTCCGTCAATGTCGGCTTCTGTCAGCCTACCGTATACTTCTTCGTTAATTGTTATTACCGGAGCAAGTCCGCATGCGCCTATACAGCGGCATGAGTCTAAAGAAAACATACCGTCTTCGGTACACTCTCCCACTTCAATGGCAAGACGTTCTCTTAGTTTATTTAAAATATCCGCAGAACCTTTTACATAGCAAGCTGTTCCCATGCAAACGTTGATTCTGTACTTTCCTTTTTTAGTAAGCGAAAACTGGGAATAGAAAGTGGCTACTCCATAAACCTTAGCAACAGGAACATTCAGACCGTCTGAAATCTTTTTCAGAACTTCATAAGGTAAATACCCATAAATGTTCTGTGCTTCATGGAGCACAGGTATCAACGCTCCCTGCATATTTTTATGTTCTTCAATAATCTTTTCTAGTTTTTGTTCCATCAAAATCTGCTCTTCACAGCACATATACACATTCTCCTAATAGCCTAATTGTGAACTTTTAAACATAAAACATATTATCATTTGTATACATTGTTCACAATAGGAAAAACCGTAAAAAAACATATTTTTTTTGTCGTTTTTTGTTTCCCAAAATATGAGAAAATTAAGAGGCAAACATATATATTTTTTCAAAATCTATCCGCAAATCAGTTTACATATTATGGTAGCAACAGCGGTCTTTTAATGCCAAAAAAAAACAAAAATGTTGGCAATAAACTCGATAATAAAGATTACTGCCAACATCCGCAAAACGTCAATAAATGTTATCCGCAAATCATCAGTGAATGTTATCCGCAAAAAACATCAGTAAATGTAATTCACCTTGCATAAAATATAATTCACCATACATATTTATATTTTCTTTATTTTTCTATGGCTATAGCCGTTTTTCCTACTCTCTCAAAGCTCTATCAACTGCCACCATAATGGCGCACTCCATTCTTTTTCTGAAAAGTTTGCAGCCGTATTCATAAATACCTGTAACTGACCCTGTAGAATGATATGCGTTGGCAGCGCAGCCGCCTGAACAGTAGAGCCTTGCCCAGCAATCTCTACATTCAGGATGAGCGTAAACGTTGCAGTTTGCAAACTCGCATTGCACCTCATGGTTAGTAACCCCATCGTAGATGTTGCCCAGTTTAAATTTTTCTTCGCCTACAAACTGGTGGCATGGGTACAAATCGCCCCAAGGGGTAACCGCCATATACTCTGTCCCTGAACCGCATCCTGAAATTCGTTTATAAATGCAAGGTCCTCCCGTAAGGTCAATCATGTAGTGATAGAAAGTGAAAGGTTTCCCCTCTCTTTCACGTGAAAGCATCAGTTCCGCAAGCCTTTCATACTGTTCAAGCACAATCGGTAAATCCTCCTCTGTGAGAGCAGAAGGGTCATCCGCTGAGCATACAACAGGCTCCATGCTAAGTTCTGTAAATCCAAGTTCAAGCATTTTCTCAATGTCTTTAAGAAAATCCGGGTTTGCATGGGTGAACGTTCCGCGCATATAGTAATTTTTACCGCCCCTTGATTCCACAAGTTTCTGGAATTTAGGCACAATCCTGTCCCAACTTCCATTTCCGGCATAGTCCACTCGATAGCGGTCATGTATTTCCTTGCGGCCATCAAGACTTAAAACCACGTTACTCATCTCACGATTAGCAAAATCTATTACTTCATCATCTATTAAAAGTCCGTTGGTCGTCAACGTAAAGCGGAAATTCTTATTATGTTCTTTCTCAATACTGCGCGCGTACTCCACCATTTGCTTGACAACATCAAAATTCATCAGCGGTTCTCCGCCGAAAAAATCCACCTCCAAATTGCGCCTGCTGCCAGAATTGGCGATAAGAAAATCGAGCGCCTTCTTACCCACCTCAAAACTCATCACTGCGCGCTCCCCGTGATACTTTCCCTGACTTGCAAAGCAATATTCACAGTTTAAATTGCACGTATGAGCGATATGTATGCAGAGCGCCTTAACAACTCCGGCGGTCTTTTCTTTCAGAACGCCTGCCATAGGCCCAAATGTATCCGGTGCGAAAAGTTTTCCGTCGTCTTTAAGTTTAGTCACCTGATCATAACATTCAGCCATGTCCTCTTCCGTGACATCTTTTTTAGCTCCGTATTTTCTTGCCATATCAGCAAGAATTGTACCGCGATCATTTTCTTCATACATTGAAATTATATCATAACAAACCTCATCGACTACATGAACGAAACCTGAACAAACATCCAGCACAATATTGTAGCCTCCAAGGCGGTATTGATGTATCATATTTATTTTAATCTCCTTATCTGCCTTAGTTTTACTCTGCCTTTCATAGATTCTATATGAAAAAATGCTGCCTGCTTCGGCAGCATTTTAGTATCTGCAATTACTTACTTTCCTTAGCGCTTTCACACTGCTGGTTAGCTATACCACAGCTAGTCTTACAAGCGGACTGGCATGAAGTCTGACATTCGCCGCATCCGCCGTTTTCAGCGCTTTCGCACAGGTTGCGGGTTTCAATTGTCTTAATATGTTCCATGTTGATAACCTCCCAAAAATATTACCAAGATATGCTACCACATTTAACAATTAAAATCAAGCCACTGACATCGCTGCTATTTATAACATGCTGCTCTCCCCGCCATGTCTTACTCTGTTTAACAGTCTCATTTTAAATGCCTTAATTTTTAACATATATCTGCTTGTATACAGAGTTCCCAAAATTAACACGCCAAACACAAGACCCAGCATAAAATCTGCAATATCTTCGTAAACTCCCGTCAATGCAAGACCATTTATATCAATTATCATATATATAATGAACGCAATAAGACTAACGGCAAATATAAAATTTAGTCTTTTGGAGAAAATCATATTTTCGCTGCTATTGTAATCGGCTACTTTCAGCATTGTTTTTTCTGCTGCTTTATCCATTCCTTCGCCTTTTCGCTCCCCGTCTAATATCTCCTCAATGCTGACGTCAAAATACTGTGCTATGTGAATAAGCAAGTCGAAGTCTGGCATATTAACTCCGTTTTCCCACCGGGAAACGCTTCTGTTGGTTACGCCTACCAGCTCAGCCAATTGCTCTTGTGTAAGTCCCTTTTCATTGCGTAGTTCTTTTATAAATCTGCCGATTTTTTTCTGATCCATATTCTATCTGCTCCTTTCAAAGAGAGTATATCTCTTTGCGTGAAAAAAGTACACGACATAAAGCGAGAATCGGTTATTTTGATTCTCCTACATGAGGAATATGGATATATTCTGCAATGTCCTTGTCAGTTGTCACCAAGTCTTCTATGTTTAGATCATGCACATTGCTGTGCCCTGTAATGCGCGCAAACATTTTCAATTCTTTTGTTGATACATTAAGAAAATTTCCTACGCGCGAAGCTGCCGCCTCCACATTAAGCCTTGCTCTCAGTTCGGAGTCTTGCGTCGCCACACCTACCGGGCAATTTCCGCTGCCACAGATTCTGTACTGCTGACACGCAGCAGCAATAAGAGCTGAACTGGCAATAGCTACGGCATCTGCTCCCATTGCCAAAGCTTTGGCAAAATCAGATGATACCCTTAATCCTCCTGTAATAACAAGGGAAATATCTGAATTCACGGAATCAAGGTATTTTCTTGCTCTCGACAGCGCATATATTGTCGGTACCGTAGTTGCTTCGCGTAAAAATAACGGGCTTGACCCGGTTGCGCCTCCCCTGCCGTCAATCGTAATAAAATCCGGCTGAGCGTAGACACAATGGGCAAGGTCGCGTTCAATTCTTCCTGCGGCAATTTTAATGCCAATAGGTCTTCCCTCTGAACGCTCCCTGAGCATATCTACCATTTCTTTCAGGTCTTTTTCATCATTAATTTCCGCAAACTTGCTTGGACTTTGAATGTCTTCGCCAATATTCTTACCGCGGATTTGGGCTATTTCTTCAGTCACTTTGCTTCCCGGCAGATGACCTCCCATTCCCGGTTTTGTTCCCTGACCGATTTTTATTTCAATAGCATCGGCTGCTTTCAGGTTTTCATCTGTAACGCTGTATTTATTCGGAATGTATTCAAAGATGTACTTATACGAGGCTTCTTTCTCCTCCGGCAGAATTCCGCCTTCACCGCTGCACATGGCTGTTTTCGCCATAGCGGAACCTTTCGCAAGGGCAATCTTGGTTTCCTTAGACAGTGCGCCAAAGGACATATGAGAAATATAAACCGGACTTTGAAGAATCATCGGCTTTTGTGCATGTTTTCCTATTATAGTTGCGGTATTTACCGGCGCGTCATCAAGCAGCGGCGATGGATTCAGTTGTGCTCCCAAAATTAAAATATCGTCCCAGCTAGGCAAAGGTATTAAAGTTCCCATAGCCGCATGTATGCTCTCGCCGGTTACTGCCATCTCATGGATTTCTGCCATATATCTTGCGGTTTTATCGTGCCTAATATACTCCGGGGCGTAGTCAAGAGTTTTTATTTCACTAGAAACCGTAATCTCTTGATTATCTTCTTCCACCTTTTCAAATTTTGATATAGGCTGTAGACAGACCGGGCAACAATCCAGTTCCTCCA
This sequence comes from uncultured Oscillospiraceae bacterium, assembly GCA_964651095.1. Lineage (GTDB taxonomy): Bacteria > Bacillota > Clostridia > Peptostreptococcales > Anaerovoracaceae > SUG1106. The sequence goes on along the minus strand of CAZYWO010000009.1, from coordinate 5,491 downwards.
GCTTTTTGCCTTCTTTTTCTTCGTCAAAAATAACACCGCAAATACTGCATTTATAAACTGCCATAAAAATCCTCCTTAACTTTTCTTTTTCTTATTTTTATTTGTCCCACCAGTCTTGTCCTTTGGACATTTGACAGTCCGGACAAATTCCCTCAAACAGCATGATATGCCGCTCAACAGCAAAACCCGTTTTTTCGGCAATGTCGCTGTCATAATCCTCCCTGTATTCCATGGGAATATCAAAAACTTTGCCGCATTTCACACACATAATGTGATAATGTCTGTCCAAGCGTATATCATATCTATCGGCAGCCGGAACTCTAACGTGGGTAATTTCACCGCTTTCTGACAAAACATTCAGGTTTCTATAGACGGTTCCCTTGCTTACTCTGTCGTTCAGTTTATGAATATCTCGGTAAATATCATCTGCCGACGGATGGTCGCGCCCTGTTGCCACAGCATTATAAATCATTTGACGCTGTTTGGTGTTACGTTTCTTTATGTCCTTATCTTTGTTCATTGAAGCCTCGCTGTAACTATTAGGAATTATTACTAATAGTATTATATTTTCTATTTTCTGTCAATATGAATGAGGTTATCAACCTTGCATCAGTTTATTATAGTAGCAAAATGTCCAGCCTGTTTTACAAGTAAACTCCTGCCCTGTCATGATAAAAATTCCGCGAAAACCTCTAAAAACTACTTGTCAAGATTTAAAATATGTGTTAAATTATTATAGTGCCTCAACATGGCGTCTGTAATTAATTCAGAACCAAATAATGGTGAATATCTATAATCACAGTTAACAAGGAGGATTGACCGAGTGGCTAAGGAGCCTGATTGGAAATCAGGTAAGGTGTAACAGCCCCGTGGGTTCGAGTCCCATGTCCTCCGCCAAATCAATGTTAAAAAACCAACGGTTTTAGCCGTTGGTTTTTTCTTTGACTAAATTTGACCACTTAGTGTAATACTTCTGTCCGTCAATCACACGGACACCGCGAACTTTATAATAGTATTTTGTGCCCATATTTAATACTCATGTGCGGTAAAGTAACGCAAAAAGAATTTGATAGACAACAGCCCTGCTATTCCGTAAAAATAAAGGGCAACTATATAGAAAATCGTTGGAAACTATGATATACTTAGCTCAAATAACCGAGATAAATCGGTATTTTGGGAGGCAAACAAATGGAAAACAGAATTGATGAATTACTTAATAGACCATGTCATGTAATTGACTTCTTACCTCAAAAGGTATCTAAGACAGCTAATGGACATTTTTTTGATGTTGAATATTACTTGCTTAACAGTGAAAAGCGCCATGAAATGATAAATAAATATGTCAATATTATATTAAAGTTGATGTGCTATTATCGTACTTCCGTTTTATGGAATGGGTGGAATGATAATCCGAAACCAGAGGATATAGATGCCGCTGTTAGAGAGATTATGGAAAATCACTCTGGAACACTAAATATCCTGTTTCCAGAGGAAAATGTTCTATTAGTTTTTGATTGTGACTGTCTACATTTAGCAGTTTATAACCTATCAGAAAGTATGAAAGAAGTAGGAGAAAAGATAGCATTGTCAGAAGGCTTTTTCTGCTGGAGAGGATCGAATTAAATTTAACTTTGTGGTGGCATTTTCTATGGTAAAAGAAATCGAAATTCAAGGTTGTATTGCAGTTCCCAAATAAGTATCAATGAATGTCTTTGTTGATAAATTCATTGCATTTATTGAAGAAAATAAATGGAGTTTTGGTGGCGGTTATCGTACTATTATAGATGGATACTATATAAATGCAGATCGAGCAAAAGGTGAATGCCTTGATACATGAACGATAACTTCCAGTTTGTCAGATAAATGGCAAAACCAAGCGAACCTATCAACGGTCAAGATGAACGGGCTTCGCCCATTGACAACCCCGCCCGGTTTTGCAGTGTTGCGTTCCGATGCAAGCAAATCAATCGTAACAGAACTTGATGTATTTGATTTTGCGGAAACCGATACTTGGCAAGATGAAGATGTCAGTGTAATACCATCTATCACTATGGAAATATTTAATTTCACCGAACCTTTTGCTTTTCCGGTTATAGTGATTATTCCGTCTGCATAAGAAATATCCACATAATCGCCGGATACAGGTTCAATTTTTAATTCAGCCCCAGTCGGCAAATCATTATATATTCCTCTTTATTTTCGCCAACTATCTCAAAACCAACTTTTTTGTACATATTCACTGCGTAATTGGTTTTCTGTACGGAAAGTGACGCTTGTTTATAACCTTTATCTTTTAACAGACGCAACATAGATTTCATAAGATCTGTGCCGATTCCTAAATGTCTGTACTCCTCATAAAGAGATATGGCAAAAGAAGGTGTTTCATCATCCACATGTCCGTAATCATGCATAATACGCACCCATACCGCACCCACTAACTTTCGTTTTACCTCCGCAACTAAACACCAATCGTGTTCTTTTCCGAAATCGGCAATATATACTTGTAGTTCGGGCCGTTCAATAATAGCTTTCGGTGGTTTTTTCATACCTTTCGGAATAAAAATCGCCTCATATAAAAAATCAGATAATAGTGGATACTCGCTTTCTCTGATTTTTCTAATTTGATATTCCATATAAACATATCCTCGCCAAAGGTTAAATGATACAATTAACTGCAAATCATAGGCTAAAAAGTTACAGGCGCAAAAAATTTCATTGCAACGCCTTCATCGTAAACAAGCAATCCTTTCGGCATGTGCATAACTCTCCATGCAACATATAAGTCGCCTGCCGCACCGCTAAAATTAAAAATTTGAAGCATATATAAATACCAAAAATATTCTTCCGATACATCGCATAAAAGCGCTGCAAAAACCACGCCGCACACTACAATCGGAGCAAGGGCGATGATTATATATGCTAACTTTCCAAAAAACCAACTGCTCTTCGCATATGCCATTCCCGACTTAAAAACGAAACCGTATTCGGCTTTTTCTCCGGTAAAAATTCTGATAAACACACCGTGTACCCACTCGTGTATAAAAATATAAACAACCATTCCCACAAACATAGCTGCCGCTGCTATGGCAACCTTAAGTCCGCCCATCGAAAAAGCTGCTGAAAAAGGGATTAACAGTCTGCCGATGATTACCATGAAAATAGCCACTATCAGAGCGCAGATATTTATCTTTTTAAAAGTGCTTATATCCTTTGCCATGTCCAGAACATCATACAGGTCGTAATCAGCCGGCAGATACGGATAAGCTAGCGTCTTTGTTTTATCTTGATTTCTCATTTGTTTCTTGCCATTTTTTTAATGTATCCTCGTCCATCACTATAACGAATCTTTCACGGCATCACTCATTTGATTTATATCTACTACAGTTTTGTGAAGGACAGGTTTCTTATCTAAATCTTTAAGTCCATAAGGAACAGGAACGCCCGTAGCGTCTGCAAGCGCTGAAACATATTGGAAACCGTCGGCGCAAGGACCGATACCGCACGCGGCAGAGACGCTTTCCGCAAATTTATATGCGCTGGCTGTTGAAGCGATTATAGTAGGGGTCATATCTCCTGTCGCCGCTTTATAATCTTGGTATACTTTATATGCTACAGCTGTGTGTGTATCCATTAAATAGCCTTTTTCAGCCCACATTTTCCCTATTGCGGATAAAGTGTCGTTTTCTGTCGAAAAACCGCCGTAAAAGTCATTTAACGCCTCTTTAACATCTTTTGAAACCTCATACACTCTTTCCTTGTCCAGACTTTCCATCCAGCCCTTTACAGCCTCTCCATTGCGGCCGCTGAGCAGATATAAAAGTCTTTCCAAGTTGCTGGAAATAAGGATGTCCATCGATGGTGAATTGGTGCAATAGAACTTCCTTACATCGCTGCGGATATCATAAATACCTGTATTTATAAAGTCTGTCAGAACCTTATTATCGTTGGAAGCACAAATAAATTTATTGATTGGCACGCCCATTTCACGTGCGTAATATGCCGCAAGAATGTTTCCAAAATTGCCTGTAGGCACAACTACGTTCATCGGCTCGCCATCGGCGATAACTCCCCGTTCAACCAATTTTGCATAGCTGTAAACGTAATATGCAACCTGCGGAACCAATCTTCCCACGTTGATTGAATTAGCCGAAGAAAGTTTAACTCCACGCTCTGCCATATCCGCTGCAAAATTCTCGTCATTAAAAATCTTCTTTACTCCCGTCTGCGCATCGTCGAAGTTACCGCGGATTGCAAAAACGTGCGTGTTTGCGCCTTCTTGTGTAACCATCTGCCTTTCCTGCACTTGGCTTACCCCGTTGCAAGGATAAAATACTATGATTTCAGTTCCCTCCACATCGGCAAATCCTTCGAGAGCCGCCTTTCCTGTATCTCCGGAGGTAGCTGTAAGGATGCAAATTTTTGATTTTTCTCCTTCCTTTTTGCAGGAAGTTGTCATAAGATAAGGCAAAATCGAAAGCGCCATATCTTTGAATGCCGCTGTCTTTCCATGATAAAGCTCAAGGAAATGCACATCTGCGGCGTCTTTCAGTTCTACAACATCCGGCGCAGTAAACTTTGAATCGTATGCACCGTCTATGCAGTACTTCATTTCCTCGTCGGTAAAATCATCAAAAAAAGCGCCGATCACTTTAAATGCAATCTCTTTATAGGTCTTTCCCATCATGTCCTTGATTGCGAATGGGAGCGATGGTATTGTTTCCGGTACATAAAGTCCCTTATCCTCAGCAATGCCCTGTATTATCGCCTGAGCGCCCGTTTTTTTATTTTGACTTCCTCTTGTGCTTTCGTAATTCATATATAAAGTCCTCCTTAAAGCCTGAAATGTCGTTTATGATTACTGTTCTTTAATTGTTAATTTGCGATTATTGATTTACCATACCATAAAATCCTCTTTTTTTCAATAATATAGTGGGTCTTTTTGTTCTTTTCATGGTGGTATTTCAATGAATCGGCTTAGACATAGCTTAAACATAATAGAATGAAAAGATTCCAGCAATTATTTTTAGAATCAGCTTCCTTAAATTTTACATAAGTAGGGACACGATCAGCCGGATTTGGAGAAAAATCAAATGCAGGAGGTCGCTTATGGAACACTCACCCAAGAAAATCCGTCAAAATGGCATCAGCTATACGCCGGTGCGATGGCTGTTACATTCCAGACTTTCAATCTGCCGGAGAGTGCAGCGGTGACGCGCAAAGGGTCAGCAGTGAAGGCGGTACTGTAGTAAAGGGCAGCAGAGGTGAATACTGCGGTAAAGGAAGTGAGCCGGAAAAAGACAACATAGGTGAATGCTGCGGTGAAGAAGATACGGCAGTTCAACTTAGTAATTTGCACTGGCCGTCATTATGAATGAAAATATTATTAAAATGATGACGATGTTGGCAGGATATCCGGTATTCACTAATACCGCCAACAAAAAAGGGCTCTATAATAAATGTTGGGGTGGGCGAAAATAAATCGCCTGTCTCA
>CAZYWO010000008.1:0-34583 GCA_964651095.1 uncultured Oscillospiraceae bacterium | reverse complement strand
TTAGAAGAAAGAGAAGCTGAAAAGCAGGCTGCATTAAAGGCTATGGAAGCTTAATTTTTAAAAGATTATCAATTGATTATAATAACAAAATAATAAATTAAGAATTCAAAAGAGCTTAGGTAAATCCTAAGCTCTTTGCTTTATCCATGATTCGGTTATATAAAATTTATCATATCGATTTTTACCGTTGAACATCAATCAATTTTTTATTTTAGATCACTTTATCTTTCCCTGTATGAATAGTCACCTGACTAACCGCCTCTGACGGCAATTTAACTAATCCTCGCAGTTGATTAAGTCTTTCGCCGTCCATCGCAGGTACTCCTTTTAATCTATAGGTTATTCCCAGTTTGCCATATTTATCAACAGCCATTGTATGATAGCCGAGAAGCTCTACCTTGTCCACATGTTTAACATGGCCGATGAACTCGTTAAGAAGTTCTATATCCTCATCGGTATCATTAATATCCGGTACTACAACGTTTCTTATCCAGACATGCTTTTCGTGTTTATTTATTAAATTAATAATATCAAACAGGGTATTCTGATCTCTGCCTGTAATTATTTTAAATCTTTCAGAATCCGGATGTTTAATATCCAGAAGCACAAGATCACATTCCGCAATTGCTTTTTCGCTATGCTCATCAATATAAGTGCCGCTGGTGTCAATTGCACAATTTATACCGCTCCTATGCAGAGCCTTGATTGCCTCCAGCAGAAATTCACCCTGTAATAGAGGTTCACCGCCGCTAAAAGTAACTCCTCCTTTGCTTCCATAATAAGGTATACCTCTTTCAGCCCAGTGGATAACTTCCTCTATTTCTATATCCCTTTCGCCTCCTAAAGGATCCCACGAGTCAGGATTATGGCAATATAAGCACCTTGCGGGACAGCCCTGCAAGAAAAAAACTGTTCTTATTCCAGGACCATCTACAGCTCCAAAAGTCTCAATTGAGTGAATTCGTCCTTTCATTTTGCCTCCACCTCCAATTCTGCGATAATAATGCACGAGGCGCTCACAATTTGCAAGCGCCCCGCACAGTTTACATTTTATATCTTATCAAGGAATTGAATTAAACGCACATGCACTTATTTCTAAATGTCTTTATACGCTCTTGTGGAAAGTTCTTGCGATTACTTCCTTCTGATGATTTTTTGACAAAGCGTTGAATCTTACAGCATATCCCGATACTCTTACTGTCAAATTAGGGTATTTTTCAGGATTATCGTAAGCATCTTCAAGAAGGCTTCTGTTAAGAACGTTTACGTTCAGATGATGAGCGCCTCTCCTAAAGTAACCGTTTAACAGTCCTACCAGTGTTTCAACCTGAGATTCTCTATCCTTACCTAATGCGTCAGGAGTAATTGAGAATGTATTGGAAACGCCGTCTTGACAAGTATTCCAGTCAATCTTAGATACTGAGTTGAGGGAAGCTATTGCACCATGGCTGTCTCTTTCGTGCATTGGATTAGCTCCAGGTGCAAACGGAGTTCCTGCTCTTCTTCCATCAGGAGTATTACCTGTCTTCTTGCCGTACATTACATTTGAAGTTATAGTTAATACTGATAAAGTGTGTACCGCATTTCTGTAAGTAGGATGCTTTCTTAATTCTTCAATTGTTCTTTCAGAAATTGCTACTGCAATGCTATCTACTCTATCATCATCATTTCCATACTTAGGAAATTCCCCTTCAGTTCTGAAATCAACGATAACGCCGTTTTCATCTCTGATCGGGTAAACCTTTGCATATTTAATAGCTGATAAGGAGTCAGCAGCCACAGAGAAGCCTGCAACACCAAATGCCATCAGTCTCTTAACTTCTGAATTTAGGAACGCCATCTGGGATCTTTCGTAGTCATATTTGTCATGCATGAAGTGAATAATATTCATGATGTTTACATATAACTCGCATAACCATTCAAGATAAATGTTGAATCTGTTCCAAGCGTCTTCATAATCTATAGGGCCATCTCCAACAGGCGCCATCTGAGGACCAACATGTTCGCCGGTTCTTTCATCAATACCGCCGTTCAATCCCAATAATAATATCTTAGCAAGGTTGCATCTAGCTCCGAAGAACTGCATCTGCTGTCCCATCTGAATAGCTGATACGCAGCAAGCGATTGAGTAGTCTTCACCATATGCAGGTCTCATCTTGTCATCGTTTTCGTACTGAATTGAGTCAGTGTCGATGGAAACCTTTGAGCAGAATCTCTTGAAAGGTTCAGGAAGCTTATCTGACCATAAAACTGTAAGGTTTGGTTCCGGTGCAGGACCTAAATTATAAAGAGTCTGTAAGAATCTATAGGAGTTCTTAGTTACTTTATGTCTACCATCCAGACCAACTCCGCCGATACCTTCTGTAATCCACATAGGGTCACCGCCGAATAATTCGTTGTACTCGTTTGTTCTTAAATGTCTTGCAACACGAAGTTTTAAGATATAGTCATCAATAAATTCCTGAATTTGTTCTTCAGTGTAAACACCGTTTGCAAGGTCTCTTTCAGCGTAAATGTCTATGAAAGTAGAAGTTCTTCCAATTGACATTGCTGCGCCGTTTTCTTCCTTAATACCTGCAAGGTAAGCAAAATATGTCCACTGAATTGCTTCTTTAACGTCCTTAGCAGGTCCGGAAATATCAAATCCATAGCTTTCAGCCATCTTTTTAATTTCCTTTAATGCAATAATCTGGTTGAAAACTTCTTCTGCTGTTCTGATATTTTCTTCATTCATCACATGTCTTGAAGCGATCATTTCGTGGTCTTTCTGTTTTTCTTCAATTAAATAATCAATACCATAAAGAGCAGCTCTTCTGTAGTCGCCGATGATTCTGCCTCTGCCGTAAGCGTCAGGAAGACCTGTAATAAAGCCAAGGTGTCTAACTTGCTTCATTTCTTTTGAATATGTCTTAAATACACCATCGTTATGTGTTGTGATGTAGTCAAACATTCTGTCAAGTTCTTCAGGAAGTTTTTCACCATATTCAGCTACTTCTTCTCTTACCATTTTAATTCCGCCAAACGGACAAATACCTCTTTTAAGAGGTTCATCTGTCTGAAGTCCTACGATAATATCCTTGCCTGGAACGATATATCCGGGTTCAAATGCGTTAATTCTCATGATTCTGCTTGCGTCAACTTTTAATGTGCCGCCTGCTTTTCTTTCTGCAACTAAAAGTTCCTGTACCTTCTGATAGCATTCTTTAGTTCTTTCAGTAGCTCCTGCTAAGAAAGTATCATCTCCATCATAAGGTTTGTAGTTCAATCTGATAAATTCTTCAACATCAATCTGTTCTGTCCATGAACCCGGGACAAAACCCTCCCATTCTTTTCTCATATTCTAGTCATCCTCCTAAAAATGTATTAAAGTAAAAACATTTTGTATAATGTATACAAATGTGGATAAAAAAATAATTTTCTGATCCACCATTCTCATATTTTACTACACAATAATATACCCGCTTTATGGAGTATGTCAAACATTTAATTTGATTTTTTTTGCACTTTTTTTGAACATTTTCAGAGATTGCAAAATGCATATTTTCATCTGCTTTCAGGGAATTTGGCGATAGCTGGAAAACGGTATTTTAACAGGCTTGCGGGTCTTGGTTGACGAGGTGTAATGGCAGAGTGAGACTCCGGCTTTGAAAAAGATTATGGCAGGACTTAAATAAGCCTGTCGGAGGCTTCCAAGAAACTATTAATTTGTACATTACTTTTTGCAAAAACTGTTGTACATTTTTTTATAAATTTCGCAAAAAATTCCAACACCACTCCAACATCACATTTAAGCATGAAATATAACTTTGAACCATTATCAGCATACGGGATAAAGAGCAGCAGCCCATAGAATAAATAGTAAAAACACCCACAAAACATAGTTAAAAAATCGTGGGTGTTAAACGTCGCGTAACGTCGCGTTATATATATATTCTAAAGCTTTTTTCTGTTTTGCACCATAAGTCTTCCAGCCGCTGCCAATCCATATTTTCTTCCTTACTCCTTATAGTCGTCTTATGATTTTTCTCATCAAATTTAACCAGATATGCCGCGCCTTTTCTGTCAAGCAATACGCCGTCACCCATGGGATGTTCCGTTACCATAAGAGGAAAGGACCCCATACTCTGTTCCATTGCCTCCAGCGAAGGTGTTCCGCAATACATACCCAGACTTTTATATGCAGATTCTGTCTCCAAATTATAAATATTAAGTCCGTAATCACCCAATACTTTAATTCCACAAGATGCAAAGGGTTCTATCCACCCAATATTACCTATATATACCATATTGCCTATATTTCTTATAAACTCTGATAAGACGCTTAAGTTATCTTCAATCCAAAGGTCATATGGTCCTTTAGTCAGGTTGCTTATATAAGGTATAAGTTTAAAACCTTGTAATTCAGCTTCTTCCGCCAGCATTAATGCAGAAACCATATTATCAGCCAGTTCTCTGAGAGGAAGTAATATTCGTATTTGGTTTTTCTTGACGCCTATTTTTTCAAGTTTTTTTATCAAGTCGTCAAAACCGCAGTTTTGATACTCCATCCAGCTATCAAAAAAAAGTTCTGCAAATCGGACATCCTTTGTATTGGTTTCTAATCCTGCCATCTCGCTGCCTTGACAATTTCCGGCTACCTCACTGTAATACCCGCCCTTGTCTTTGCAATCCGGTTCACTTTCTGCCGGATGTTCAGCGTAATTTGGGGAGCGCCTATAATGCGCCGCCTTTGCCTCTGACAGTTCTTCTAATGTCAAGCGCCTGATTTCGTTCACTTTAGATATAGGTATATATACTTGGCCTCCAAGCAAAACTTTAATATTCGTCGCCTCAAAGGGTGTATTTCCGGTTTTTCTCAATTGGGCGATGACCTCTTCTTCTGTAGTCGACCGGGTTATCGCCTGCTGCGTAACGAAATCTTCCAGTTTCTTATGAATTTCTATCTTTTGCCCGTCAGGCCCGGTGCATTTTGCGTGCAAGTGCATAGCGCCGCCCACGTCTGCCCTAAAGACAAAACTTACCGGAGCTTTGCGTTTGAATTTTCCGCTGTCGAAAGAAATATTATTAAACGTTTCAGATGCCTTTTTCATCAATGACTGTGAAATCATGCGGTATACCGAATCACCTGCAAAAGCCTTACCCTTCAAGTCTCCTATTCTTACCTTGTTCTTTCCGATTTCCTCAAGATAAGTAATCTTCATTCCGAAGCTTTCTTTAGAATGAATCTCGACTACATCACCCATTTCCAGTCTGCCTGAAAGCCTCACATCCGCCAGCATGCCGCCTCTGCAAAGTTCTGAAATCTCTCCTACCTTGATACCCTGGTTTTTAGGCAAAAGTCCCGACATAAGTTCGTCGCCTATTTCGCCGTCAGCATAGCCTTCTGTAAATCCTCCCCGGTTAAAAATCTGGGTAAGCTCCTCCATATCCTCTGAACTCACTTTATATTGTCCGTAAGCGTAATATTTGTCTAAATATTTTCGATAAATTCTAGTTACGGTTGCAACATACTCGGGCGATTTCATACGCCCCTCAATTTTAAGAGATGCGACCCCTGATTCTATCAGTTCGCCCAGTCTGTCAATCATGCATAGGTCTTTAGGGCTAAGCGGATATGCAGCTTTTTCGACACGCTTTCCCTGTAAATCCTCATATATATAAGGCAGTCTGCAAGGTTGCGCACAACACCCCCTATTGCCCGAACGACCGCCTATGAACCGACTCATCTGGCATTGTCCCGAATAACATATACACAACGCTCCGTGAACGAAAACCTCAGTCTCAATAATCGGAGGCAAGCTGCACTCTTTAATTTCTTCCAAACTGAGTTCACGCGCAAGAACAGCTCTTTCATAGCCCAACTTAGCAGCAGCCTCAAGCCCCCTGCGGTTATAGACCGTAGCTTGAGTCGACAAATGCAGCGGAAAATCAGGCATACGCTCTTTTATTCGCTTACCGAGACCCAGATCCTGAATGATTAAAGCGTCGGCGCCCATCTCGTACAAATTTTCCGCAAAGCCTACTGCACTGTCCAGTTCTTCGTCTGATATAAGAGTGTTCAGCGTTGCGTAAACTTTCACATTTCGGAGATGCGCGTAATCCACAGCTTTTCTCATTTCATCCAAAGAAAAATTCTCCGCGCCGATTCTGGCATTATACAGAGGTCCTCCTATATAAACTGCATCTGCTCCGTTTTCTACAGCGGCAATAAATTGCTTGCTTCCGCCTGCCGGAACTAATAATTCGCATTTTTTCATTACACTTATCCTCATATTTTTTCGATAATTATATAATACTATTTTCAGGAGAAATGAGCAATATGGATAATTTATTCTTTGATTTGATAACTTCGTTATCGAGGCTGGTTGCACCGGTGTTTTCGGCTCTGTCGCCTCTTATTATAGGCCTTATTTTAGCCTACCTACTTAATCCGGCGGTAAGTTGGTTTGAGAGTAAAATAAAAAGCAGGGTACTTGCAATTTTAATAACTTATGTTCTTGTAATAGGTGCATTGGCTGCGCTTATCTACGGTTTTGTGGCGCTTATTGTAGGAGCTTTGCCGTCGGGAGGCATCGACTATACTTTGCAACTGGTAAGGGCTTATTTTGACGATGCCATAAGCGCAATAAATGATTTTTTGTCAAAATACTTCCCCGATGGCAGTCAAGCCAATCCCGAAGATACCTTTAGCAGGCTCCAAAATTGGTTCTCAGCCAAGTTTTCCTTCGGTTCGATGATTAATGCCGTATCATCAATTACAGGCGGAATTACAAGTTTTTTAATCGGCGCGGTAGCTGCTGTATATCTGCTTAAGGACAAGGAATTTTTCATAAGGTTATGGGAAAAGTTTATGGTGCTTATCTTAAAACAGCGCACTCATGGATTAATCAATGAAACTATGAGCCAGATAAATTCTGTTATTGCAACATTCATTAAAGGGGCTTTTGTGGACAGTTTGATTGTAGCTTTTCTGTCGTCTTTTGCTCTTACCATATTAAAGGTGGATTTTGCGGTAATCATAGGTGTGGTCAGCGGTATTTTAAATATTATTCCTTATTTCGGTCCTTTTATCGGCATGGCTTTGGCTTTTTTAGTTGGGCTTTTTTCAGGAGGTTTCAGCAAAGCCTTTCTGGCAGTCATACTGCTTTTTCTGGTTCAGCAACTTGATTCCAATTATATCTATCCAAAGATTGTAGGTTCAACTATAGGACTTCATCCTTTGTTTGTATTGCTGTCGGTGAGCGTTTTAGGATATTTGTTTGGCATCATAGGTATGCTGCTTGCCGTACCTATGGCCGGAATTCTTCAAATACTCATCAAGAGGTGGGCTTACAGCAAAGATTAATTTTTGATAATTTGCACCAACAACTGCCAAATGTATCATTGCTTAACCGCTTTACCCCTTGCCATTTTTTCATGAAGGTCCTTGTCTTCTGCCGCTCTATTCCATCATTGTCTTTTAACTCTCCTATTTTTATTATTGTTTTTTTGTGCTTTTGCAACGAAAAAACAATGCAATATCAATTTTTTATTCATGCGCAAGAACAATTATCATGGCATAAATATTCAGAACCATAATTTTTTTTGCTTTTTTTGTTATTTTTTCACAAATTACCCCTTGATTTTTATCTTATATACGTATATAATAGCTTCATCGTTTTTAAAATATATTCGTTATCAAAAATATTTATGCAAAATTTTCTGCATAAATCAGAGTTTAAATGTATAAACATAGTATATCGCATAAATGGATATATTCTATAAACAACACATATAAAACACACATAATTACAATATTGGAGGAAATATAAAATGGCTAAAATGAAAATAGTTCTGGCTTATTCAGGCGGACTTGACACATCAATTATTTTAACTTGGTTAAAGGAACAGTACGACTGCGAAGTGATCGCCGTCTGCTGTAATGTAGGTCAGAAGGAGGATTTTAAGGCAATCGAGGAAAAGGCTTATAAGACAGGTGCATCCAAGGCTTACATAGTAGATCTTCAAAAGGAATTTGTTGACGACTACATCTGGCCGGTTCTCAAAGCAGGCGCAATCTACGAAAATTCTTATCTCTTAGGCACTTCAATGGCAAGACCTTTAATGGCAAAAAAACTTGTGGAAATTGCCGATCAAGAAGGATCATTCTATATTTGTCATGGATGTACAGGTAAAGGAAATGACCAGGTTCGTTTTGAAACCACTATCAAAGCTCTCAATCCTGCCATCAAGGTTATAGCGCCTTGGAGAATGTGGGATTTACAATCGCGCGAAGATCTTATTGAATATGCTAAGAAGCACGATATCCCTATCGCACAGACTATCGAAAAAATTTACTCCAGAGATGAAAATATATGGCACATCAGTCATGAAGGCGGCAACCTTGAGAATCCTTGGAACGAACATAAAAAGGATATTCATGTTTTAAGCTGCGATGTGGAAGCAGCTCCAGATAAGTCGGAATACGTTGAAATTTCATTTGAAAAAGGTGTTCCCGTTTCCCTTGACGGTGAAAAAATGGATTCAGTTTCTCTGCTGTCCAAACTCAATGAAATGGGCAGCAGAAATGGTGTAGGTACTATTGATATTATAGAGAACCGTCTCGTAGGTATGAAATCCAGAGGAGTATACGAAACACCGGGAGGAACGATTTTATTCGCTGCCCATCTTGCCCTTGAAAGACTTATCCTCGACAGAGACACTATGCAGTATAAGAATATCGTAGCGCAGAAATTCTCACAGATGATTTACGATGGTTTATGGTATACTCCGCTTAGAAACGCCATTTCCGCTTTTGTAGATTCAACTCAGGAATACGTTACAGGCACAGTAAAAATGAGGCTTTATAAGGGCAACGCACTTCCTGTAGCAAGCAAATCCGATTATTCCTTGTACAGTGAAGAATTTGCAACATTCAGCGCTGACGAAGTTTACAATCAGAGCGATGCGGAAGGTTTCATCAACCTATTCTCATTGCCGCTGAAAATCAGAGCTATACAAAAAGAACAATTGGAAGGAGGCTCCAAGCACAATGAAACTCTGGAAAGGAAGGTTTACAAAGGAGGAGAATTCATTTGCTAATGAATTTAATGCTTCAATAGATTTTGACTGCCGTTTATGGGAAAAGGACATACAGGGAAGTATCGCTCATGCCAAAATGCTTGCCAAACAAGGCATCATTGGCAAAGACGACGGCGATAAAATCGTTGCATGTCTTAAGGAAATCGCAGATGATATTGAGGCCGATAAAATACATTTTTCCATAGAAGATGAGGACATCCACATGGGCATAGAAAAAGTCCTCACCCAGAGAATTGGAGACGCAGGCAAAAAGCTTCATACCGCAAGGAGCCGCAATGATCAGGTCGCTGTAGATTTCAGGCTTTATCAAAAAGACGCGATTAAAAACCTGTGCACGGAGCTTGAGGCTCTGCTTTCTGTAATATATAACATTGCAGAAGAAAATAAAGATACTGTCATGCCGGGATTTACTCATTTGCAAAAAGCACAGCCTATTCTTCTGGCTCATCACCTGCTGGCATATTACAACATGTTCAGCCGCGACCTTTCAAGGTTTAAAGACTGCCTTGAGCGCACCGACTACATGCCGCTGGGCTGCGGGGCTCTGGCGGGAACCACATATAACACCGACCGCAAGTATTTAAAAGATGAGCTTGGCTTCAAACACCTCTGCACTAACAGTATGGATGCAGTAAGCGACAGAGACTTCGCCCTTGAATTCTTAAGCTGCTGTTCCATCACTATGATGCACCTCTCTCGGTTATGCGAAGAATTGATAATCTGGAATTCTCCCGATTTTGGTTTTGTAGAGATGGATGATGCATTCGCTACCGGAAGCAGCATAATGCCTCAAAAGAAAAATCCTGATATGGCAGAACTTATACGCGGCAAGACCGGCAGGGTTTACGGAGATTTAATGAGCTTGCTCACCGTGATGAAAGGACTTCCTCTTGCTTATAATAAAGACATGCAGGAGGATAAAGAACCTGTATTTGATGCTTATGACACTTTAAAGGCCAGCTTAACTATCTTTACAAAGATGTTGGATACAGCTTCTTTTAACAAGAAGCAGATGGTTCAATCGACGAAAAGCGGTTTTATGAACGCTACCGACGCTGCGGACTACCTTGTAAGCAAAGGGCTTCCTTTCAGACAGTGCCATGAAATAATCGGCAGAATGGTTCTATACTGCATTGAAAATCAAACTGCTATAGAAGATTTAAGTTTGGCGGAATTAAAACAGTTTTCACCGATCTTTGAAGAAGATATCTATGAAAAAGTTTCTATCGACGCCTGCATAAAAAATAAAAAATCCGAAGGTTCAACTTCTCCTGAAAGCGTAAAAGCACAATTAGACGCTATTAAGGCTAAGCTAACTTCTGACAAGTTATAAATATAAAAATTTAAGACGGATACTTAATTTTATTTGCTGTCCGTCTTTCTTTCTGCCCTAAAAAGTCAGTCAACAGGCATTGAACATGCCAAAACAATCTCTCAACGCTTGCACTTGCTAAAACACCCGCAGTCAGTTTCCTTTCTGCGGGTGTTTTTAAGAAGTTGTATATTGTTATGCAAATGTGATTACTGTGCCTGTCTTTCCTTCCAAAGCGTCGATAGCTTTATCTAAGGAAGTGATTATGGCCTTCTTGCTTGGATATGCGCGCACAAACTTCATCGCTGCCTGAACTTTAGGAAGCATTGAGCCAGGCGCGAACTGTCCTTCTTCGCAGTAACGCGCTGCATCTTCCAGATTAAGGTTAGAGAGGTTTTCCTGATTTGGCTTATTAAAGTTAATTGCAACCTTTTCAACCTCTGTCAAAATCATGAGAATGTCAGCGTCAATCTGTTCTGCAAGCAGTTCTGCTGCATAGTCCTTGTCTATTACGGCTGCTACGCCTTCCAGAGTACCGTCTGCGTTTTCAATAACAGGAATACCGCCTCCGCCGCAAGTGATAACAATAGCTGAATCCCATAGTTTCTTAACCGCATCGATTTCCACGATTTTGCGAGGGAGTGGTGATGCTACTACTCTTCTCCATCCGCGGCCTGCATCTTCTTTAACAGTGTATCCCTTTTCCTCAACGAGAGCCTTAGCTTCTTCTTCAGTGTAGAATGGTCCAATTGGCTTAGTTGGATTTTGGAAAGCCGGATCTGCCTTTTCTACAACCATCTGAGTTGCTACGGTAACCACGGGAACATTTCTGTTTCTCTTATTGAGAGCATATTTTAATGCCTGTTGAATATGATAACCGATATAGCCCTGTGACATAGCTCCGCATACGTCGAACGGCATAGCAGGAGTTACATCTTTCGCAGTTTCAGAAGCCAACAGGATTCTGCCTACCTGTGGACCGTTTCCGTGTACTACTGCAAGTTCATATCCCTTATCGCTGATTTCCGCAATTCTTTCGCATGTTTCTTTTACTACCGCAAGCTGAGCTTCGGCTGTAGCTTCGCTTTTTCCCGACTGGAGGGCATTGCCGCCCAATGCAACAACAATTTTTTCTGCCATTTTATTCTCCTTCAAATTACTAAATATCGTCTCTGTTTACCGGGCAGGACATACATCTTGGACCGCCTCTTCCTCTTGACAGTTCAGATGATGGCATGGTGAGAACCTTAATGCCCTTCTTTTCCATCAGTTCATTGGAAACGTAATTTCTTTCATAGGTAACTACAACGCCCGGAGCTATACACAAAGTGTTTGAACCGTCATTCCATTGTTCTCTCTGAGCAGCCATCAAATCTCCGCCACCGCATCTTATTAAATCAACTGCCGGCAGTTTTAACTCTCTGCTCAAGACTTTCTGTAATTCATCGTTAATCGAACTGAATTTCAATTCTCCGTCAGATCTCATGGTAATTTCGTAAACGTTGAGCGGACCTTCAATTTCCGGATGAATTGTAAATTTATCATAATCAACCATAGTAAATACGGTATCTAAGTGCATAAACGCTCTGCTCTTAGGGATGTCAAATACTAAGGCTTTTTTATAGTCCGAATCTGACAGTAAGTTTTTAGCAAACTTTTCAATACCTGCTATAGTAGTTCTTTGTGACAATCCTATTGCCACCACATCCTTTGAGAGAACCAGAACATCTCCGCCTTCGATGGAGTAGTTATCATAAATATCGTACCACAGCTTATCTTCGTCAACCGAAAAATCCTTATCATATTCAAACATATATTTAAGGAACAAAGCTTCTCTTTGCCTTGCAGGAGTATGCATGTGATGCACGTTAAGTCCATAGCCAACGCAGGCTCCCGGGTCTCTCGTAAAGTATAAATTAGGCATAGGGTCAGATACAAACGGATAGTCGCTTTGAACCAAATCATACAACGAAGTTATCTGTGTATGTTGTTTAAGATCGCTTCTCTTAATTCCCGCTATTAACTTTGATACCATGTCTCTCGGATCCATAGGCATCAAATATTCAAGGATGGATTCCCTTACGCCCTTAGCAGTTATATCACTTAAATCAAGAAACTCGTTAATGAACTGTTCCCTGATTTTCAGGTCTTTCACAGCCTTACCTGTTTCTTCTACATAGTAGATTACTTCAGCGCCGTTTTCTCTTAATATTTTAGCAAAAATATCGTGTTCTTCCTGTGCTACCCTTAAAAAAGGAATGTCGTCAAAAAGCAGTCTCTCCATCGTGTTTGGAGTAAGAGCTTCCAATTCTAAACCCGGTCTGTGCAGCAAAACTTTGTTAAGCTTTCCGATTTCGGAAAAATTATGAATTCCAGGATACATAATATCCTCCCTTCTTTACTTTAACTGTAAAGTAACTATCTATTCATATACATGATACATACGCTTTTATGCGCATCAATTCGTCACTATCCGATAGTAGCTACTATAACAGCCTTAATAGTGTGCATTCTGTTTTCTGCTTCATCAAAAACTACAGAATTCTTACTTCTGAATACTTCATCGGTCACTTCACGGATGTCATAGCCTGCTTCCATCTGAGTCTTTGCCATTTTAGTTTCAAAGTCATGGAATGATGGTAAGCAGTGCATAAATAAGCAGTCCGGGTTACCTGTTGATTCCATAAGTTCAGTTGTTACTTTATAAGGAGTAAGCAGTCTTACTCTTTCAGGGATTTCAGCTTCTTCTCCCATTGATGCCCATACATCTGCGTAAATAACGTCAGCGCCCTTAATAGACTCAGGGTTGCTGGAGATTTCAATAGTTGCACCTGTTTCCTTGGCAACTTCCTGAACTTTAGCGATAACTTCCTGATTGAGTTCTGCTTTCAATTCTTCCGGACCGTAAGCAACGTAGTGCATACCCATCTTGGCGCATCCATACATCCAAGCATAGCTCATGTTGTTTCTGATATCGCCGCTGAATACTACCTTAACCTTATTTAAAGGTTTAGCAACGTGTTCTTCAATTGTTAACAGGTCGGCTAAAATCTGAGTAGGATGGTCAACGTCTGTTAAACCGTTCCATACAGGTACTCCTGAATACTTTGCAAGATCCTCAACAACCTTCTGATCAAAACCTCTGTATTCGATACCGTCATAGAATCTGCCAAGTACCTTTGCAGTATCTTCCAATGATTCTTTCTTACCCATCTGTGAGCTTCCGGAATCAAGGAAAGTAACTCCTGCGCCTTCTTCCATTGCTGCAACTTCAAAAGCACATCTTGTTCTTGTTGAAGTCTTTTCAAAAAGCAACACAATTGTCTTTCCCTTTAGAACCTGATTGCAGATTCCTGCTCTCTTTTTAGCTTTTAAGTCATGAGCTAAATCAAGCATATATCTGATTTCAGCAGGTGTGAAATCCATAAGTGTTAAGAAGCTTCTACCTTTTAAATTTACTGCCATTTTCGTCTCTCCTTTTTAAGTTAATTTTAGTTTAGTTAATTTTTAGTAAAGCGTTCGTTTAAATTAAAATTTGTATAATAAAATTTTACTATATGATGTAAAAAATGGAAGTGCCAGTTTATCCTATTTTTTGTATGCCAGTTCTTCTTCCAAAGTTTTTCTGAAAACTTTCAAGCCTTTTACAAGTCTTTCTTCGGTTTCATAGGAATAATTTATCCGCACATGGTCTCTGCCTCCGCTTTTGTCAGGATAAAATACATATCCCGGAAGCAGCGCCACGCCCTTGTTATATGCCTTGGCAATGAAAGCTTTGCTGTCAATTTCCGACGGCAACTTACACCATATGTATACTCCGCCACGAGGTCGATTATATTCAATCCCCAAGTCCTTCATATCATCAAGCATGCTGCAAATTATATCCTGTTTTTTTCCGTAATTATCGCAGAAATCCCCCAATATACCGTAATATGTTCCGTCCCCCAGATATTTCGCCACAAGTTTCTGGCTGAGCCAGTCAGTGGCTACCATTCTTACCGATACTAAATAACTTAGGCTCCTGATTACATCTTTATCCGCTGCTACAAAAGCCAGACTGAGTCCGGGTACGAATGTCAGAGAAAAAGAATATATGTATATTACGTTATCTGCCGTATCAAATGCCTTTATCGGAGGCTGCTTACTGCCTCTGTATACCAGTTCGGAGGCTGCGTCCTCTTCAATTATGGGCACTCGATATGTATTTGAAATTTCTATAATCTTTTTTCTTCTTTCTAAGGAAAGGATCGTACCTGTAGGGTCATGAAAGCTTGAGTTTACATATATAAATTTGGGATTATATTTTTGTACTAAGCTCTCCAGCATATCGCACTTCATCCCGTCTTTATCCATTGGCGCCGTTCGTATCACTGCGCCGGCAAGTTCCATGGCTCTGTAGGCATCCGGTGATACCGGCTTCTCCATAATAACAGTATCTCCAGCTTTTATTAAAAGCATTACAAGAAAATCCAAAGCTTGATTAGTTTCCGTAAGAATTTGTATTTCTCCCGTTGTCGCTTTAATCCCTTTAGTACTGAGGAAGGACACAATTTTTTGGCGCAGAAACTTATCACCTTTATATGGGCTGTAAAAATATTGATTTTTCCCTTTTTCGGTTATTATCTTGGTAATGTCCTGAGCAACCTTTTTCTGATCATATATCCCTACCGCAGCAAGCCCGCTTCCCAAAGAATATTTTTCTTCGTCGCCAAAACGCTGAAATAAATCATCAAAGGTTATTTCCATGTCCATATATTCAGACTTTATCTGATTGACCCAATTCACCTTTTTGGGTTTCTTTTTATTGAAACCCATATCTTTGTTCATGTCTTGATTTGAATTGGATATTGTTTTCTGATTATTTAGGTTTTTTAGGTTTACAGTTGAACTAATATTGTCTTTTTCTGCAAAGTATCCATCGTTTCCCATGGTTACAATATAACCCACGCCCTGACGCGGCTGAATAAGGTCCTCCGCCTTTAATTCATTGTACGCTTTTGCAACAGTATTTCGATGTATCCCAAGAATTTTCGCCAAAGCTCTTTCCGATGGCAATATACTGCCGTCATTAATTCTGCCGGAAAGTATTTCATGTTTCATCTGCCACGCAATCTGCATGTATATGGGTGTTTTTAATTTTTTGTCAATTTTTACGTTCATTTTTTTCTCCAAACCCTGCGCAACATATGCGGCTAATTTATTTTTTCTCCGAAATTTGCGGTTTTATACCGTGAAACTGATAATAGCAAACTTCAAGCCTTCCGTTATACAATTTTCGCCTTCTGTCGGCAGATCGTTTCATGGCTTTCTTCTCAATTGTCCTATCGGAAGTAACTACAAAAAGCGACCATGTAGGATTTTCTTTAAAAAACTTATTGTAAGCTTTATATATCTTTTCAATTGAAGCCTTATCTCCAATGCGTTCACCATAAGGAGGGTTTGTAACCATTACACCGCTTAACGCCTTAGTCCTTATTGCCGATACATCTGCTACGTTGAATTTAATACAGTCTATAACGCCCGCCTCTTCGGCATTGGCTTTTGCCGCCTTAATTGCTTCCGGATTAATATCTGATCCATAAATTTTCAGTTGACATTCATTATCAATTGCCTCAAAAGCTGCTTTGCGTTCCTCCTTCCATAAACGTTCCGGTATTGCTTCCCACTGCTGCGCCGTAAATTCTCTGTTTATTCCCGGTGCAATGTTTTTACCGATCATGGCAGCTTCAATAGGAATTGTTCCCGAACCGCAGCAAGGGTCTACTAAAATTCTTTCATTTTTCCAAAATGAAAGCTGTACCAAAGCAGCGGCTATTGTCTCCTTAATAGGCGCCTCTACATTTAACTTACGGTATCCGCGTTTATGAAGCCCCTGACCTGTAGTATCCAGTGTGACCGTAACCCGATCTTTTAGCAAAGTTATTTTTATATCATAAAGAGCGCCGCTTTTTTTAAAATAGTCTACTGCATAGAATTCCTTCAGTCTCTCCACGATGGCTTTTTCAGCTACGGACTGGCATGCAGGTACACTGGAAAGTTTGGATTTCACCGAAGATCCGTTTACGACGAATTTTCCGTCTATGGGTATCCATTCTTCCCACGGTATGGCTTTAATCTGCTGAAAAAGATCTTCAAATTCGTATGCCATAAATTCGCCCATCTTTATCTGCACTCTGTCGGCACATCTTAGCCATATATTGGCTTTTACTACTGCTCTTTCATCACCTAGGAAAGTAATCTTACCGTCTTCTGATTTTATTATCTTAAATCCAAGATTTTCTATTTCTCTCTTTACTACTGCTTCCAGCCCGAATGTGGCTGTTGCTATTATTTCCAGCTTCAACTTTTTTATTTCCTTTCTGTTCAGTATGCTGCTGTCAAGCCCGATTCACTCTTCATCTCCAGTCATATCAATTAAAACGCAAGTACACTTTTCTACAGCGCTTATACATATCCTACACAAAAAAGCGCCCCATTAAGGGGCGCAAACTTTTCTATAAATAAGGCGCCCTTCTGTTAAGTGAATTTCCCTCGAGCTTTTCGAGTTCATCAAGCGCCTTGCCTGTACCTACAGCTACGCAAGACATTGGGTCCTCAGCAATTATTACATTTATTCCTGTTCTGTCCTCTATACGTTTATCAATTCCGTGGAGCATAGCGCCGCCGCCGGTAATGATTATGCCGGAGTTGCTTATGTCCGCAGCAAGTTCAGGTGGTGTTCTCTCAAGAACATTGTGAACTGCTTCGCAGATTTCGTGCAGCGGTTCTTCCAACGCGTCCATCATTTCATCGGATGTAACGTCTACGCTCTTAGGAAGACCCGTAACTAAATCACGGCCTCTGCATTCCTTGGTAATGCTTTCTTCTCTAGGGAACGCAGTTCCGATTGTCAGTTTCAGTTCTTCGGCAGTTCTTTCGCCTATATAGAGCTTGTGATTCTTTCTCATATATTTAATAATGGCTTCGTCAAATTTATCTCCTGCCATTTTCACCGATGTGCTGGTTACAATTCCTCCAAGAGAAATTACAGCGATGTCCGTCGTACCGCCGCCTATATCTATCACCATTACGCCGTCGGGTTTGGATATATCAATTCCCGCGCCTATGGCTGCTGCAAGAGGTTCTTCCATTAAGTAAACGTCTTTACCTCCTGCTGCTGTGGCTGCTTCTCTTACAGCTCTTTTTTCTACTTCTGTAACGCCGCTCGGTACGCAAACCATAATTTTAGGTTTAAAGAAGCGACCTGATCCACAAGTTTTTCTTATGAAATATTTAAGCATTCTCTCGGTAATATCAAAATCTGAAATAACGCCGTCGCGAAGAGGTCTGGCTGCGATAATATTGGCAGGTGTTCTTCCTATCATCTGTCTTGCTTCTTCCCCTACTGCAAGAATTTCGTCTGTATCGTTATTAATAGCTACAACCGATGGTTCATTCAGCACTATACCTTTACCTTTTATATAAACCAGTACATTAGCCGTACCCAAGTCTATTCCGACTTCTGATGCAAATCCCATTGTCCATCTCCTTTTCAATTATTATTATTTATCATTTACATTTTTTTAATTAATATGAATTATTCCGGCATATAAAGCAGGTTTTGATAATTCCTATTTTTTATCAATGTTATTATTAGCTTATTATATCTAAAATTTTCTTTTTTTTCAATGTATTAGGGGATTTTTTTGGAAATTTCATTTTAGAAACAAATTTAACTCCGGTTTAAAGGATTTCATCAAGTTGCCATATGTCTTCTGAGTATGTCTGCGAAGTAAATGATATAAATGCCAATGATACAGGGGCTGAAATTATTGAATCATGCATTTGAACAGTTTGAAGCATGGTATAATAGTTCTTATAATTATAAAATTAAAAATTAAATGCAACTAATCTTGCTTTTTTACGTGATATATAATGAAGGCGCCTAAATCAATTGAGAAAGGAGGTGCGCCATGCAAGACGATAAAATTATCTCTCTGTACTTTCAACGGGATGAAACCGCCATTTCTGAAACAGATAAAAAATATGGAAACTATCTTACAAAAATTGCCTATAACATTCTTTTCGATTGGGAGGATAGCCGCGAAAGCGTAAACGATACTTACTTAAAAGCGTGGAATTCCATACCGCCCAATGCGCCAAAGATACTTTCAACTTATCTTGGGAGAATTACAAGACAAACATCTATTGATATTTTCCGCAAACGCAACAGCCAAAAAAGGCAAGCTTCTCAATATGCAATTTCTCTTTCTGAGTTGGAAGAATGTATCCCGAAGACCAATTATACAGGTGATTCTATCTACTCTGTAGACTCCACCGTGCAAGAAGCAGATTTACATCTGCTGGCAGAAGCAATCAGCGCATTTCTCCGTACTTTGCCGAAAGAAACCTGCAATGTGTTTATCGGCAGATACTATTTTGTGGACTCTATGAGGGAAATAGCTGATTATTCAGGTATGAGCGTTGCCAAAGTAAAAAGTATGCTCCACCGCACCCGCATAGGGCTTAAGAATCATTTAAAACAGGAGGGGTTTAAATTATGACACGCGAAAATATAAGCGACGCTATGGGTTTTATCTCAAGCGACTTGATTGAAAAATCAGAAACCGCACGGAACACACACATGGCACAGACAGTCCGAGCAGTAAACGTAAAACCAAACAGCGGTAAAAAGATAAAGCAGCACAGACTTAACAGACTTATTAAGAGGGGCGCTGTCATCGCAGTCTCTGCCGCATGTTTAGCTTTGATAATATCTGTAGGAATCTCTGCCCAAAAGAACGGCACATCTGATATTCCCAACATGCCGCCTCTGGAAAATAATTTGAATATAAACCAATTAGAAGGTTTAACGACCGCAGATATGGATGTGCAGTGCAATATGTACGACCAACTTTCAAAACAGGATTTGCAGGCAGTTTTAAATCAATTTCAAGAATTTGCAGGAATGAGTTATGAAGATTTTACTTCTAAAATATGTGACATATGGGAAATTTCCAGCTTCTATTCTTTATCTGCTCCCGACTATATAAATGCTGGGCAAAAAGGAGAATACTCCCTTCACGATTACGTATTTGAATTGGATTCAAATAACGGCGGAACCGCCACCGTTGCACTTTGTTCTTTTGAAAAACCTCTGCGAGATATCATTATAGATAACGACGATCCAAAACAATCTGTAATCAACGGTGTGCCTCTTGTTATTTACGGTTTTGAAGCATATTATATGGTGCAGTTTTCCTATGATAATTTATACTACGATATCGAAACCAATGATATTGCACTGAAAGAGCTTGAAAATTTACTGTCGAGTATCATATCTGATTAATTAACTGGAAAATGTTCGTAAATCTTAAGAAATGCGAAACCCATTTTTAATCTGATATTAACCCTCTCTTAATTATTTTGTTGTAGCATATCTTTAATGAAAAAATTCAAGATATGCAAGGCTTGAATCATTAAACTGATGTCAAATGCTAAAGCAAAATTTTTAAGAGGGGTATTTATATGAACATTTTAATTTTAACAGGGAAGTTTGGCATGGGTCACATAAAATGTGCCGAGGCCATTGCAGAGGAGATTCACTGCTTTGAACCGAAAACAAACATTTATACCGTTGATTTAATGGATTCTATCTTTCCACATTTAAGCGGAGCTATTTACAAGGGGTTTTCTCTTCTAGTTACCAAACTGCCCGGAATGTATAACTTTTTCAATCATGCTGCCGGACATTACAGCGGCGTTCCCATGAAAAAAGCCATTGCTAAAAAAATAGAATGTCTAATGAAAGACTGCAATCCGGACATCGTAATTTCCAATCTGCCTATATGCAGTAAATTCTTTTCAGCCTATAAAGATTTTCATCACTGCACGCAGCCGCTTTATACCTATATAACCGATATTACAGTTCACGACGAGTGGATTGCAGAAAACACCGACCTGTATTTTGTAGGCGACCTTTCCACCAAACAATCCTTAATCTCTAAAGGTGTGAGCGCAGAGAAAATAGTCATTACGGGAATTCCGGTAAAGCAAGACTTTAAAGCCAAAATATCTTCAAACGAGGTTAAAAAGAATGTTTTAATCATGGGCGGCGGTCTAGGGCTTATACCGGGAGAAAAGCAATTTTTACGCAGTATTAATAACATGCAGGAACTTAACATTACACTAATAGCAGGCACAAACAGACGGCTTGAAAAACGGGCTCGCAAAAAATACGCCAACATTAATGTTATCGGTTTTACCAATCATGTTTCTCGATACATGCAGGACGCGGATTTGATAATCACTAAGCCCGGCGGTATTACTACCTTTGAGGCTATTGCCACCGAGACTCCTCTTTACGTAATCGACCCGTATTTGGAGCAAGAATTAGGAAACGCATACTTTATCGAAAGCAACAATATAGGTCACGTAGTCAGAAGTCGTGACACCAATATTGCGGAGGACTTAGCCGTTTTTATGGAAAATACAGGTCTGCTTGAGTCGATGAAGAAAAATATGAAACAAATATCAAAGTCCTTCGCATGTTCCAATCCTGTAAACTATTATTCGGGAAGCGAGGTATAGCTATGAATGTTAAGAATTTAGAAATTGCTTCTTTTAATTCAGACAAGGGGAAAATTATAAATCTTAGTTCGGTTTATTCTTCCCGGGGGAAAAACATAATGCTTACCTTTGATGATGGACCGAGTTCAACCTACACAGGTCAGGTTCTGGACCTGTTAAATAATTTAAATATAAAAGCCACCTTTTTTACAATTGGCAGCTTCGCTCTTGAAAATGCAGATCTTATAGGGCGTATGGCTGACGAGGGACACACTGTCGGCTTACATTCCTACTCTCATAAAAGTGCATATTTAATGACGTCATCACAAATCCAAAGGGATATGGATATGTCGGTCGAAGTTTTAAAGGATTTAGGCATAAATCCACGTTTTTACAGGCCTCCTTGGGGACACACTAAAAAATCTTTACTGTGCGCCGCAGGTTATCATCATCTGATCCCCATTTACTGGAATGTGATGGCTCAAGATTGGAAAGCAAATATAAGCGTTGATGAAATTGCTTCAAGGCTTATTAATCGAACCTCCTCAGGCAGTATCGTATGTCTGCACGACGGCCGCGGAAAAAATAACGCTCCCCAAAGGACAATCGACGCTCTAAAGATAGTATTGCCAATCTGGATCTACCATGGATATCGCTTTGTTACCGCAGACGAAGTTTTCGCTCCCGAAAGAGCGTGAATCTCAAAGGGGGTTTTTACGCCATGAAGAAACCGTCAAAAGATACAATGGTCAAATGGATTCTGGGTTTTATTGTGCTTGCGGGTATTACGTGTTTGCTGATACATAAAAAGTACAGCTTTGCGTCCATTTTCTTTTCACTTAAGAATACAAATCCTTTTTGGCTTTTACCTGCTTTGATCGCCATGTCCGCCTTTTTTATATGTGAGGGAATCAACATCGGCCGTTGCCTTAAACTTACAGGACACCAAGTTTCTTCTGCTGACGAAATCAGATATGCTATGACAGGATTTTTCTTTAGTTCTATTACGCCCTCTGCATCCGGAGGGCAGCCTATGCAGATTTATGCAATGCACAGAGATGGACTGCCTTTTTCTCACTCGTCTTTAACATTGCTTGCAGAACTTACATCCTTTCAGGCAGCGGCAGCGGTACTAGCCTCGATAGGGATTATGAATGAAAGTCTTTCCGGCACATTAAGCTCATCACTTGCTGCGGCTGTTCTTGCAGCAGGAGTGGGACTTAATATAGTAATACTTGT
Organism: uncultured Oscillospiraceae bacterium; assembly: GCA_964651095.1. GTDB lineage: Bacteria > Bacillota > Clostridia > Peptostreptococcales > Anaerovoracaceae > SUG1106. Next base: position 12,403 of record CAZYWO010000008.1, on the reverse strand, counting down.
CGTACTACTTTTTTTGATATTCTCCCCTAACGCTGTCAAGATAATAGTATCGCCCCTGATTGCTATATCGAATAAAATCTTTCCTGATAAGGCTAAAAGTATCAAAACTAAAATGCTTCGAGGCGTAACTGAATATAGAAGAGCTTCCGGATATATTAAACGCAATCCTACGGTTATGGCAAAAATATTTCTTACTTCGGTGGTTCAACTTCTGGCTTATTTTTCTATAACGTTCTTTGTATTTCAAAGTCTCGGAATACAAGAATTTTCGTGGCTAAGATTAACGCTTATGCAGGCGGCGCTGTACGTGTCCGTATCCGCCCTGCCTCTGCCCGGAGCAGTCGGTGTTACAGAAGGCGGCTTTTCACTTTTGTTTGCCTCCCTGCTGCCCGGTGAACTAATGGGCATCGTTATAGTAATGAGCCGTTTTTTGAGTTTCATTCTGCCTCTAATCGTCAGCGGCATCGGCATGGCTGTTCTCAACAGGAAATCGTAAGAAAATAACAATAAATAGCTTTTATATCAATGAAAAGGAGCTGATTTTTAATCAGCTCCAAAATAATTCTATAATAAGCTTTAATCAATCTTGGGTCAAACACCGCTTTTAATTGCTCTTGTTGGACTCCACGAAGCGTTTAATCTTCTTGCCTGTAGTTTTTTCAAACTCTTCTGTTCTGACAGTAATCTTCCTTATCTTTTTAAATAACGGAAGGTTCTCGTTTATCTTGTCGACCTCCGCCCAAAGAAGTTTTTCTATTTCTGCCCCATCCTTTGATTTTTCTTCGCCTAGAACAGCCTGAACTTCTTCCATATCCGGTTTAATAGTAGCAACGATTACGTCGTCCTGTCCTGCTTCATCTTCAAGCGCCCATACCATAGATTCGCTCACATAAGGAACTTTGCCAAGATGGTATTCCAGTTCCTCCGGAAAAACGTTTTTGCCGTTGCGTGTAATAATTACATTCTTTTTACGGCCTGTAATATAGATAAAGTCCTCATCGTCAACATAACCCAAGTCTCCGGTATGGAACCAGCCGTCTTTGATTACCTTTGCGGTTTCTTCCGGCATGTTGTAGTAACCAAGCATTACGTTTGCGCCTTTCAGGCAGATTTCTCCTATGCCGTCCTCGTTTTTATCTTCAATCTTAACTTCCATTCCCGGCAAAAGATGGCCTACGGAAGCGTTTCTCATCATTTTATGGGTATCAGGGTTTAAAGCTCCCATAGGAGCGCACTCTGTCAAGCCGTAACCCTGCACTGCAATAAATCCCAAGTCATTAAAAAAGTTGAGAATTGCAGGGTCGATAGCCGCGCCTCCGGAAATCAAAACTCTCATTCTGCCGCCGAAAACATTGAGAATATCCTTGAGCAGTTTCTTGTTAATATCCAAGCCAAACTTTTTAGTAATCTTATTAGCCGCCATAACCTTTCTTACAAGGTTTTCCTTACCCTGCTTGCGGACATTCTTCATTATATTCTTATATAAACTTTCAAATATAAGGGGAACTGCAAGAATCATCGTCGGCTTTACCTCTTGTAAATTCTTGGTGATGTATTTCAGCCCTTCGCAGTAAGCGATGGCAGCTCCTTTATACAGAGGCATTAAGAAACCGCATGTACACTCGTAAGTATGATGCACCGGAAGTACCGAGAAGAAAATATCCCAATCGTATACTCTCAGAATTGTCGGGGCAATCATAAGATCTTCACAGATATTTCTGTGAGACAACATTACGCCCTTAGCAATTCCGGTCGTTCCTGATGTAAACAGAAGTATGCTCATTCTATCGGGATAAACTTCCGCATCGATGAAGCTATTATCGCCTTCCTCCACGAGTTTTTTGCCCTCTTCTATGAGCTTCGACCATGAAAGTACGCCGTCACAAGTATCTTCGCTGTTGAAATTTATAAGTACCTGAAGTTTAGTATCTCCGTCTGCTGCCATAGTCTTGAAAGCTTCTTCAAACTTTTTGCCAAATAAAACTGCCGATACATCTGCTTCAATAACAAGCTGTTTAAGTTCTGCCGGGCTGAGTTCCTTGTCAAGAGGTACGACAACACCTGTGCCGCACACGACTGCAAGATAACTTGTCGCCCATTGATAACAGTTTTCACCTATTACGGCAATTCTTTTATCCTTAAGTCCTCTCGATATGAGAGCTGTTCCAAGAGCATTTATATCAGCTAAAGCTTCCTTATATGTGATTTTTGTAAAGGGTTCATCTTTATGGAATTTCTGCATGAAAGCCACGTTTTCGCCATAAAGCTCTATGCTTGTATTAAGCATCTGCTTTAAATCTGTAATGGGTCTGCTTTCCTTATATTGTATATATGGGTCCTTGCTGGTATTGAGAGCTTCCACTACGGCTTCAGCCCTTTTCATCTCCATATCTTTAAGACTTTTATAGTCCATTTTATGTTTCTCCTTTCCCTTTTGAAAAAGTAACAAATGTTGATTGTATGCCGTTTTTAGGCAGTAACCATTATTGTAAACTAAACCACGTAGTTTCGCATACTAGATTAACACTGTTAGCAAATAATGTCAAGCTTTACACCTTAATTTCTGTGTGGTATATTATATCATGATTCTTCCTTTAAAGAATATAATGGTCCATCATGATTTAATTTTCATTCAGGTGTTAAAATCTTTGCTTTTTTAACGCCGCCGGATTACTATATTCTTAGAAAACTGCAAGAGGTGCTGTTATGTCTCAAAATAATCAATTAAACCGCAATAAAATAATCGAAAATTTTCATTTACCTCGCTGGGAGGATTTGCCTTCCATCGACTTATACGTAGACCAGATTATAACTCTTATACAGGAATATCTTGGAGCATTTTTCAGCCAAGTGGATTCAGCTCCTTTAACTAAGAGCATGATTAATAATTATGTTAAAGCGAAAATCGTCGACGCACCGGTAAATAAAAAATATCCTAGAATATCTGTGGCAATGATTATAGTCGTTTATATTTTAAAAAGCTGCTATACCACCGACGAAGTAGGTAAACTTATTAAAATGGGAATTTGCTTAGATAAGCCGGATATCATATATAACCGTTTCTGTGACGCTGTAGAAAACGCAGTTAAAGATGTATTCAACGGCGAAGTCCATATAAAAAACGAAATGCTGCCTAATAGAGGCAGCAAATACCTTATGGAAAATTTTGCGCTATCCTTTGCATGCAAATTCTATGTTCGCAAAGTTTTTCTGTGTGCAAAAAATTAGATATTAAAACAACGTTGTATATTTTTAAATTTTCCCAGCACCATCAATGTCTTATCTTTTTCAAAAACCGTCTCCGAGTTAACGTCTATATCTATCACACTGCCCTCTTTTAGGGCAACTATGCTGACGTTATGCTTCTTGCGTACATCCACTTGCCCTACAGTTTTGCCAAGCCATGAATCGGGTATGGCAATTTGAAAAACCGCATAATCTTTATCCAGCCTGATATAGTCCAAAATGTGATTAGCGCTGTACCTTATGGCTGCCCATTCTGCAATTTGTTTTTCGGGATATATTATTTCATCTGCACCGTTACGCAGAAGAAATTTTGCTTGAACATCTCTCGCCGCTCTGGATACCACTACTTTGCCTCCCAATTCTTTCAAAAGAGACGTAGTTTCCAGTGAACTTTGAAAATCGCTGCCTATGGCAACGATACATACATCATAATCATCTATTCCCAATGACTTAAGAAAATCTTCATTGGAGCTATCTCCAATCTGTGCATTTGTAACAAACGGCAACACGGATTCCACCTTTTCTTCATCTTTATCCACAGCCATAACCTCATGACCCAGTTGATTTAAGTTCAGCGCTATGTGCTTACCGAACCTGCCAAGGCCTATAAGCAAAATTGACTTTATCATTTTTAACCTCCCAGTTTTTTATCAGGCAACTGTTTTTATCGGCAATTATGTCGCCTCTATCAATGTGCAGCTTTAACCAACCGTGATTTTTTCTTCGGGCAGCTTAGCAGTATTCTGAATGTTGCCGGACAAAGCTGCAAAAACCAGCGTAATTCCTCCCACGCGCCCTAAAAACATGAGTAAAATCAAAACTACTCTGGAAAACTGTCCAAGAAACGGCGTTATCCCCAAAGACAATCCGACAGTTCCTATAGCCGACGATGTTTCAAAAAGGCATACGAACATGGGAAGCCCTTCTGTTATACTTATTATCACTGCCCCTGATATGCTAAGCATCGCATACAATATCATAGTTGCCGACGCGTATTTAACTGTTTCATCGGATATTCGCCTGCCAAAAAGTTCTGCATTTTCCTTTCTCTTGAAAACTGATTCCGCCGATTTTATTAAAACCGCCAATGTAGTGGTCTTTATGCCGCCTGCCGTAGAACCGGGCGAGCCTCCTATCAGCATCAATATTATCACGATCATCAGCCCGGCTTCACTCATTTGAGTTAAATCCAGCGTGTTAAACCCCGCTGTTCTCGTGGTTACCGACTGAAATAAACAACTAAGAGCTTTGCTGCTGCCGAGCAGTGAAGGTTCACCGGCTGTGCCTGCCATCAATGGCATATTAATCAACGTGTCTTCCGGATTGCCTTGGTTCATTTCTACGAAATAAAAACATACCGCCGGAACAATAATCAAAACACATGTAACCGTTAAAATTACTTTACTCTGCATACGATATTTTTTTAGTTTAAACTTATTTGTCCTTACATCGTCCCATGTAAGAAAGCCTATACCTCCCACAATTATTAAAATCATTATTGTAACATTGATTAAATAATTTGATTCGTAAGATGTAAGAGATGAAAACTCGCCCCTCTCTCCGAGTAAGTCAAACCCGGCATTGCAAAATGCTGAAACCGAATGAAATACAGCCATCCAGATTCCTTTTAGCGTTCCAAAGTCTCTGCAAAAGACCGGCGTCATAATGACCGCGCCCAACAGTTCTATTATGATGGTTGTTTTAATTATAAAGCGTGTAAGTCTTACTACACCTCCTATGGTATGCGCTGCTACCGTGTCTTGTATAGTTTTTCTTTGCAAGAGACTTATCTTTCTGCCTGAAATTATGGCGATACTTGTGGCAGCAGTTACAACGCCCATGCCTCCGATCTGTATCATAATTAAAATTATCGCCTGTCCAAAACCCGACCAATGGGTGGCTGTATCTTGCACTACCAATCCTGTCACGCAGATTGCAGAAGTGGCTGTAAATATCGCATCGGAAAATGCAGTCCATTGTCCGCCGCAGTCAGAAACCGGCAGCATGAGCAAAAGCGTTCCTATAAATATAGCAAGCATAAATCCAAGAGTAATAATTCTGAAGGGTGTGATATACTTCTTTTTTTGCAAATCGTGAAATAAATTATCGTGCATTTTAATATCTCCTGTCGATATTGTCTATTATTTACTGCTTGCAAAAAAAATAACCCCTTCTGTCAGACATTCACTTCTGCCTGACAAAAGAGGTTCACATAAAACTCTATAACAACATTCTATCATTGTCGATGCTGAATTTTTCAATTAGTTTTTCAACAGTCATAATTGCTCTTTCCTCACCTTGAATGTTCATAACAATGCGGCCGTCTTTCATAAGAATGGTCCTGTTGCCGTAGGAGAGCGCATCCCTCATATTGTGTGTAATCATCAATGTACAAAGCCCTTCATTGGCGGCGAACTTTTTAGTTAATTCAAGCACCTTAGCTGCCGCCGACGGGTCTAAAGCTGCTGTATGTTCATCCAAAAGCAAAAGTTTTGGCTGCGAAATAACAGCCATAAAAAGAGTCAGCGCCTGCCTCTGTCCACCGGAAAGAAGTTTCACTTTCTGGGTCATCTTATCCTCAAGTCCCATCTCAAGAAGAGCCAGCTTTTCCCTGAAAAGTTCCCTGTCCTTCTTGGAAATGCCTTTCTGCAAGCCACGGGATTTATGTTTGCAATATGCTATCGCCAAGTTCTGTTCTATTGTCATATCGAAAGCCGTTCCCTTTAACGGGTCTTGAAACACGCGCCCAATGTAAAACGCTCTTTTATGTTCGGGAAGTTTGGTTATATCTTTTCCATCTAACATAATCCGTCCGCTATCCACAGGATAAACGCCTGCAATGCAATTGAGCAAAGTCGATTTTCCTGCGCCGTTATTGCCGATTATTGTCACAAAGTCCCCTTCAGCAAGATTAAGTTCTACAGAATTAAGGGCGACCTTCTCATTGACGGTTCCTTCTCCAAAGATTTTGGTTATGCCTTTTACTTCAAGCAGATTTTTCATCTCTGAACCCTCCTTTTTGAGAACTTAGTAAGTTTGGAGCTTTTCTCCCCCAACAGACCGAGGGTTAATGCGATTACAACTATTACAGCCGAAACCAATTTAAGATCCGTGGATTCCATACCCACATAAAGGGCCTGTGCTAACACTATTCTGTATAAAACCGCTCCAAGCGCTGCTGCAATTAGTCTGCGCAGCAGCGTCTTAGTTCCAAAGATAACTTCTCCCAGAATTACGGAAGCAAGCCCGATCACCATCATTCCAACACCACTGTTAATGTCGGCAAATGCCTGATTCTGAGCAAGCATACCGCCTGCAAGACCTACCAGTCCATTGGAAAGGGCAAGTCCCAAAAGTTTCATGTTGTCGCAGGAAACTCCACATGCTTTTACCATATCTTCGTTGTCTCCGGTTGCTCTGAATATGAAGCCCACTCTGGTTTCAAGAAACATATAAAGTAATAAAATTATAATGGCTAATATAACCGCTCCAAGAACAATACCGGCATACTTAGGCGGAAGAAGTTTATCTGCTATTTTATAAACTGTATCCACTTTTGTCAAAGGTATGTTTGGGGTTTTTCCCATAATTCTAAGGTTTACCGAATATGATGCCAGCATTACGAGAATACCTGCAAGTATTGCCTGAATTTTCAGTTTAGTATGCAGAATACCTGTTACCAGTCCTGCCAAAGCTCCCCCTATAAACGCAGCAATGAGGGCGAGAAAAGGATTTCCGCCCCCTGAGCATATTACCGCTGAAATTGCCATACCTGTGACGATGGAACCATCCACCGTCAAATCAGGCATGTTTAGCGTTCTGAAGGATATAAAAACCCCCAACGCCAAAACTGCATATATCATTCCAAGTTCTACAGAGCCTAAAAGGGCTCCAATGGTCATTAACATATTTTCCCTCCAAATATGCCGCCTAGCCAAGAACGGTTGCTTTGTCCATAACAGACTGCGGAATTTCAACTCCGATAGCTGCTGCTGTATCTGTATTTACATAAATACTCATGTCGCTCATTTTTCTTACTGCAAGAGTTGATGGTTCTGCTCCGCCTAAAATTTCAGCTACCATGTATCCCGTTTCGTTTCCCAGAATTGTATAGTCGATTCCGTATGTTGCAAGCCCACCGTCTTGTACCATGGAGTCAGCGCTTACATAGAAAGGAATTTTGGCTGAGTTGAAAACTTCCGTTGCTACTGCCATGGCTGATGCTACTGTATTGTCAATAGGTGAATAAACCACATCTACCTTATCTGCCAGATACTGAGCTGCTTGCTGCACTTCGCTTGTGTTGGTGACTGCGGATTCGATTACTTCAAAACCGTTTGCATCCGCATACTCCTTAAGTCCTTGGATAACTGACGCCGAATTATCTTCACCTGAGCAATAGAGCGCTCCAATTTTTTTGAAGTTTGGTGTGATTTCCTGTGCTAAATTCATTATCATCTCCGCTGAAACTTCATCAGATGTACCTGTTACATTTCCTCCCGGATTATCTAAGCTATCCACAAGACCTGCGTCAACCGGATCGGTAACTGCTGCGAATATAATCGGAATTTCTGTAGTTTCGCTGAAAGCAGCCTGCGCAGCAGGTGTTGCTATAGCAATGATTACATCACATTCGTTTGCAATAAATGTTTGAGCTATCGTTTTCATTACTGTTGTATCGTTCTGACCGTTCTTATATTCAATAGTAATGTTCTGTCCATCTACATAGCCTTTTTCTTCAAGCCCCTCTATTATGCTCTCCCTGATAGTATTAAGCGATGGGTGTTCCATCATCTGAACGATACCTACTTTAAACACCTTACCGTCTGCGTCGTCACCTTGCTCATCTTCTGAACCGCAGCCTGCAAACATTCCAAGCGTCATAACCAATACTAATAATACTGCTAATACCTTCTTCATTTTTCTTTTCTCCTTTTAATAAATTTAATAAAATTATTTAGCCTTCCTGTGAAGCGTTAGCCTCACGGGACTAGGAGCGGCATTCTGTTTTTCCCTCTTTAATTGGGGTGCATCGCCTGCCGCAACAAAATGAAGTGTCTCTGCCATCATAGGTTTTACAACAAAAAAACCTGTCCTTATAATCAAGGACAGGTTATACCTGCGGTGCCACCTTGTTTGATTCTGCCAGTAAACAAAATCCTCTCTGCAGAGTGCCGTCACACTCCTTTCCCATAACGTCGGAACCACGTCTCAGATACTTACCGATTTCTCTCTGATTGATAACCGGTTTTCCCCTTGCCCTCAGGAGCCCATTATTCTAACTCTGCATCTGTCCGGCTTCCACCGCCCCGGATTCGCTGTGAGACCGTAAATTAGTTTTACTTCTCCCTCAAAGGTTTATTTTTAAGTTGTGTTGAGTTTAACACGCTCTTTGTGTGTTGTCAATAGTTTTTCTGAATTTCCCCATGGTTTTTTTATATGTTTTCATAAATTATTATAAAGAGATGACATTTTACATCAAACCATGTATAATTAAATTATAAGTAATGGCCTCCCTGTATCAGAAAAGAGACGTCTCCCATGAATGTTTATGTACCTTTCATCTGTCTGGCTATTGGCGCCGCAATCAACTGGCGCGGTCTGCCTGCCGGAATTCTAAAAGCTTTCGATATAGTCACCAATGTCGCTTTGATTATCTTAATGGCGGTAATCGGGCTTAATATCGGCATAAGTCCCCGTGTCATGTCTAATTTGGGCAGTATAGGCATTAACTGCTTAATTATTGCACTCTGCGCTATCGCAGGAAGCGTCACAATGGTGTACCTTGCAGAAGTTTCAGTAATGCCTCTGGCAAAGATACAAATGCAGCTTGCTGAAGAAAATAATATTAATCTTGATGAACAGCAGCAAGGAGGCTTTTCTCCCCTTGTAATCGTTATGCCTTCATTCATAGTGGCAGGTATTCTTGCCGGTAATTTTATCTTCTCGGATATTTCTTCTGAATTTCTCGATACAGTTCTGACCGTCTCTCTGATTTTCCTGTACATCGGAGTCGGCGTCAGTCTAGGTTCCAACAAAGAAGTCTTTCAGTACATAAAAAGGCTGGGAGCAAGGGTTTTGTTTATGCCGGCGGCAATTTTTATCGGATGCGCTTTAGGCGGTCTGATAAGCGGGGTTATTCTCAATATGCCTGTCAGTTGGTCGGTGATTTCCGCCAGCGGTATGGGCTACTACAGTCTGACCGGAGCCTTTCTCACCGAATCCTTCGGCATAGAAGCCGGAACTTACGGTTTCATTGTCAATGTAAGCCGAGATGTTTTTACTGTGGCTTTATTGCCTTTACTTTCAAAAATAAGCAAAGGCAGCCCCATTGCTTCTGGCGCTGCCGGTTGTATGGACACGATGCTGGTGCCGGTTAGCAAAGCTGTAGGTCCTGAGCTTGGAATGGTTGCCTTAATAAGCGGAACTATCTTAACATTCTTAGTTCCCCTGTGGCTCCCTGTTGCAATGTGGATTTTTTAAAGCAAGCTTAACTTTGCCTTTCCGCTTTTTCGCTCCCCTAGCTTCGCCTTGCTTCTTTCGTCTTCCGCTTATACCTCGGTCAGATATTCTTCCAAAGTTAAATCGTTCTCCATAATATATGTAGCTACTTCTACTCCCACATATCTAAAATGCCAAGGCTCATAGTCATAACCTGTTATCTCGGTTTTTCCCTTCGGGTAGCGCAAGATAAAACCGTACTCATGACAATGTTCATTAATCCATTTTCCATCAGGATAATCTGCAAAGTCTTGGCTTAATCCCCATCCCATAGATGCAGACGTTATATCCAGTGCAAACCCTGTGTGATGTTCGCTTCTGCCCGGATAAGCAGAGCGGATATTTGTGGTCTGCCTGCCGCGGTTTTTTAAAGAATTGCTGTACAAAGTTTTTTGTGTCTCATATGACCTCATAGTCGAGCAAAGTTTTAGATCAAATCCCATGTTTACGGCATCATTATACATTTTTTTATATGCCTCATAAGCCACATCTTTCAATTCCATATTGGAATATGTACCGTACTTATCATCGATCGTTACCATATTAATAGGCCTATAATCTTTGGAAACAACGTGATATTTATTTACCAGAACCAGAATGTCTCCGTCATCCTCTGTTCTCGTATCTATTACATCAGGAATCCCCCAGATACTCTTATCATCTCCCTTTGAAGGCGCATCCGGATCATCCTCCTTTTCTCCTGACACCACTACCTCCGGTTGATCGTGTTCATCGTCAGGTGTATCATTATTTTCACCCTTATTGGGATTATCTGACGTTTCCTGCGGGTCATCGTCGCTCACATTCTGTACATTATCCCCTTGGTTTATACCGTCTTTCGCGCCGCACCCTGCGATTAAAATTACTGCACACACTATCAGTATTAGGATTAAACATATCATACCAATCTTTTTCCTCATATCCAAAATTCTCCTTCCAGTATATTCCCGTTTGAAACATAAGTTGCATAATTTCAATTTTGTTTTCCTATGCAAATTAACTCAATTTGAGCAATTGCCGAAAAATAAAACAGATTTTCTATCCAATATCAACATCCATATTATACTCATTTAATTTCATACTTGCAAGTTGTGTTATAAATTTTATTCATACCGCATATATTGTTTTAACGAACAGGTAAGGAGTGTGTGTCTTGCAATGAAGGACTATATAGAAGAAAGAGTTTTAGAGCTGGCTCACTACATAATCAGTACTAATTCTACAGTAAGAGCTGCCGCAAAAAAGTTTCGCGTCAGCAAATCAACCGTCCATAAAGACGTTACCGAAAGGCTCCTTGAAATCAATCCGGGGCTTGCCTCAGAAGTCAAAGATGTTCTTGAGAACAACAAAGCGGAGCGCCACCTTCGCGGTGGAATGGCAACTAAAGAAAAATATCAGCACGCTAAAGAAAAATAACGGCCCTGCGGGTCGTTTTTTGCTTGGCAAAACATATATATATGCTCTATAATATATTTATGAAAATGTATTTATAAAAGTATATCAAACGAAAATCTCTTAAAGGAGGCTACATAAATGATTTTTTTTAGAAGCGACTACAGTTTAGGCGCTCACCCAAAGGTTATGCAGGCGCTGATGGATACCAACATGGAACATACTGACGGATATTCTGAGGACAAGTTTTCTTTTGAAACAGCAGATATGATTCGCCAGATGATTGGAAAACCCGACGCTCATGTTCATTTCATGATAGGCGGAACGCCCACTAATACTATTACAATTGCCGCTGCCTTAAGACCTTACGAAGGGGTAATCTCACCTGCCACAGGTCATATATACGTTCATGAAACGGGTTCTGTGGAAGCTCATGGTCACAGAGTTTTTGCTGCGCCTACGGATGATGGCAAGCTGACTCCGGAAGCTATCGAACAAGTTCTGCTGCACCATGAAGATGAGCACACTGTAATTCCAAAGATGGCTTACATTACCCATCCTACAGAAAACGGCGGTGTTTATACTAAAGCCGAACTTACAGCTCTCAGTCAATGCTGCAAGGCACATGGTCTGTATCTTTACATGGACGGCGCCCGAATTGGAACTGCCCTTACATGGGAAACCAATGATTTGAGTTTAAAAGACATAGCTAACCTTGTAGACGCTTTCTATATAGGCGGCACTAAAATAGGCGCTCTGTTCGGTGAAGCTCTCATCATTATGAACGATGAAATAAACAAAGATTTCCGTTACATGATTAAACGTTCTTGTGCTCTCCTTGCAAAAGGCAGACTTATTGCGATTCAGCTTAAAGCTCTCCTTGAAGGTGGCGAAGATTCCTTGTATTACCAGCTTTCACGTCACGAAAACGAGCTTGCAATCAAACTGGCGAAAGGAGTAGAAGCAAAAGGTTATAAACTGTGGATGCCTCACCAGACAAACCAAGTTTTCGTCATAGTAGACAATGAAAAAATTAAAGAGCTGGAAGAAAACTTTTTCTTCTATACGTGGTGTCCTTACGACGGAGAAAGTTCAGTAATTCGTCTTGTCATTAACTGGGATTCCAAAGAGGAAGAAGTTGACGCTTTGTTGGCTGCGATGTAAATAAAGCAAGATTTTAAAAGCAATATCTTATTATAGATGTAAAAACGAGAGTATGAAACTTTTTCTGTAAATAGCTATTAGCAACAGGTCTTCTATGATA
>CAZYWO010000007.1:0-40424 GCA_964651095.1 uncultured Oscillospiraceae bacterium | reverse complement strand
ATTCCTTACTGGCTGTAAGGGATATTAACCATATTTATATTGTAGTAGAAAGGAGGACAACGTGAACACTTATTGGTGTGTGACCACTGCAATTGACGACAGGGGAAAGATCATAAGCCGAATTACTGCAACGCAGGAAGCTTCCAGTAGGTCGGAGAAAGGCTTCACAAGCACATCCCGTAGGGATGTTTACACAGAGCGAAAGGAGAATGAGCATGAAACTTGGAAAAGTAAAGGCAACTGTATTTGATGCCAAGAGAGAGGAAAAGCGGAAAAACACGGTGATTGCCAACATCAGCACCTACGAGGGAAAAGACCAGGAGGACAATAACCGGTACTGCTCCTGGAAAACACGGTTTGTAGGAGACGCATTTGAGCCTGCCCTTAATCTAGTTGACAAGGATAAGATCGTAATCACCAGCGGAAAAGTTGAGAACAACTATAACAAAGAGCAGGAAAGGCTGTACGTCACCGTTACTATCTTCGATTTTGAGGTGGACGATGAAGTGTAAATAATCATGGTTACGAAAGAATGAAAGGCGGACGCGGGTAGATAGTTTACCGTCCTCAGTTCCAAAAGGAGATCGTTTTGACCCAGCAGCTCCTGGACTTCTTGATGCGGGGGGTGCTGACATGAGGGAAGAATATCGTCGGTCCTCCGGGTCCTCCTCATCGGTGGAAACTAGTCCTCTCGTTTCTTCGATTTATATGATGATGAGCATAAGGGAAAACCGCTTGCACATCCTGTGCAACTCTGGCAGTGCCAGAGGTTTTCTGCGCTTGCGCTTTTTCCTTCATGCGCCCACGTTTGGTCCATGGAATAATTAGAAAGGAATCCTTAAAATGGCAAGAAAACATTACAATTTATCGGAAAAATCCTTAGAAATCCTCCATCAGACCATGGAGGAAAGGAACATTAAAACGGAAACTGCGGCGTTGGAATATATCCTCCTGCAATATGGACAGCGGCAGTCAACCGAGGAACGTTTTGCACAGATCATTCGGGAGAATTTTATGGAGGTTCTTAACGGCTGCCGCGCGGCGGCGAGAGCTACGGAAAAAAATACGCAGCTGCTCCTTGACTCTGTGAACACCATACTGATTGAGCGGGGCTACTGGCAATACTATTCCGCCGAAAAAGAGCCATCGCAGGTCCTCCGGGATGCGGAGGAAATCTGGAGGCACAAGCTGGAGCGGGAGAAGCAGGTCAAAGATAACCGGCTGCAGAAAAGAGGTGGTATAAAATGAGTACGGCATATATCAGAGACATTGATGAAAACACTTACGCTGTGCTGCAGAAGGAGGCGAAGCGGCGAGGAATCAGTCTATCAGAACTGGTAAGGCAGATTCTAAATCAGTATGTCAGCCGCAGAGAAATAGAGACGCTGGACCAGAAGTACAGGACATTTGTCCAGGAGCAGATCATCCTGTACAGGATGGATCAGGCGGAGATACGACAGCTTGTCACGAAAAACGAGCAGCTATACTTCCGGCTCATGGAGATCATGGAGCGGATGGAAAGGTGGGATGACTGATGGACGCTCCGGGCGTGGTAGTGGTAGCCACATTTACAAAGCCGAATCAAAGTAAATATGGAAGGCGGCTGCATTACGCTTCTTATCTTGATTACAAGAACCGCGAAGAAGCAGTAAAGAAGCCTCTTGCTGAGGAAGATGATGCAAGACTCGATCAGGCATATGAGGGATACATGGATTACATGGGAAACCCGGACAAAAGCCTGGATGACCAGGACGAAAGAGTGTCTGGCTTATTTACAGCTAAGGCTGACGCTTTGACAGAGGAAGATATACAAATACTGAAAGAGCAATATAGTATTGCACAGGAAAATGGAAGCCTGATGTGGGAAACTGTGATTTCTTTTGATAATGACTGGCTGTCTGAGATGGGCGTTTACGATAAGAAAACCGGTCAGCTTGATGAAAACAGGATGCGGAACGCCACGAGAAAAGCGGTTACAAAGCTGCTGGAGAAGGAGGAACTGGGTGGAGCTGTATGGAGTGCTGCCTTCCACTATAACACAGATAATATTCATGCGCATATCAGCATCGTGGAGCCGCACCCAACGCGGAAGAAAAAGCTGTATAAGCAGTACGAAATCACGACTGTAGATGGAAAACATCAATACAAGCTGCAGAAGAATGAAGCAACCGGAAAACTGGAGCGGATTCCGATTTTGGACGAAGACGGCAATATCTGCGAAAGGGAGGAATACGTGGGAAGATTTAAGGAACGCAGTCTGAAAGCCGCAAAGAGCGCCGTGGTGGAGGAACTGGTACAGGATAAAGAACTGAACATTGAGATCAACCAGCTGATCCGGCAGCGCCTGGTACAGTCCTTAAAAGATGATGCCCTATATCAAGATGAAGATTTTAGGGAGCGGTTCCTGCAGATCTATGAGCAGCTGCCGGAGAACCACGGCGTTTGCAATTACAAAAACAGTGCCATGGCACGTCTCAGACCAGAAATTGACGCTCTGACCGATTTATACATAGAGAAATACCACAAAGACGATTTTGAGGCATTACAGGCGAAATTAAAGCTGCAGGCGGGAAGATACAAAGCCGCCTACAGGCAAAGCGGTGACAGCTACATGGAGAACAAGATGGATGACCTCTACTACAGGATGGGAAACGCTATTTTGCGGGAGATGAAGGACTCTGCCAAGGCATTAAAGCAGGCTGGCATGGTGTCTACGGGAAGGGGTGATAGTAGAAAAGCCAACCCAAGCAGTAGGGCCGAAAGTGACAGGCAGAAGCCTGGAAAGGAACAGAAAACCGGAAAAGCGGGGAACCAGGCAGGATACCGCCAAAAGGGCGACAATGCCTTGAGGAGCGCCTTTTATTGGTTGCACAAAAGCTTGGAGGATACGCTGGAGAACTGGCTGAACCAGAGGGATTATGAAGAACTGCAAAGCGAAATCACAGGTGAACGGGAGTTTGAAATGGAATAAAGATATTGATATACTTTTATATATAAAATAATGATTGAAAGGAAAGCACGAAGTGGGACAAGTTGAAAGAAAGGAAACCTTACGCTGCGCAGAAAATTACATGGAGCGGCGGACTGGAAAACGAAAGAAGCGAAAAGAGCCGGGAGACCACCTATCATGGGAAGATCGTCTGACCATCGAACGTATGCTGAAGAAAAAATGCTCTAAAAACGTTATCGCAGATGCGGTTGGCTGCTGCAGGGCGACAGTTTATAACGAGATTAAGAGAGGCCAATATGAACATCTCAACTCCGATCTGACGACTGAAATGCGGTACAGTCCGGATATAGCGGAACAGAAGTATTGTGAGCATCTCGCAAAAACAGGACCAGCGCCAAAACTGCTCAAAGACACGGCGCTTTGCACATACATAGAACGAACGATATTAGATAAGGACTATTCTCCGGAGGCAGTGTTGATCTCCAGTGATTATTTGCAACAGAATTTCGCTGAACGAATTACATCAGTTAATACGATCTACAAAGGCATAGACCGGGGGTATTTCTCAACGTTGACCCGGTTTAATTTAGCGGACGGATGGCATAAAAAAAGTCTGGGAAAGCGAAAAACACAGAGTGTTCTGAGCGGAAAAAGGCAGAAAAAAGAACCATTGACGACCGCCCGAAAGAAATTGATGATAGGACGACCTTCGGACACTGGGAGGGTGACTGTGTCATGGGCCAGCAGGATAACAATAAATGCCTGCTGGTTTTCATAGAGCGGCAGACCCGGATGACGGTTATAGAGGAGCTGGCTTACCATACAGCGGATGCAGTCCGAAAAGCCATCAACCGCATCGAAAAGCGGATGGGGAAGGCATTCTATGATGTCTTCCAGTCGATCACCTTTGATAACGGCTCTGAGTTTTCAGATTGGGGTGGTATGGAGCAGGCCCTATATAGAAAAGGGAAACGGACAAATGTCTACTTCTGCCACCCTAATTCCCCGCAGGAGAGAGGAAGTAATGAGTGCAACAACAAGATGGTAAGACGACGATTCCCGAAAGGGTCTAACTTCGACAAATCTGTTACCTGCCATTCCGTCAAAGCAGCAGAACGCTGGATTAACGATTATCCGCGCAAGATTTTTGGCGGCGAAACAGCATCGGACCGGTTCTGGGCTGAGATCGAAAAGAACGGCATCAAGCTGGCGGCAGTATAACAGATTTTAACTGAGCGATAATATTTTTTGAAGTGGCTAAAATAGCGACTTCTTTTTGTTGTACGTTTAAAAATGTATTTTAAATTCTTCATCTATTATTTTCGATTTTCTGAAATATTTTTTTGCATTCTCATGCAGAATTCTGGATTTTTAAAATAAATTTCAGGGTTTTAAACCATTTTTCGCATTCCATAAAATAGATTTTACCCGGTTTAAAATATTTTCTAAAAAAACCTTGACATCTCCGCGGAAAATAAACCGCTATTTTTTATGCCAATAAATACTTGCCATGATTTGCCCGATCATTTAAAATTAAATAAGACTGTACAAAGAAAAGGACACAAAGATGACATACATTTACCCTGATAAGGGCGACAGGATAACCTGTTGCCTCATAGAAGAATATGACAGCCGGTATTGGCAGGACAGTGAAAGTCAGGCGCTGAAACAGGCCGTTCAGAAGGTTGCGGAAATTGCTGATAAGAATGGCGCATCAGGAAGTAATGAACCTGTTGACAAAGGGCACAGAATAAAACTTTTGGATCTTGGCTGCGGCATGGGCAGGCTGTTTCAAGTTTTTGCGGGATATGTGGATGAAATCATCGGGGTGGAACCCGATGAAGAACGGTTTAAAAATGCCTATCTGGAAGGGAAACGGATATCCGGGCTTACAGGTAAACATATAGAAGTAATAAACAGAGATTTAAGTGCAATACAGGATAGCAAAAGGTTTAAAGTTATAATATCAAGCCATGTGTTTCAGCATATTTCCATTGATATGGCATGTGAGATGATGGAATCTATTAGCAGACATCTTGAAGACGGCGGAATATTGATTTTAACGACTACTTATATAGACGGCGATGAGGATAAGTTCTTTGTGGAAAGCTTGCTGGATGGAAAGCGTCTTGTTAAAGAAATAAACGAGGATGAATTCGGCAGTGCTATGAATTTAATGGACATGTTGCCTGTCAGAATGTTTTCACCTCGGACTATCATTGCTATGGCTGAAAGCAGCTATTTGGAGCTAAATACAATCGTAAGATATCATTATAAAGGACACAGCACAGTTTTGGAGGACAGGCAGGCGAATCACAATGGAGATGGAGACAAAGCCCGCGATTGTCTGTATATTTTCACCAAGGAGGCGTAGACATGAAGATTGACGGAAACATTTGCTATTATTTCAGTTTCAGCATTTTTGATGAAGAAAAAGGTTTGAGAACCGATGATGAGGATGAACTCAGACAGTGCATAAAAGCCGCCTTTCCCGACGCTGTGCTGGGAGACGATGAAAATGGGTCAAAAGAAGAATTCTTTAGAGATATAAAAACAGGTCAGGACTTTCTACATGGAGGCGGCTTGCCATTTGAATGTTTCCGGGCAAAATTTAACTGTTATGATCTCAAATTCAAAGATTACGATGTGACGGATTCTACAGTTTTTATGACTGTTTTTCCAAACTATGATGCAGTGCAGGTATGCGTATGCTTGAGTATAAAAGACGCCGAAGTGGATGATTACGTGTACTTCCGCCATGTTCAGGGCAATGGAGCTAAATTGACTAATTGTGACGGCAGGCAGCTATCTGTAAAAGATATTTTTAATGAAGCGAGCGGATGCCTTGGAAGAAAAATAACAGATGTTGAAGAAACATATCTATTGGAAATAAAGAAATACGGTGATTATGAAGATGCCGACAGTCTCATTAAGAATGAGGCTGTAAAGCTATACGGAATTATGACAGGAGACGAGGGCTGGCGCAATGTGCCCGAGGATTTGGCAGTTGCCAGAATGGAAAATTGTTGGGGCAGCAGAGATTTTATACGCTTTATCTCTTTTGGAGCAAATTCAGTTTTCATAAATTTTAGTCACAGTTATCTAAACGATGAATATAGAGAAAACCGCCGAAAATTCGATGCTCGCTTCTATGGAGACATGAATCCGTACTTTTTGCTGGACAGCAATACCGCCGGAATAAACCATGGAATTTTATTCTCCATGGAGCTGGTAATGGTTATTAAGACTATATGCAACAGGATTTTGCGACGCCAAGCTAATTATTACATAGGCGGGCAGGGAAGCAAAATGCAAAGTGAAATTCGCAAGCTTAAGGCTTACAGAGGAGAACTGATAACTACCCTTAATAAAGTGGAAAATTTGGCGATTTCAGAGATAGGAGAGCTGGAAAGGGTAATGTTGGTTAGCCAACAGATTGAGCCGATTATTGAAAAAATCAAGTATTTGCTTGAGTTGCTTGAGTCAGAGCTGGATTTGATGTATCAGACCAGCACTAACAGGTTGGTAAACTTTCTTACAGTTGTAGGTCTTATACTTACTGCTGTAGGTTTAGTTGCGGGATTTTTTTAAAAATTTATATGGGATTTATTGAGAGCTATTTTTATAAAAATTCGTCTGAATTGCGTACAGACAGAAAGGAAAAGGAAATGAACAAAAATGTTTTAATTATAGATGGACAAGGCGGTCAGATTGGAAAGCAAATGGTAGAGGCGGTTAGAAAGCTTATACCTTCCGCGCAGATTACGGCGGTGGGAACCAATTCTCTCGCTACATCAGCCATGCTAAAAGCCGGTGCAGATAGAGGCGCTACAGGTGAAAACGCCGTCGTAGTATGTACTAAAGAGGCAGATATAATAGTAGGGCCTGTAGGAATCGTCATTGCAGACTCTCTGCTGGGGGAAATAACGCCAAGAATGGCTGTTGCAGTAGGAAAAAGCAGGGCAAAAAAAATTCTTTTGCCTGTGAATAAGTGTAATAATATCATCATCGGCGCGGATGGAAAAACCACCTCCGAGTTGATCGAAGACGCGATAGACATGATAAAAGAAATAAGTCAGGAATAATAAAAACAGGCAGCATCGATTGGTTATTAACCGATAATATGGATGCTGCCTGTTTTAAATTACGATAACGTTTTTACACTTTCTATTTGAGATTAAAACTCATCTGCACAGGATTGTGATCGGAATACTTAAATTGCGTATCCACAACTTGACTAAAGACCACATTAACATTATCCGAGACTATAAAACCATCTATGGTAATCTGGAAATTAGTTTCAGGGTCCCAAGGAGCGTCAGCATTTCGGCAGCTTGGAACAGGATTTTCCTCGTCGATAGGCGCTATTAAATTAAAACCTTCCGGTATGCTGTCAAACGGAAAGCTCTGTGCCCAACTGTAGTCCTCTCCGGATACTCCAAAGTAGGAAGAAGAATCACCTAGGATATCCTTATTAAAGTCGCCGCCGCATATTACATAATTTCCTCTTTCGTATTCAAGGATTATATCGCTGTAAAGTGTTTCAAGCTGCTGGTTGGCGATGGAAGGGTCTGTGGTGTAGGCTGACAGATGAAAGTTTATTAAAATTAATTCCTTGCCATTATCGGTTGGTATGCGATTAATTACATAGCATCTGTCTAAATCTAAAAGTTTTGCTAAATCTGTCTGAATAGGCAGACTGCGGCGCAAAGCTCCGGTAATGACGTAATCTGAGAACGTCATAAGCCCTGCATAAGACTTTCCGTGAGGTTTGATAAACGGATAGAATAAATACGGAGAATCATAATTCACTGCGAAAGTAGTATTTTGAGATGAAGAGCTTTCTTCGATAAGTTTGCTGAATAGAATATCCTTTTGATTTACATGATATGAACGTGTGGCGTCAACATCAACTTCCTGAATAAGATAAAAATCAGAATCAAAACCTATAAGCTCTGTGGAGATATTCTCCATATTTTCCAAGACAGCCTCTTTGCTGAAAGCTCTTGAATATTTTCCTCCGTCCATGAAAAAACTGTACTGATCGGTATAGGCCGCAAAGCCTATATTCCATGATGTTACTTCATATTCAGATGAATCTCCTGCGGACAGAATCGTTTCGTTTATGTCTGCGCTAAGAACGTCGATTTCTTGATTATCCTCGATGCGATGATATGAACCGAACAGATAAATTGCATATCCGCCTATTATCAGAACAAATATCAGCAGAACTGCTAAAATTACTTTAAATACTTTTGACATTTTTACCTCCATACTCAAGTGGACAAACCACCTATGATGTACATTGCTACCTATCGTTATCGTTCTTTACCGGTGTGAATATTTTACCATGATTATAGCTTTTAAGGAAGCAGAAAATGTGGTATTATATTATAACAAGAAAAGAAGAAGCAAATTTGAAATATAGGGATACTTTAGGGTTATTAAAAGGAGAGAAGACTATGGCATTTACCCATTTGCACGTACATACCGAATACAGCTTGCTTGACGGGGCTGCCAGAATAAAAGATGTGGTTTCACGAGCCAAAGAGCTGGGCATGGACAGCCTTGCCATCACCGACCACGGAGTAATGTTCGGGGTTGTGGATTTTTATAAGGAGTGTAAAAAACAAGGCATTAAGCCGATTATAGGCTGCGAAGTCTATACGGCAGCCAGAAAGCTTACTGACAAAGAAGCGGACAAGGATAAGTATCAGGGGCATCTGATTTTACTTGCAAAAAATGAAACCGGTTATAAGAACCTTATTAAAATCGTTTCAACCGGATTTATAAAAGGCTATTATTATAAGCCGCGTATAGACAAAGATATTCTAAGGCAGCACAGCGAAGGAATAATCTCTCTTTCAGGATGCCTTGCAGGTGAAATACAGCACAGATTATTGATGAAGGATTATGCAGGAGCTAAGGCAGAAGCAGAAGCCCTGCTGGAGATTTTTGGCAAGGGGAATTTTTTCCTTGAAATTCAAGATCAGGGGCTGGAAGAAGAAATGGCGATTTTGGAGGACATGAAAAGGCTCAGCAGCGAGCTTGACGTGCCTTTGGTCGCTACTAACGACGTACATTATGTGCGTAAAGAAGATGCTAAACCTCATGATGTACTTTTGGCGATTCAGACTGCTACCACCCTTGTGGACGAAAACAGGATGCGTTTTCCTAACGACGAGTTTTATCTTAAGAGTGAAGACGAAATGCGCAAGGTTTTCGCTTATTTGCCGGAGGCGGTAGATAACACCCAGATGGTGGCGGATGCGTGCAATTTTGATTTTAAATTCGGCGAATATCATCTGCCTGAGTTTAAGTCGCCTGACGGAAAGACAAATAGCCAGTTTTTGAGGGAGCTTTGCGAAAAGGGTCTTATGGAACGTTATGGCCAAGAAAGGAAAGAAAAGATAGAAGAACTCCGAAAAAGGCTTGATTACGAGCTGAATACCATAGAATCCATGGGATATGTCGAATACTTTTTGATCGTTTGGGACTTCATAAATTATGCTAAAAGCAATGACATAGTAGTGGGTCCGGGGAGAGGTTCGGCTGCCGGTTCTATAGTAGCGTACTGTTTGAAAATTACCGATATAGACCCTATTAAGTATAATCTTATATTTGAACGATTCCTAAATCCGGAAAGAGTCAGTATGCCTGATATTGATATAGATTTTTGCTATGAACGTCGGCAGGAAGTTATAGATTACGTTACGAGAAAGTACGGCGAGGGCAGAGTTTCACAGATAATTACCTTTGGTACTATGAAAGCAAAGCAGGCTGTGCGCGACGTGGCTAGGGCTTTAAGCGTAAGTTACGCCAAGGCTGACGCTATTGCCAAAGCAATACCTTTTGAACTTAACATGACCATTGATAAGGCTCTTGCAACCAGCCCGGACTTGAAAAACATGTATGAAGAGGATGAGGAAGCAAGAGAAGTCATCGACATGGCAAAGGCGGTGGAAGGCATGCCTCGCCACGCATCAACTCATGCTGCCGGCGTGGTAATTTCCAAATTACCTATCGACGAATATGTGCCTTTATACTTATCCGACAAAGGCCCTGCAACTCAGTTTACCATGACAACTATTGAGGAACTGGGGCTTCTTAAGATGGACTTTTTAGGCTTGCGTAACTTGACGGTAATTCGTGATGCTCTTGAGCTTATAGAAAAAGATCACGGAGTAAAGATAGATTTCAGCAAGATGGATTACGACGACCCGAAAGTTTATGAAATGATTGCTGCGGGAAACACAGGCGGTGTGTTCCAGCTTGAGAGCGGCGGTATGACCCAGTTCATGAAGAACCTTAAACCTACGTGCTTTGAAGATATTGTCGCCGGAATATCTCTTTACAGACCCGGCCCGATGGATTCAATACCTAAATACATTGAAAACAAAAAGAATCCTGAAAATATAAAATACGTGGATAAAGCTCTTGCACCGATTCTCGATGTAACATACGGATGTCTGGTATATCAGGAACAGGTCATGCAGATCGTACGCGACCTTGGCGGATACAGTTACGGCCGTTCGGATTTAGTGCGCCGTGCCATGTCTAAGAAGAAGATGGGCGTCATGCTGGAGGAGAAAGAGTATTTCATACACGGCAAAGATGACGAGAACGGTAACATAGAAATTAAAGGATGTGTAAGAAACGGAATTTCCGAATATGCCGCAGAGGAAATATTCAACGATATGGTAACATTCGCTCAGTATGCCTTTAACAAATCTCATGCTGCTGCGTATGCCGTAGTCGCATACGAAACGGGGTATTTGAAAGCATATTATCCCGTGGAATTTATGGCTGCTCTTATGACAAGTGTAATGGGCGATGAAAAGCAGATTTCCAGATATATAAGAAACTGCGCGGATATGGGCATTAAAGTGCTTCCGCCTTGTGTTTCTGCCAGTCAAAAGAAGTTCAGCGTAGAAAACGGGCAGATTCGTTTCGGACTTCTCGGCATTAAAAATGTAGGCGAAGGGGCTATCGACGCGATTATTAAAGCCCGCGAAGAAAAAGGTATGCCGAAGGATATTTTCAGTTTTATTAGCAATCTGGATATTTCCCAGGTAAATAAAAAAGCTGTGGAAAGTCTGATTAAGTCGGGAGCCTGTGACTGTCTTTCGGATAACCGTGCAGCCATGCTTTCTGTATATGAAGGACTTGTAGAGTCGGCGCAAAATACATCTAAAAAGAATCTGGAAGGTCAGATGTCGCTTTTCCAGATGGCGGCTGAAACTATGAACACTCAAGATGTGGGAGGCAAGCTGCCTGACGTAAAGCCTTTTCCTAAAGATTTGCAGCTTGCGATGGAAAAGGAGATGCTTGGAGTTTACCTGACAGACCATCCTCTTAACGAATATGCTGAACGCATGGAAAAAGTATCCACAATTACAAGCGATGACATTTCTCATGCGGAGGAAGACGTCAATTCCACAAATATTAAAGACGGCATGAGCTGTGTTATAAGCGGAATGATTGCAGGCAAAAAAACTCTGATTACCAAGAGCAATAAGATGATGGCATTTATTGATCTGGAGGATCTTTACGGAATCTGTGAAGTAGTGGTTTTCCCTAATGTGTATGAACGCTGCGCCGCCGCAACTGCACCTGATAAAGTTGTTGCTGTTAAAGGAACCATTAATTTTAAGGAAGATGAAGCGCCTAAGATACTTGCCGATGAAATTCTTGATATCGACCAAGCCGTTAATAGCGGCTTTTCGGAGAGAAGATCTTTCCGCAGCGGATATGGAAGGCGGCAGAAGGTGGAAACCGGAAATGCAACTGCTGATATGGCGGAGAAGTCTGCAGAGCCTGAAGGTATGATAAAACTTCGCATTACACCAAATATGAATGAGGGAATGACTCTACAGCAGTTAAAAGTTAATTTGGCAAGACATAAAGGAAATTATCAGGTTTTAATTTACTTGCCTAACGGAAAAACCCTTAAAACTGATTCTAACCTTTGGGTTAGCCCATCTCCTGCGCTGCAAAATCAACTTATCGCTCTGCTGGGACAAGAAAACGTAAAAATGTAAGCCGTATAATATGAAAAATAAAAATAGAACGATATAAATGATTAACAAAAGAGAAAGGCAATAACACGTGGAGAGAACCATAGTAATTTATAAGAGCAAGTACGGGGCAACGAAGCAGTATGCTCAGTGGATAGGCCAAGAGCTGGGATGCACTGTTGCGAGCTTGGATCAAATATCCAAGGCGGAGCTGAATAATTATGACAATATTATTTACGGAGGCGGAGTTCAGGCAGGCGGTATCAAGGGTTTTGACACTTTCAGAAAATGGATAAGAAAATATCTTTGGTTTGTGGAAAAGCCTGAAAAAAACATTGTCATTTTTGCTGTGGGAATAAATTTGCAGACGGCGGAAACAAGGAAGCAGCTTCGCGATATAAACTTTGGGAAAAAGTGGCTGCGCAGTATAACCTGCTATTTCCTGCCCGGAGCATATAACCCTGATGTGGTGACAGGCAGCGACAAAATGATTATGAACGTTGTTAAGAAGATGCTCATTGGCAAGAGGGAAAACGAGAAAACTAAAGAGGACATAGACTTGCTCGACGCCATAGAAAATGGTTGTAATTTTATTGATAAGGCAGCAATTGAGCCGATTGTCAATGAATTTAAAATTTAATAATGACAGAAAAGGCTGTACAGCTTCATGTCATTGAAGGAAGACATGAGTTATACAGCCTTATTATTTTAATTTTTTAAGCTTTGCATAGGTGCAGGAATTCTGCCTCCCCTGTTTATCATCTTTGAGGATGACTGAGTGTGAATCTTCATTATAGGACCGCTTCCTAAAAGGCCGCCGAAATCCAGTTCTTCATCGTCTCTATAGCCTATTGCAGGGATTACTCTGACTGCGGTGGTTTTAGAGTTCACCATGCCGATAGCAGCCTCATCTGCAATAATAGCCGAAATAGTATCTGCCGGAGTTTCACCGGGAATTACAATCATGTCAAGACCTACAGAGCATACTGCCGTCATAGCTTCAAGTTTTTCGATGCTTAATGCGCCGTCTCTTGCAGCCGCAATCATGCCTGCATCTTCAGTAACGGGAATAAAAGCGCCTGAAAGTCCGCCCACGCGGGAAGAAGCCATTACGCCGCCCTTTTTAACTGCGTCGTTGAGCATGGCAAGAGCAGCGGTTGTACCATGAGTGCCGCACTGTTCAAGACCGATTTCTTCCAATATATGTGCGACTGAATCTCCTACTGCCGGAGTAGGAGCCAATGAAAGGTCGATGATTCCAAAAGGCACGTCAAGCATTTTGGAAGCCTCAGAACCCACCAACTGACCCATACGTGTGATTTTAAACGCAGTCTTTTTAATAAGTTCTGCAACTTCATTGAGGGGAGCATCATCCGGAAGTTTTGCAAGAGCTGCACGAACTACGCCCGGCCCTGATACTCCAACGTTGAGAACTACATCAGGCTCTCCTACGCCGTGGAAAGCTCCCGCCATGAAAGGATTGTCTTCAGGAGCATTACAGAAAACTACCAGTTTGGCGGCGCCTATGCACTGTCTGTCTTTAGTAAGTTCCGCAGTTTGACGAACGACTTTTCCCATGAGTTTAACTGCGTCCATGTTGATACCCGCTTTGGTGGAACCGATATTCACCGATGAACATACAAAGTCTGTTTCGGCAAGAGCTCTTGGGATTGCCTCGATAAGTTCACGATCGCCTGCACTGAAACCTTTCTGAACAAGGGCGCTGAAACCGCCTATAAAGTTTACTCCCACATCTTTAGCTACGCGGTCGAGGGTATGGGCGTATTTTACCGGGTCGCCGCCGCTGACCGCAAGGAGCATTGCAATCGGCGTAACGCTTATTCTCTTGTTAACGATAGGAATTTTATATTTTCTTTCAATATATTCGCCGGTTTTTACCAAGTCTTTAGCATTTTTATAAATTTTGTTATAAACCTTTTCGCAGGCGCGGTCGATGTCACTGTCTGCACAATCCAGAAGGGAAATTCCCATAGTAATGGTTCTGATATCCAGATTTTCCTCCTGGATCATGGTTATGGTTTCCATAATATCATTAAAATTAAGCATTTTGGTCTCCTTTTAAGTAATTCAGATTAGTATATTTTAGTCTTGAAGCAACTCCGCAGAAAGGATCGAAGCAATAACTTCAAATTTGCAGTGTAAATTGCAACATTTAGATACGGTGCATCGAATTAAAAATATCTTCGTGCATTACGTGGATAACCATATCGGGAACTGCCGATTTTAATTTTGCATCAAGTCCGTCGATTTCCGATTCCATCTTACTGATATCGACTATCATAACCATACAGAAATACCCGTCGAGAATCGACTGTGTTACTTCAAGCACGTTTGCGTTCATGTCTGCGCATGCTGCGGAAACGCGAGCAAGAATACCTACCATATCTTTACCTACAACTGTAATTACTGCTTTCATTAATTTACCTCCTGTATTATGCGAAAATAACTAGTTTGATTTAATCTTATATGCGGGAACTTAAATCCAGCACTTTATATTCATTGTCTTTAAGAGCAAGTTTGCCGCTGTTGTCTTCAAAGTCCATATCCTTTGCATATCGAATATCAAGCCATGGAAATTTGGTACTAAAATACTCTCTGTTACAGCCTTTGTGACCGAACATGTTATTATAGCATTTTTCGTTGGAAATGAACAGAGCACTGTGAGAAAATATTTCTTTTCCAATACTTTGAACACATTCAGGATAGAGGCTTACCACCTGTTCTTCCAATTTCTCCCTTGCTATTCTGCCTTCCACAAGTTGCCTGAAGGCAGGATGAAAAGCCAGTTGATCCGCCATTATATCGCTGGATTTAAGGCCTACACGTATAATATTTATATGTGCTTTATCGAGGATTTCGAACATCGCCTTTGTACGATTAATAGCGTCTTCTTCGGTTAGAGGCGTATATTCACCGCTGACATACTGGTCGTAAAGTTGAGTATCCTTGATAACCACAGTAGGATAAAGGCGGGCAATCTGAGGTGCAATTTTGACCGTTTCATTTGCAGAATAAATGCACTTTTCCAAACTGTCGCCGGGAAGTCCGATCATTAGTTGGATTCCCAAAGTAAAACCGTAATCCTTTATTAGAGCGGCGCTTTCGTAGACGATATCTGCGCTATGACCTCTGCCTGAAAGCTTCAGCACTTGGTCATCGAGAGATTGTACACCCAGTTCGATGATATCCACATCGTATGATTTTAAGTTGTCAAGAATTTCTTTATTGATATAGTCAGGTCTAGTGGAAAGATGAATTTTATCTATTTTGCCTGCATCTTTGTATTCCTTAGCTATGGCAAGAAAGGCTTGCTGTTCTTCTATGGGAATTCCGGTAAATGAACCTCCGAAAAAGGCAATTTCAACTGTTTCGAGATTCATCCTGCTTAATGTGGAAAGATGGTTTTCTATAGTCTGCCGAACTTGATCGCATGTCACGTCACCGCTGCGCGCCGTTATTTTTTTCTGATTGCAAAAAACGCAGTCGTTCGGACAACCTCTGTGAGATATGAAAACCGGAATAATTGCATGTTTCTTCAAGAATTTAGTCCCCCTATAATTCTTCTATAATCGAACCGATGTCAGTCAGCGGTATATCATCAAACCATATACACTCTAAACCGCGGGTTTCGATAAATTCCTTTATTTTTTCAAAATCCGGATGAGCAGATAAATCACCGTTAAATAACAGAGAGTTGCCTATGCGCCCACATGTGCCGCCGATAAATCCTGTATTATATCCGGGAAGAAAGACATGTTTTTGCTGGATTAACAGCACGCTAAGTTCAGGGGCTTGGCTGGCACATGAAGCCGCAATCCCGCTGTCATAGGTTATGATTGAGTTTTCATCGACCACCGCAATACTGCACTTGGCATAACCTTGGGATACATCCACTTTTTTCATTTTCAGCCTCTGGACTTCCTTTAGGAGCAAAGGGTCGGTATATTTAAGATTATGGATAAAGTATTTCCCTGTTGAGCAGCCGTTGTATATGACGTCGTTGGGATATTTTTCTCCAAGTCTAATATTTTCACCGTGAAAAACCCTTTTATCGGGGAGTTGACAATACAAAACGTCTGAGTGACAAGATATGGCGAAAGCCACATTTTCTATGGGTTTTAGCCGTTGAATAGGTGGTTCTTTAGGGCTGCATCCAATCATGAAAATTTGATGACCCTGCTCAATTAAATATTCGATTAGTTTTGGAGACGCAAGCTCCGAAATATAGATTTTGCTCATAAAGGTAGTATAAGCGAAATTTATGGAAAAGTCCAGATACGTATGTTATACTGAAATAAAATCAGAATATGCAAGGTTACGGATAATTACGATATATGTTTAAAAGAAGAAAGGGAAACTGCAATGATTAAAATAGGCAACGACTGGGATAAGGTTTTAGCAGGAGAGTTTGAAAAGGAATATTACGTAAAGCTTAGAGAATTTCTGGTAAGCGAATATAAGACTCAAAAAATATATCCACCCATGGATGATATTTTTAACGCGCTTAAATATTCTTCTTTCAGTGAAACAAAGGTAGTAATTATAGGACAGGATCCTTACCATCAGATTGGACAGGCTCATGGACTTTGTTTTTCTGTAAATAAAGGTGTAAAGGTCCCTCCGTCGCTTATTAACATATATAAGGAGCTTAAAAGTGATTTGGGTATTGATCCGCCATCTCATGGATATCTGGCAGATTGGGCAAAACAAGGGGTACTGCTGCTAAACGCTACGCTGACTGTCCGCGACAGCCAGCCTAATTCACATAAAGGTAAGGGTTGGGAGATTTTTACCGATAGAGTAATTGAACTGCTCAATGAGAGACAGACTCCCATGGTATTTATCCTTTGGGGAGCCAATGCCAGAGATAAAGAAGTCCTTATCACGAATCCGGATCATCTGATTCTGACGGGGGCTCATCCTAGCCCGCTTTCAGCACATAACGGATTTTTCGGAGGCAATTATTTCAGCCGAACAAATCGCTTTTTGGAGGTTATAGGGCAGAAACAGATTAATTGGCAGTTGAATGATTAATATTTATTCCTATATGATTCGCTTTATATGATCAAAAAAGCTGTTTCTTAACAGACTATTAGTCAAATGAGAAACAGCTTTTATTTTAGCTATATTTTTAGTGGCATTGTTGTAATTTCGTTAGCGTATTATATGTAGTTAAACGGACAGATGCAAAATCAATTTATGCGAAATATCTGAATACTCCTTTAACTTTCCCCATAATTTTAACATCTTGAACGATAATAGGGCTCATAGTATGATTTTCAGGTTGCAGTCTGATATGACCGTCTTCTCTGTAGAAAGTTTTAACTGTTGCTTCACTTTCAAAACCGTCAATCATAGCGACAACAATTTCACCGTTATTAGCTGATTGAGTTTGCTGGACCAGAATCAGATCACCATCCATAATTCCGGCTTCGATCATACTCTCGCCACGAACACGGAGCATGAAATTAGTACCGTTTCCTGCATATCTTGCCGGAATAGGGAAAGTATCTTCAATATTTTCCTCTGCAAGTATAGGCGTACCGGCAGCAACTCTGCCTACAATAGGAATTCCAACGATATCCTTTTCAGAAAATGCGGATACAGTGTTTTGTGAAGGAGCTGCAGTAGTATGACCGCTCTGTTCGGAAGGATCAACCACCATAAGAGCACGCGGTTTAGAAGGGTCTTTTATGAGATATCCCTGACGTACCAGACTTTCAATATCTTTATGAGTTGTAGAAGTAGACTTGATTCCAAGAGCCGAACAAATCTCCCTTACTGTGGGAGGATATCCTTTAGTTCTGATTTCTTTTTTCATATAGTCTAAAATCTTCTGTTCTCTTTCTTTTAACATTGATTCCCACGCCTTTCTTAGTTTTATTTGCTTTTAATTTTAACACAACGCGAACAAAAAGTAAACAGGTGTTCACAAATTTTTATAAAAATTTTTTTATTTAATTTGAAAATAGTTGCTCTATTCGTTTTAACTGGATAATTAAAAAGACAAAATAAAGATAAAATAAAGATAGAATACAAATGAATAGATAAGGCAGCTAAGAAAATGCTAAAATGTAGGTTTGTCAAACATGTATTGTAATCCTACAACCGAAATCCTGAAAGCATTGAAAAAACTCTTGACATTAGGCTGATGAAGTGGTATATTGTTTCAGTAACGAAGAAGAAGTAATCCGCTTCTCACCTGACCGGTCTAGTCACCGGCGCGGGTCGATATGTTGAAATTAACACCTTTTGCGGGGGTGTATTTGAGGCGGATACTTATAGTGTCCGCTTTTATTTATTTTAGGAGGTAACTGCCATTAGTAAGGAAAATTTAATCAACGAAGAAATTCGTGATAAGGAAGTCAGAGTTATTGATACAGACGGAACAATGCTGGGTGTAATGCC
Source organism: uncultured Oscillospiraceae bacterium (assembly GCA_964651095.1). GTDB lineage: Bacteria > Bacillota > Clostridia > Peptostreptococcales > Anaerovoracaceae > SUG1106. Next base: position 22,028 of record CAZYWO010000007.1, on the reverse strand, counting down.
TATAGAGGAAGCGTTAAATTTAGCCAACGAGAAGAAATTGGATCTGGTTAACATTTCACCTAACGCTAAACCTGCGGTTTGTAAGATTCTTGACTACGGTAAATATCGCTATGAGCTTCAAAAAAAGGAAAAGGAAGCCAAAAAGAAACAAAAAGTTACTCAGGTTAAGGAAATCAGACTGAGTACCTTTATTGAAGATCATGACGTTCAGGTTAAAGCTAAAACCGCTTCAAAATTCCTTCAGGACGGCGATAAGGTTAAAGTAAGCCTGAGATTCAGGGGCAGAGAAAAGGATTATGCTGCAAGAGGCATGGAAGTTATGAACGCTTTTGCTGAAAGTGTTGCCGAAGTGGGAATAATCGAAAAGAAACCTTTGTTTGAAGGCAGAAGCCTTACAATGGTACTCGGACCTAAAAACGATAAATAAATTTTCAGAAGTTACAAATTACGATTTACATTATATAGGAGGAGAAAAATCATCATGGCAAAGAATAAGATGAAATCCCATAGAGGAGCATGTAAAAGACTTAAATTAACAGGATCTGGAAAGATTAAGAGAAATAAGGCATATAAGAGCCATATTCTTACTAAAAAGACAGCTAAGAGAAAAAGAGGCTTGAGAAAGTCCACTGTTTTAACAAGCGCTGACTTAAAGAGAATGCTTAGATCAATGGCAAAATAGTTTGAAAGGTTTTAGGAGGTAAGAAAAATGGCAAGAGTTAAAAAAGGTTTAAATGCTCATAAGAGACATAAAAAGATATTAAAATTGGCTAAAGGATTTTACGGCGCAAAGAGCAAACAGTTCAGAGCTGCAAATCCTGCTGTAATGAGATCATTAAGATCAGCTTACGTTGGAAGAAAGTTAAAGAAAAGACAGTACAGACAGATGTGGATTGCAAGAATCAACGCTGGCGCAAGAATGAATGGAATCAGTTACAGCCAGCTTATGAACGGATTGAAGAAGTCCGGAATCGAAATCAACAGAAAGATGCTTTCCGAAATGGCTATTTACGATGCTCCGGCTTTTGCACAGCTTTGCGAAACTGCTAAGAACGCAGTTAAATAGTAGAGCAGCTAAGGCAATAATATATAGTAAGGCTGCGAAAGCATTTAATCTCAATTTTATAATTGATCGAATAGTTAAATCGTATTTTAAGACGAGCAGTTTAATAAAACTGCTCGTTTTTAATTTAACTGACAACTGGGGGGTTCTATAAACGACTTTCACCATACGTACATTGTTTTTTATAGGCAGAATGTGGTATAATAGTTCCTGTGATTATAACGGCGTTGCCGCAAGGATTGGAGGGAAATTATGACAGAAATTGAATTGATATTATATTTGCTTATATTGGTAGCGGTCATTTCAGTTGTTGGTTTGTTTATAATGATTTTCGTCAACAGGGGACTAAACAGGGAAGTAAGCAGCATGGTTAACGCATACCAGAACCTGTCCAGACAGGTTGACGAAATACGCAGCGAAAACCAGAATACGGTGCAGACTATTCAGGGAACGTTAAAGGTCTTTGGCGATATGATTTCTCAAAATCAAAGGGACAGCGCAGAAAATATGGATAAGCGTCTTTTTGAACTTAATAATCGTTTCAGCCATCTGGCAGTTGAAAATGAACAGAAACTTGAGAATATAAGAAACACTATGGAGAAAAAAATCGGTGAGCTTACCGACGATAATAATAAGCAGCTTGAACTTATGAGACAGACAGTAGATGAAAAGCTGCAAAAAACCCTTGAAGACCGCATAAGTCAGTCATTTAAACTGGTAAGCGAAAGACTGGAACAGGTGTATAAGGGCTTGGGAGAAATGCAGAATTTGGCTGCCGGAGTAGGCGATCTTAAAAAGGTGCTTTCCAACGTAAAAACCAGAGGTATTCTGGGAGAAGTGCAGCTTGGAGCAATTTTGGAGCAGATTTTGTCGCCGGATCAGTACGATACGGAAGTTAGAACCAGACCTAATTCAAATGAAAGAGTTGAGTTTGCCGTAAAACTGCCGGGAGACGATGATCAACCTGTTTGGCTGCCAATCGACGCTAAATTCCCGGGAGATGCTTACGGAAAGCTGGTTGATGCCTATGAGACGGGCGATGCAGCCCTTGTTGAAGAAGCCGCTAAGGCATTAGAAAAAATCATTAAGTCTGAAGCAAAAGATATAAGAGATAAATATATAGAACCGCCTTATACCACGGAATTCGCAATAATGTTCCTTCCATTTGAAGGGCTTTATGCGGAGGTGGTAAGACGCGGACTCCTTGAGGTTCTTCAGCGGGAATATAAAGTCAATATTGCAGGACCGACGACAATGGCGGCTCTGCTCAACAGCCTTCAGATGGGATTTAAGACTTTGGCTATCCAGAAACATTCCAGCGAAGTTTGGGATATTCTTGGTGCAGTTAAGACGGAATTCGACAAGTTCGGCGATGTGCTTGAAGCGACACAGGCGCGTATTAATCAGGCAAATGCTGAACTTGACAAGCTTATAGGAACGAGAACCAGAAGTATTCAAAGGAAACTCAGAGGTGTGACTGCTCTTGGAGATAAGGAGTCGATGACACTTTTGGATATACCTAAAGAAATAACGGAGATTAAGGAATAAAAGTATGAAAATTTTTGCCATAGGAGACCTTCATCTATCCTTTGGAGAAAAGGTTGAAAAGCCCATGGACATCTTCGGAGGCCAGTGGATAGGGCATACGGAAAAACTTTATCAACACTGGACCGAGCTGGTGGATGATGAAGATTATGTAATAATGTGCGGAGATATCTCATGGGGGCTTAGACAGGAAGAAGCAATAACTGACCTAAATTGGATACACAATCTTCCCGGTAAAAAGATTTTCTTTAAAGGAAATCACGATTTATGGTGGCAGTCCATAAGCAAATTAAATAAGCTGTACGACGACGGAACTATGCAGTTTGTGCAGAACAAGTGCGTGCTTATAAATCCCCATGCAGAATCTCTCACAGACACGACATGTTTGATAAACTCCACGGAAAGAGAAAATGATACGCGATTGATAGGAATTTGCGGAACCAGAGGCTGGATTTGTCCGGGAACAGAAGGTTTTACACAGCACGATCAGAAGATTTATGAACGTGAAGTGGCAAGACTCAAATTATCCCTTGAGGATGCAAAAAAGGCAGGAGCGGACACCTTGATAGGAGTTCTGCATTTTCCGCCTACTAACGATAAACATCAAGGTTCCGGCTTTACGGAGCTTATGAGCGGGTACGGAGTAAAGACTTGCGTATATGGACATCTGCACGGCAAGGAAGCGTTTAAAAACGGCATAAAAGGCGTGTACAACGGCGTAGAATATAAATTGGTTTCGCTGGACTTTGTGGAAGGCAGACCAGAGGAGGTATTAAGATGAGCGGAAAAAATAAAAACGGCAGAGAAGATGGACTCAATAAAAAAGTAATTTTGATTATAACCGACAGTTTAGGTGTGGGAGAACTGCCTGATGCGGCAGAATACGGCGATTCAGGCGCAGATACTTTTGGACACATTGTTGAAAAAAGCGAAAAATTGAATATTCCCAATCTTCTTAAATTGGGATTTGGAAACATTGAAGGAGTATGCGGAGCAAAACTTGCTGTTGAAAAACCTCTGGGATGTTTTGGCAAGATGGCAGAAGTCTCAAAAGGAAAAGATACGACCACGGGTCACTGGGAAATTGCAGGTTTAAAGACAGACATACCATTTAAAACTTATCCGGAAGGCTTTCCTAGAGAATTTATGGAAACCTTTGAAAAGGAAATCGGCATTGAGTGCTTAGGCAATTATCCTGCTTCGGGAACAGCTATTATCGAAGAATTAGGACCTGAACATGAAGCTACGGGAAAACCTATAGTATATACATCCGCAGACAGCGTATTTCAGATTGCTGCCAATATTGACGTAATTCCGCTGGAAAGACTTTACGACATATGCAAAATCGCCCGTAAACTCTTGGTAGGGGATTGGGCATGCGGCAGAGTTATTGCAAGGCCCTACGTCATAAAAGACGGTCATCGTGTGAGAACTTCGGACAGAAGAGACTATGCGGTAACACCTCCGGCTGATACTGTGCTGGATATGGTTTCACAGGCAGGAAAAGAAATGTACGCAGTAGGAAAAATCGGAGATATTTTCAATGAAAAGGGAATTACTACAAGCACCCATACCAAGAGCAATATGGACGGCGTAGATAAAACTATCGAGGCTATGAAGATGGACTTTGAGGGCTTCATATTTACCAATCTGGTGGATTTCGATTCTCAGTATGGTCATAGGAGAGATCCCATTGGTTACGGAAAGTGTATTGAAGAATTTGATGCAAGACTCCCTGAAATTATGGGTGCCATGGGTGAAGATGACATTATGATGATTTGTGCCGACCACGGCAACGATCCGACTGCACAGGGAACAGACCATACCAGAGAGTATGTGCCGCTTATCGTATACGGAAAAAGATGTAAGGCAGGCATAAATTTAGGAATTAGATCAACCTTTGCCGACGTAGGAGCAACCGTAGCTGATATTCTGGAAGTTAAGGACACAGGATTAGGAAAAAGCTTTAAAGAGGAAATTATATAATTTATAATCGACTAAGGAGATGAATTGATTATGGCTTTCAATATGAACGATATAATATATAAAAAACGTGAAGGAGAAAAACTTTCCAAAGAAGAAATTGAATACTTCATTACAGGATACGTTGCAGGAGATATCCCTGATTATCAAGCTGCCGCCCTCCTGATGGCAATTTTCTTTAAAGACCTTGACAGAGAAGAAACTTTCCTGCTTACCAATGCTATGCGTTATTCAGGAGATACTATTGATCTTTCGCCGATTAACGGAATTAAGGTCGACAAACATTCTACCGGCGGTGTGGGAGATAAGACGACTTTAATAGTTGCGCCTCTGGCATCTGCCTGCGGCGTGCCGATTGCCAAGATGAGCGGCAGAGGACTTGGATTCACAGGAGGAACTGTGGATAAAATGGAATCAATACCGGGCTTTAGGATTGCTCTTGAACCGGAGGAATTCCTTAATCAAGTTAATCAGATCGGCATGGCTGTAATAGGTCAGACTGCACATATTACGCCGGCTGATAAAAAACTTTATGCTCTGCGCGACGTAACGTCTACGGTGGATAATTTCGGATTGATTGCATCCAGCATAATGAGTAAAAAACTTGCTGCCGGAAGCGACGCTATTGTTTTGGATGTAAAGTGCGGAGATGGCGCTTTTATGGAAAATATTGATGATGCGGTTACCCTTGCAAATCTCATGGTTGATATCGGCACAGATGCAGGCCGCAGGACTGTAGCTGCAATCACGGAAATGGGTCAGCCTCTTGGAAAAGCGGTAGGCAATAGTCTTGAAGTGATTGAAGCCATAGAAACCCTTAAAGGTAAGGGACCTGACGATATTACAGAGCTGGCAGAAAAACTAAGCGGAATTATGGTTTATCTGGGCGGGAAAGCAGCCACTCCAGAAGAGGGATATGCCATGACTAAGGCAGCCTTAGACAGCGGAGAGGGTGTGAAGCAGCTCCGAAACTTTATAGAGGCTCAAGGAGGAAATCCTGCAGTAGTTGATGATTATTCACTATTTCCTCAGGCAAGCGTGCGTAAGGAATTGATATCAGAAAAAAGCGGCTTTGTAGCCCGTATTGCGGCAAGGACTATAGGACTTGCTTCACAGCATACGGGAGCGGGCCGGGCAACTAAAGAGGATGAAATAGATCTTTCCGCAGGTGTATATCTTTGTAAGAAAGTTGGAGATGCAGTGGAGGCAGGCGAAACTTTAGCAATTTTCTACGGAAATGACGAAGATAAAGTCAATACAGCTATGAAATCTGCGAAAGAGGCTTTTGAATTTTCACAAGAGCCCACATGCGCTCCTGAGCTCATTAAGAAGATTATTGGATTATAATCTGTATTTTAATCCTTTTGGCGTTTAGGATATTAAAAAAATATGGGGGATGCTTTCATGGCTGATATTAAAATCGGTCAGCCGGGCAGCCCCCATTTAATTTTGGGTAATAATCATTTACTTGTTTTTATTTATAGACCGAAACTTAACATCTAAATCCGATCTATAAGATTGTATTATACATGCTTTCTTTCACCTATTAACTTAGAAAATCAGGTGTGCCAGAGGGCAAACTATCAACAAACTGATAATAGTTCTTTCCAAGAAGATTACAAATAATTCCCACAGCTTAACCGGAAGCTTGGAGCCTAAAATAAGACCGCCGACTTCAGAAAGGTAGATAAGCTGCGTTACAGATACTACGGCAACGATAAATCTGGTCATAGCGCTGGCAATCCCTTCCGCTGCGATGATAGAAGGGGTAAACATATCTGTAAATCCTACAATCATAGTCTTAGATGCCTCTGCTGCTTCCGGAACTTGTAATAAGTTTAACAGCGGCATAAACGGCTTGCCTAGAACTTCAAAGATCGGGGTATTGTTTGCCAGCAGCAGAGCCAATGTACCGATTGCCATTACAGTAGGTAATACGCCGAACCACATACCCGCTGCATTTTTAAGTCCGTTTTCAAAGAATTGACCTATGCCTTTATGTTCTGCCACTCTTTTAAGAGCTAAATCCATGCCGTATTCATAAGATGAATTATATTGAGATGGAATAGTTTCAGGCATGGCTTTTCCTTCTACCAGATAAACATCTTTCTTTAAAGAAAGAGGAGGTATTCTCGGACAGATGATTGCACACGCTATACCAATTAAACATATAATCAAGTAGTATAAACCAAAGTATTCCATCAAATCAACCTGAGCCAATACGACGATACTGAAGGTTATAGATACTGCGGAGAAAGTCGTTGCAATAACGGAAGCTTCTCTTGCAGAATAGTATCCGCCTTCATATTGGTTACAGGTAAGCATAACTCCTAACGTACCGTCTCCAATCCATGATGTGATACAGTCTACAGCAGCTCGTCCCGGAATTTTAAACAGCGGTCTCATAATCTTGGTCAGAAGCGCGCCTACAAATTCCAAAAGACCAAAGTCTAAGAGCAACGGCAGAAGCAAACCTGCAATGGCGAATATGATAACAAGAACCGTTAAAAGGTCGCTAAGTACAAATCCGCCTGCACCGCCTTCGGTAATCATATGAATGAATCCTGTATCATCATCACCTGCTTTAACGCCCAGATAAGTGAGCCAGATGAAAACAGCGCCTAGAACTCTTACTACAACCCAAACCGGGGAAGCAGAAAATGTATCGTTTAAGATAGGGCGTTCTGTGATAAATTTTGGTTTTCCTAAAGATATAACTGACATGATTGCGGAAATGGTTATGATTATTACGCATAAGATAGGAAGCACATTTTGCAGTGCATAACCGATCCAGTCTGCCAGAATCTTAACGCAAATAGTCCAATCGCCATCATATTTGATCGGTATCATAAATAAAAGAATACCAATAACAGATGGCACAATAAAAGTTGCTTTTAATTTGCTATTGTTATTTTCCATACCTATTCTCCCTATATTACCCAATATTTAGTATTGTAACATATTTTGAATTTTTAACAAGTGTAAATTATAAACATAATAATTAGGAAAACGTTCAATGCTAAAATGCAGGATTCTTTATATGGGGTTTTTGTGAAGAAAATTGGCTTTTCTTGACTTGAATAGGATTTCAAAGTATAATATTAAAAACTAAAAAATGCGATAGGGAGGAAAAATTAGTGAGAATTTTGACTATTCTTACAGGGGTTTTGTTCATTGGAGCAGGCATCTTCTTAGGAGCAAATGAAGGGGTTACCTTTTCATCTGTCGCTTTTATTGTTGGCTTAGTGTTTGTGTTTGCCGGCATTGTAGAATGTCTTTCATACAGCAGTTATAGAGGAGATAATGAGGAGAGATCATGGATTTTAAACGACGGTACGACTACGTTTGTACTCGGCGTACTGATTCTCTTAAATAAAATTTCTGCAGATGCGGTAGTTCCGATGATTTTAGGACTTTGGGTGCTGATTACAGGTATTCGTAATTTTGTACGCGCATGGGAACACGTTGACGACAGGACTAATAATTTCTGGGGTCATCTTATAATCGGTCTTCTAAACTTGATATTTGGATTATATGTTTTCTTCGATGGAGAGATTTTCAATTTAGCATCTATCACAATGATAGGACTCTGTATGATCGTGCAGGGCATCAATATAGTTCATGTGGGAGCTACTATCAGAATTGTTAAACCTAAGTTTATCAGAACTAAGGAAGAATTGCTGGAGGAAGCCACCCATAAATTTGAGGAAGCCCATGCAGTTGCTAAGCAGGCAATTAAAGCGGCGAAGGAAGCTCAGGCAGAACTTAAAACCGTAGAGCAGACACCTGAAGAGCTTTTGGACCTTGCACTTGCACCGAAACCGGTTGCTGATGCAGCAACAGAAGATACCGGCGAAAACTATGATGAAACAGATAACACCCAAGAGGTGAAATAATGAAAAAGAGCTATGATGTGGCTGTAATCGGCGGCGGAGCTTCAGGTCTTGCCGCTGCAATAACCGTAAAAAGAAGCGCACCTGAACTTACTGTGGCAATCTTTGAAAAAAAGGAATGTACGGGGAAAAAGCTCAGCGCAGCGGGCAACGGCAGGTGTAATTTATCCAACATCAAATGTGAATTCATAGAACAAGTCATAGATTTTTTTGGCAGCGTTGGAATTTCTATCAGAAAAGATGAGGAGGACAGACTCTATCCGTATTCTGAAGACGCTAAGTCAGTGACTGAAATACTGACGTCATGTGCCATAGGTGAAGGAACAGAACTTTTTTTGAATAGTGAAATTAGAAAAATGGAAGCAGACCCAAAGGGAGGCTTCCTTCTTTTCGTTGATAATAAATTTGAAGGCACGGCTTCTGCAAACGGTACATCCGGTATCGAAAAATATGAAAAAATTCATGCAAAAAAGGTGTTAATTGCGACCGGAGGAAAATCGTATGGGTTCATGGGAACAACGGGAGATGGATATGTTATGGCTCGTCAAATGGGTCATAAGGTCACCAGACTAATTCCGGGATTGACGGCAGTTGAGGTATGTGAAGACTTATCAGATATAAAGGGAATACGAAGCAAAGCACAGGTAACATTGTACCGCTTGGGCAAACCGGTTTTCAGTGAAAAAGGAGAGGTACAGTTCAGGTCGGACAGCCTTTCCGGAATATGCGTTATGAATATGTCCAGACATATTAAAGCTCAGGAAGGGGAACCTCCATCGGAGGCCTTTTCAAGATATTCAATTGATATAAACTTGGCGCCTGATTTTGGGGCAATGGAAATTTCAAATATGATTAAAAGCCGCTTTATGATTAAAAACCTGAGCGCACTTGACTCCATGAAAACTTTGGTAAAGGAGCCGTTGGCACGCAGAATTTTATTGCAGGCGGGGATTGAACCTGAAAGAAGTAACTCTTTAGTAGCTACAGATGAAAAGAAGTTAGCTGCGGTTGCCGATAATCTTGTCAGTATGAAATTGAGAGTAAAAGGGTTAAAAGGCTGGAACGAAGCACAGATTACTGTAGGTGGAGTTGCTCTCGATGAGGTTGAGAGCTTGACTATGGAGTCTAAGATTGTTAAGGGGCTGTTTTTTAGCGGCGAGGTGCTGGATTACGATGGCCCTTGCGGCGGATATAATTTGCATAACGCGTGGTTGACAGGCTTGCGTGCAGGAAAGGGAATGGCAGCAGAATGTACAGAATTCACCAGTTAAAATTGCGCCCTGATGAACCGAAAGATAAGCTCCCTGAAAAAATATTAAAGAAGATCGGCGGCAGGGGATATATAGTTAAAGATTGGAAAATTGTTAAGGAGTCCATCGATGCTCGCGACAAGGGAAACATTTGGCTGGTGTATTCGGTGGATTTTAATTTGGCATTTGCAAAAAATCCCGATCGTCAGGTTCACTTAAAAGCCGATAAAAAGTTCAATTTGGAGATAGCTCCGTCAGACCGGTATAAGACGGCCATAAGCCGAAAAGACGCCATACCGATGATGAATAGACCGGTGGTTGTGGGTTTTGGACCGGCAGGTATCTTTGCAGGTCTTATATTGGCACAGGCAGGTTACAAACCGTTAATACTGGAACGAGGTCAGGATGTGGACAGCCGAACTGAAACGGTGGCAAAATTTTGGGAAACAGGCGTGCTTGACACTGAATCCAACGTGCAGTTTGGGGAAGGCGGTGCAGGGACTTTTAGCGACGGTAAGCTGACGACGGGGATTAAAGATGTGAGAATTCGCAAGGTACTTGAAGAACTTGTACATGCAGGAGGGTCTGAGGATATTTTATATAAACAGAAACCACATATAGGGACAGATGTACTTTGCACTGTTGTTAAGAATATAAGAGAAAAAATCAAGGCGATGGGCGGCGATGTGAGATTCGGCGCTCGTGTGTCCAATATCGTTATCAAAGATGGAAAAATTGCGGCGCTTGAGTTGTCAAGCGGTGAACGAATTGAGTGTGAAGCGGCGGTATTTGCTATTGGTCACAGTTCAAGAGATACATTTAGATGGCTTAAGGATAAGGGCATAGAAATGGTTCAGAAACCTTTTTCCATAGGCGTCAGAATTGAACATCCCCAGGATGTCATAGATATAGGTCAGTATGGCGGCACATCTAAAGAGCTTGGACTTCCGGTGGCGGATTATAAGCTGAACTGGCGGTGTGAAAACGGGAGAGGCGTATATACCTTTTGCATGTGTCCGGGCGGACATGTTGTTGTCGCTTCCTCTCAGGAGGGCGGAGTTGTTACCAACGGTATGAGCTATCATAAACGGGACAGCGGTATGGCCAACAGCGCATTGCTGTGTGATGTAAGGATTTCAGACTTTGGGTCAGATGATATTTTAGCCGGGGTTGAGTTTCAGGAAAAATATGAGCGTTTGGCATTTATAAACGGTGGAGGAAATTATAAGGCGCCGTCGTCTACATGGGGAGAGCTGCGTGATGGTAAAGCGGCTGCTGTTGCAAATTCACTGCCTGAATTTGCAGTTGAAGCCATGCGAGAAGCAATGCCTCATCTTGGAAAAAAACTGCATGGGTTTGATTCCGATGATGCGATTGTCACTGCTGTAGAAGCGAGAAGTTCTTCGCCGGTACGTTTTAAACGGGATGAACTGTTGGTAGGGGCTTGCAAAGGCAATAAGCTGGAGGGATTCTATCCCTGCGGCGAAGGTGCAGGATATGCAGGCGGTATCATGTCGGCAGCGGTGGATGGAATAAAAGTGGCTGAAGCCATAATCCGGAAGTGGCTGCCACCTCATTTATAATAAGAAAACATAAATAAAAAACCGGGCTGCATAAAGACCCGGTTTTTGTATGTTTAACGTTATATATTGCCGTATATGATGATATATGGATTACAGTTTATAATGTCAGAGATGGTTCTGAGTAAGTACGAGAAGCCATTTCCTGATCTAACATGTATAAACTCTTAGGATCTTGTCCGAAAAGTTCCATCTTTTTAATCATATCATTGGCATTAGTTTCTTCCTCACCCTGTTCTTTTACGAACCAGTCTAAGAACTGCATAGTACGGAAGTCTTTTTCTTCATAAGCCGCATCATAAATGGTATGGATAAGGCTTGTTACGTATTCTTCGTGAGCAAGACCTGCTTTAAGTGGATCCATATTGTCTTTTAATTCAGCGGCAGGTTTTTCGATTGCTTCAAGCGTAACCTTTAAATCGTTGTTCTGCATATACTGCATGAACAGCATCGCATGATCGCGTTCCTCCTGAGCCTGAATGTTATACCAGTTAGCGAAGCCTGATAATCCCTGTTCTGTATAGAAATTGGAAAATTCCAGATACAGATATGCGGAATAAAGCTCCTTATTTATTTGAGTGTTTAGCAGTTTTGCAACATTTTCTTTAATCATAAGTAAATTCACCCTTTCTTTTTAATTTTATAGCTATTTTCATAATAGCATTTTTGGAAATAAATATCAATTTATAAAATACATTTTAATCATTTTATTAGACATTCGCCGCTCATTTCCACAGGGACAGCAAGCCCCATAAGATGAAGCAGTGTCGGTGCAATATCAGCCAGCTTGCCACTGCCGCTTTTTGCAGTGTCAGTAAATTCAGCCGGATTTTTTGAAATATGCACTAAAGGTACCGGATTGGTCGAGTGAGCAGTTACAATTTCACCCTTGTCATTGAGCATATTATCCGCATTGCCATGATCCGCAGTGAGAAGAATTTGACCGTCTCTAGCAAGTATTGCGTCTGTAATTGGGCGGACACATTTATCGAGAGCTTCAACGGCTTTAACAGCAGCTTGGAAAACTCCTGTGTGACCTACCATATCTGCATTGGCAAAGTTTAGGATAATCACATCGTAACGATCTGATTCGATTTCATTAAGCACTTGTTGGGTTACCTCAGGTGCGCTCATTTCAGGCTTAAGGTCATAGGTTGAAACTTTTGGCGATGGGACTAAAATTCTGTCCTCAAGCGGGTTTGGAGTTTCAACGCCGCCGTTAAAGAAGAATGTCACGTGGGCGTACTTTTCAGTCTCGGCAATGCGAAGTTGACGCAGCCCAAGATTGGAGATGTATTCTCCAAGGGTATTCTTTATTGCATAAGGCGGAAAAGCGACTTCCACATTAGGCATCTGGGAGTCGTATTGAGTCATGCACACGTATTTTAAATCTTTAAGTTTGGCTCTGCGCTGAAAAGCGTAATTATCAAAATCATCATCTACAAAAGCACGGGTAATTTCACGGGCTCTGTCCGGTCGGAAATTGCAGAAGATAATTGCATCTGAGTCTTTTATACTTGAATCATCACAGCACACAGACGGCATGATGAATTCGTCTGTTTCGCCTTCATCATAGGCCTTTTGAACTGCATCGGTTCCTGAATCGGCTTTGCGGCCTTCTCCGAGAGTAAGAGCATCGTAAGCTAAAGCTACTCGTTCCCATCTATTATCTCTGTCCATTGCGTAATATCTGCCTGATACTACGCCGACTTTTCCAAGCTCAAGGCTTGCCATGTACTCTTCAATTTCCTTCATATAACCGATACCGGAGGTAGGAGGCACATCTCTGCCGTCCATGAAGCAATGCAGATACACTTTTTTTAGATTTTTTTGCTTTGCCAGTCTAAGAACAGCTTTTATGTGTTCTATATGGCTGTGAACCCCTCCATCGGATAGAAGTCCGAAGATGTGGAGAACGCTTTGCTTGGCTTCAACGTGATCCATTGCATTGTTCAATGGGGAATTATTGAAGAAAATACCCTCCTCTATAGACTTGGTTATTTTAGTAAGTTCTTGATATATAATGCGGCCTGCGCCGATGTTAAGATGACCGACCTCAGAATTTCCCATCTGGCCTTCAGGCAGACCTACAGCAAGCCCGCTGGCATTAAGTTTTACATTTGGATATTTTGCAAAGATTTCATCAAGATTGGGAGTGCGTGCTGCCGCTACAGCGTTTCCATAGTCGGATGGATTCAAACCGAAACCGTCTAAAATCATCAGCATTGTAGTTTTTTTTATATGTTCAGTCATTTAAGTACCTCATTCATACCTTGATTAATTCTTTTATACACGTAAATGTATTCAATTAAACTGGTTAAATTATAATTCCTCGGATTAATCATGTCAATTTGTCAAACGCGTCTTTTTCTGATATACTGTTTGCAATTAATTAAGAAGAATAAAGAAATAAAAAGTTGAGGGTAACAAATGAACTGGACAAAGGAACAAGCAAAAGCCATAGAGCTTAGAAATAAAAATATTTTGGTTGCGGCAGCAGCAGGTTCCGGTAAGACAGCCGTTCTCGTAGAGCGTATAAAGAGGCTTATTTTAGAGGATAAGTGTTCTATTGACAGAATGTTAATAGTTACATTTACCAATGCGGCGGCTTCCGAAATGAAGGAGAAAATCCACAGAGCTATAAATCAGGCTATAAGTGAGGTGGGAGAATCAGGAGATAAACATGATTTAATCTTTCTGAAAAAACAGTTAGATATGCTTCCTATGGCAAATATAAGCACTTTCCACTCCTTTGCCCTTGAAGTTATACATAGGTATTTTTATTTAATCGACATAGAACCCAATTTTAAAATCTGTGATGACAGCCAGCAGACCATATTGAAAGGTCAGGCAATTGATCAATTGATTGAAGAATACTTTGAAGAAGGCAGCAGCCGTTTTTACGATTTTCTCAATAAGTTCAGCGGCGACCGCAACGACAGAAAACTAAGAGAGATGATTGAAAAGGCCTTTGATACTATTCAAAGCTTGCCTGAACCTTATATGTGGCTTGATGAAGCAGTTGACAGTCTTAACGTAAGTTTTAAGCAATTTATGGATTCGGCTGTGATAAATTATATTTATCGGGATTTATCCGAATCATTAGATAGGGCTGTAAAAAAACTGGAGGAAAACTTGCAGTGGACTCTCGTCAACTGTTTTGAAGGCGCTCATGAACTTGCAGTTCAGGATATGAGTATAGCCGAAAATCTTTGCAATGTTTGTAAATCAGGCGACTTTAACAGAATAAAAGAGGCGCTTGACAATTTTAAAATGCCCATAATGAGCAAAAAATATTTTGCTCCTGACAAAAACAGCGGAGATCAGACTGTACTTGCAGAGGCTAAAGCTTTCATGGAGAAAAACAGAAATCTGATGAAGGACTGTGTGTCATCAGCCAAAAAAGCCTATTTTTACGATACCGCAGAGAATCTTTATGAAGAAGTTAGGCAAACCTATGAAGACGGCCGGTATCTTGCAATGCTGATAAAAGATTTTCGTGATATATATAATGAAAAGAAAAAAGAAAAAGGTCTTGTGGATTTTAACGACATTGAACATTATGCTTATCAAATTCTGAAAGATGAGGAAGCCGCAGGCTTTTACAGGGAGAAGTTTAAACATATTTTTATAGATGAATATCAGGACAGCAACGTGATTCAGGAAACCTTAATCAGTACTATCAAACGTGAAAACAATCTCTTCATGGTGGGTGATGTAAAACAGAGTATCTATAAATTCAGGCTTGCAGAACCTGATATATTTCAGGGAAGATATCAGGAATATGCACAGGAAATGAAGACAAAGGGCGAGGCTGCTCTTTCTGAAAAAATCGACTTGAATCGCAATTTTAGAAGCAAGAAGCCTGTAATAGATTTTATAAACACGATTTTTCAAAGAATCATGAAAGGCTATGATGAAAATGCAGCCCTGTATCTTGGAGACCCTAACGGAGAAATGTCTGATTATATACCTAAACTTTTTCTTGCATCCAGCCCTTGGGACGAGGAAAGCCAGCCGGATGAGGAACTTAAAACTTTAATGAAGGCGGAAAAAGAGGCTTTGGCGGCGGTGAAGATAATCCGCGACTGTCTAGGAAAACCTTTCTTTGACAGTAAACAGGGCAGGATGAGACCTCTTGAAAAAAAGGATATTGTTATCCTCATGCGCGGTGTAAAAAATTACGCAAATATGTTTTATAAGATATTGACTGAAAATAATCTGCCTGCGTACGTGGATGATAACGATGGATTTTTTGATACTATTGAAATCAACACATTTATGTCGATGCTTGCCATTATAGATAATGAAAAACAGGATATACCGCTGCTTACAGTTATGCGTTCGGAAATTTTAGCATATACAATCGACCAGTTGGTGGAGATAAGGTTAGGTAAGAGAGAAGGTTCATTTTACCACGCTTTAGCAGAATATGCACAGGCAGGAGAAAATATTGACCTGCGGATAAAATGCCAAAATACTTTTGATAAACTTAAGGAGTGGCAGCAGATGTCAAGAATTCTTCCTCTTGACGAATTGGTTTGGGAACTTATGCTTTCGACAGACTTTTACGTCGCTATGGGAGCGCTGCCGTCGGGAAGCCAAAGGCAGGCAAACCTTCGCGCTTTAGTGGAAAAGGCGGCAGGCTACAGCAGCGCCGGCGACGGCTCTTTGTATGGATTTATGAAGTACATAGATGCAGTGAAAGAAAAAAAGGTTGCCATGGGGCAGGTGAAAATGGTGGGAGAGGATGATGACACCATAAGGATTATGACCATCCATAAGTCTAAAGGACTTGAATTCCCAATGGTTTTACTCAGTGGTTTCTGCCGCAAACTGAATTATACAACTCTGGGCAAAGGCGCAGCTATACACAAGGATTTCGGCATTGGGCTTCCGGTGGTAAATTACAATGAAAGTTGGTACAAAACTACGATTATACAGAATGTAATTCGCCAGAAATACCATAAGGAAGAGGTGGAGGAAGAAAAGAGGGTATTATACGTAGCCTTGACTCGTGCTAAAGATATTTTGGCAATTTTGGGTATCTGCGACGACGTTCCTAAGGAAGTTCAAAAAGTCATGGATGAATTTCCGAAAGATTACAGTTATTTGACCATGACCGGAAAGGTTATATGCAGCCATAAAGAAGGCTACGGAGAAATTTTCAATTCCGATCTGGTGGGCATTTCTAAAGGAAGAAAACGTGCCGCCAGCCGGGCCCTTAAAATAATTGATGAGCAGCCGGGCATGGTCAGCCGCCCTGTGCTGGAGCGGCTGACCTTCGCTTACCCTTATGAAAAGGAGCTTTCCATTAAGTCGAAATACTCGGTAAGCGAGCTGGCGGCTTCAGATGCAGACGTTAAAATGGCAGCAAGAGGTGGAGAACAAGGCGAGGAAGAATCGACTATAAGTTTGGTGGAGCCTGCCAGTTTTAAAGTACGTCAGGGCTTTACGGCTGCTCAGATTGGCACTATTACCCATAAGGTACTTGAAAAGATGGATTTTGCATGTGCCGTATCCGAAGGTGCGGATTATATTGCTGAATTACTCAGAAAGATTGTGGCTGAGGAGTTTATCACTGACGAGGAAGCGAAAGTTGTAAACGTGGAAAGACTTGCAGATTTTGCCGCTTCACCTTTGGGAAAACGAATTGGAGCAAGTCCTGCGGTTTATAGAGAGAAACCTTTTAATCTGATACGTGAAATCGATGGAAGCAGCACCATGGTGCAGGGCATTATAGACTGTTTCTTTGAAGAAGATGGAATGTGGGTATTGGTGGACTACAAGACCACCGCTATTAAGAGTAAGGAAGAATTTAACCGTCGTAAGGGACAAATAGCCCATAGGTACAAGATGCAGCTTGAAATATATCGCGAAGCTTTGGAGGAATCCACAGGCAAAAAGGTCAAAGAGGCAAATCTGTATCTGACAAATATAGGAGAGACAATACGAATATAATGGGAATAAAAAATCTCCCTTCCGTTACAATAAAGCTGCATAAAACTTATTGTAATGGGGAAGGGAGAATCTTTATGTCAAAAAATTACTACACTAACTATGCCCTATACTAAACCTTGAGACATCATAGCTTGAGCAACTTTCTCAAAACCTGCGATATTAGCGCCTGCAACGAGATTGTAGCCTAAACCGTATTTCTCAGACGCAGCGGCTGCATTTTTGTGAATGTTAACCATGATGGTTTCAAGCTGTTCGTAAACTTGAGCCGGGCTGAATACAGTATGACCTGCGTTTTGACCCATTTCGATACATGAGCAAGCAACACCGCCTGCGTTGGCAGCCTTTGAAGGGCCGACTACAACGTTGTTATCCATTAAATACTTGATAGCCTCGTTGGTCGTAGGCATGTTAGAACCTTCGCAAAGGTACTTGGCTCCGTTGGCAACCATCTTTTCGGCATCTTCAATATGGATTTCATTTTGTGTAGCACATGGAATATACAGGTCGGCTTTAACACCCCAAGGTTTTTCTCCTGCAAAGAATTTAGCTTCCGGGAACTTTTCCGCATAAGGAGAGCAGATATTCTTACCGGAACTTCTTAGCTCAAGAAGATAGTCAACCTTTTCACCTGTAACGCCTGCTTCGTCGAGTATGTATCCGTCAGGACCGGAGATAGTTATAACCTTAGCTCCTAACTCGTTAAGTTTTTGAACCGTACCCCATGTTACGTTTCCAAAACCTGATACAACTACTTTTTTATCTTTTAATTCTTCATTAAAGTGTTTGAGCATTTCTCTTGCGAAGAATACTATTCCGTAGCCAGTAGCCTCGGTTCTTCCCGATAATCCGCCGTATGCCAGTCCTTTTCCTGTCAAAACGCCTTCATACCTGTCAACTATTCTTTTATATTGTCCAAATAAGTAACCGATTTCTCTTGCACCAACGCCAAGGTCGCCTGCCGGAACGTCGGTTGACGGACCGATATGTCTGTATAATTCAGTCATAAATGCCTGACAGAATCTCATAACTTCTCCGTCGGATTTACCGTTAGGGTCAAAGTCAGCGCCGCCTTTGCCGCCGCCGATAGGAAGTCCTGTCAAACTGTTTTTAAAAATCTGTTCAAATCCCAAGAATTTAATGATTCCCGGATATACATTTGGAGCAAATCTGATACCACCTTTATAAGGTCCTATTGCACTGTTGAACTGGTATCTGTAGCCTCTGTTAACCTGAACTTTGCCATTATCGTCTACCCATACGACTCTAAAGCTGATTCCTCTTTCAGGTTCGATTAATCTTTCCACAAGTCCTGCTTCAACATATTCTGGATGAGCCTCAAGGACAGGTTCAATTGAAGTTAAAACTTCTTCTACGGTCTGAATAAATTCAGGCTCGCCGGGATTCTTTCTCTTAGCAATCTCAATGTATTGCTCAACAATATTTGCCATTACCAATCTCCTCTTCTCTTAACAGAAATAATAATTTGTTGTAAGAAATCAAGTTCCTTTAGTTTAAATTTAACACTAAGATTTACCATTGTCAACGCCGTGTATACAATATTTTTTTGTTTTTTTCATACTTGCAAAGTACATATAAAATGAGGTATACTGTTATAGTTAAGGGTATAATAACCCATAGAATGAAATATTACATGACATTACATGAAGAAAGGAGTAAAGAATATGGATAGTGTTCCCGACGGGAAAAAATACAACAATTTAAAAAATGAAAGCCTTGTCTTTACTCTCGCTTTGTTTACTGTAAATTTATTTCAACTGAGATAGACTCCTTACAAACACTGCGAGCCTTAAAAGGCTGGCTTTGTGAAAGGAGGAAATTCCGATGGATTCAAATGTTTTGATTAATTTGAAAGAAGCCATGGAAGAATCCATGGAAAAAATATTTCGGTTACTGGAAGAAAAAAAGTATTTCATGGCTCGCGATGAGTTCCTAAAATATAACGATGCAGATATCGCTGAAATGTTTGAGGAACTGCTTGAAGACCCTGAGATTCTGGAACGCACGATTGTAGTATACAGACTACTTCCAAAGGACGTTTCGGTTGAAGTTTTTTCTTATCTGCCGTCTGATGATCAACTTAAAATAGTAGACGGTATAACTGACAAAGAATTGAGCTACATCATTGATGAGCTTGACTTCGACGATAAGATTGATATTTTAGAGGAACTTCCGGCAAATCTGGTAGATAAGATTCTCGAAAAAACACCAAAAGATGAAAGACGGCTAATCAACACTTTCCTTAATTATCCTGACACTTGTGCAGGCAGCTTGATGACTCCCGACTACATTAGTCTGGAAAAGGAATGGACTGTACAAAGAGCGATGGAACATATCAAGGAAGTAGGAATGGATGCTGAAACCGTTTATACGTGTTATGTAAAGGATACAGGCCGCAAACTTATCGGCATTGTGTCTTTAAGCACTTTAGTCGTAACTGATGACAACTTAAAAATTAAAGATATAATGCGTACCGAATATGTTTGGGTCAACGTATACGACGACCAGGAGGAGGTCGCAGAAAAATTTAAAAAATACGGCTTTATGGCAATGCCGGTAGTTGATAAAGAAAATCGCCTTGTTGGAATTATTACATTCGACGATATTCTTGATGTTATTGAAGAAGAAAACACTGAAGATATAGAGCGTATGGCCGGTATCATAGACCTTGAACAATCGGACAAGGAATATCTGGATAAAAGTGTTTTTCAGCATGTTAAGGCAAGACTGCCATGGCTCATCGTGATGATGATTTCACAGATGATAACGGGCGCAATAATCAGCAACTTTGAAGAAATTCTTTCAAAAGTCATAGTCCTCGTATCTTATCTTCCTCTTTTGATGGGAACCGGAGGCAATACAGGTTCCCAAGCATCTACATTAATTGTAAGAGGATTAGCTCTTGACGAAGTGGAGCCGGAGGATGCTTTGAAGGTTATTTGGAAGGAACTGAGAATAAGTCTTTGCATAGGGTTAATTTTAAGTGTGTTTAACTTTACCAAGATTATACTTATTGACAGAGAAAGCATTCTGATCGCGTTTACTGTCTGCACTGCTATGGTATTAATTATATTATTTGCAAAATGTTTTGGAGGAATGGTTCCTATTATTGCTAAAAAGATAGGCGCAGACCCTGCGTTGATGGCAAATCCGGTAATTACGTCGATGACCGATATGGTTTCTGTACTTACTTATTTTGTCATGGCAAGCAGCATACTGGGAATATAAGGTATAAGTTTAATAAGGAGCGGATGAAATCTGCTCCTGTTTGTTTATGAGGGGAAATTTTTTATGTTAGAGAGTATTATTACCAAAAAAACTGCCAAGAATATTATTGAAAGGCGAAACAGGGAAATACATAAAGGAGACTGCGGAAGGATTTTAATATGTGCAGGCTCTGTAGGCATGGCTGGCGCAGCAGTACTTTGCGCCAAGGGCGCCCTAAGGTCGGGAGCAGGTCTTGTACAGCTTTTAGTCCCCGAAGAATTATTTCCCATCGTTCAGGTTGGTATTCCGGAAGCCACATGCTTGAATAAAAGTCTTTCAAAAATAGACTTAAGCCGTTATGACGCTGCGGCTGTAGGACCCGGATTGGGGGATAGCAAGGAGAGCGTTAAGAAGGTAAAAGACCTTTTGGAATTTTATGAGGGACCGATTGTGCTTGATGCCGACGGACTTAATATTCTGGCTAAGGAGAATCTTTTTGACATTATAAAAAAGCGAAAAAGAGAAGGACAAGCCCGAACCATATTAACTCCCCATGTGGGAGAGGCGAGAAGAATCATGGGCGCAGACTATTCAGATAAAATGTCGCGTCGGGAACTTGCTTTAGCCTTGGCAGAAAAGACAGGCGCTATAACAGTGCTGAAAGGGGCAGGCACTATTGTAGCCACAACAGACCAAAAAACATATACTAATACTACAGGTAATCCCGGCATGGCGACGGCAGGTTCAGGTGATGTGCTTACCGGCATAATCACTTCTCTGTGCGGACAGAAAAGACCGTCGGGAAAGAGAATTGAGCCTTTAGAGGCTGCAATTGCCGGAGTGTTTATTCACGGAATGGCGGGAGACCTGGGAGCCTTGGATAAAGGTGAATATGGTCTAATGGCAGGGGATATTGCCGAATATACGGCTTTAGCCCTAAGAAAAATTTCAGAAGAGTCTTAGAGCACTTAGATAAGATTTGAGATTAGAGGAACGCAGGGCGAAGGCTTTAAAAGCTTTGCGCCGCAAAAGTTCCGTAAAAGGAGTGTTGGACTTGATAGTAAAAAAAGGTGATTTGTTTTTTGCTGATTTAAGTCCCGTAGTAGGCTCGGAACAAGGGGGAGTAAGACCTGTACTTGTGGTACAGAACGATGTAGGTAATAAGTATAGCCCGACTATCATCGTGGCAGCGGTCACTTCGCAGACAGGGAAAGCAAAGCTCCCGACTCACGTAGAGTTAAAGGCCACACAGGGCGGACTCAGCAAAAATTCAGTAGTTCTGTTGGAACAACTTAGAACTATTGACAAGCAGAGACTAAAAGAAAGAATTGGCTCACTGAGCGACAACCAGATTCCCATAGTAGATGAGGCGCTTGGAGTAAGTTTGGGGATTGCCAATTTACCTGAAAATCGTTAGAATATATTTAGATATGAGATGGGAGATGTGTTTAGCCGATACTTGGCAGAAGGCTAACCTCATAATCGATTCATTCTTAACGATTTTAAAAAGTTTATTATTGAGGGAGCC